>DYIT01000071.1:0-12126 GCA_020723505.1 Candidatus Kuenenia stuttgartensis
ATACCACGGCATGGCGTGGACCGACCCGGACGTGCGCGGCCTGTCGCGCGATTTCGCGACCTCTAAGGACTGCTGGCCCTGCCATGCTCCTGAACCAGTGTTCCTGACCGGGATCGGAGCGTCGCCGACCGCCAGGTCTGTAAGGCAGCTCGAAGGGGTGGGCTGCATCACCTGCCATTACACCCCGGACGGGACAGCGGCCGTGCGGGCCGTTGAAGGGGCATGGTGCAAGCCGGTTCGGAAACTGGACCGCGCGACCGCCATTGCGCTGTGCGCAGGCTGCCATAACCAGCACAAGACCGTGGACGAATGGAAGACGTCCAGGTTCTTCAACGACCCGGATTCGTACAAGGACTGCATCGACTGCCACATGCCGAAGGTGGAGGGCAAGTCCGGGAAGTTCAGCTCGCACGCGTGCAGGGGAGGGCATGACCTCGAGTTCCTAAAGACCGCTGCCACTGTGAATGCCTGGATTGACGGCGGCAGCGTGCATGCCGAGGTGAGCAACACAGGCTGCGGGCACAACCTCCCGACCGACGCCAGACACAGGGCGGTCGACCTCGTCGCCGAGGATCCGGATGCACCGGAAGGCAGCGCTCCCCTGTTCGAGGCGAGGTTCCGGAATCCGTATAGAAACGAGGCGGGCCCCAACACGCAGATTAAGCCGGGCGAGACGGTAACGCGAACGGCGAAAGTCCCCGCGGGGACCGCCCGAGTCAGGGTGCGCCTCCTTTATTCCTTGAGGCCGGGAAACGTCGCCGTATCCACGGCGCTCTCCATGGACAAGCGCGTCGTTCTCTTCGAGAAAACGCTTGATGCGAGCGTGAAATGAACGCCAGAACCGACATCCTTTTCATCGGCATGGTCGCCGCTGCCCTCGGTCTCATGGCGGCACTTGGACTGCTACTCGGTCCCGAGGAGGGCAGGGAGGCGGACTCCGCGCCGGTGACGAGGCCTCCCCTGCCCGACGCCCCTCCCTCTCCGGAGCAGTTCGAGAAGCAGCTCGAAATCCGGCTTACTGCCGCCGCCGATTCGGCCGGAGCGGAAACCAAAGCCGGGATAGAGAGGCTGGTCTCGGTCCTCGGGTCGCGTGAGGGAGGATTCGAGGCGGCCGAGGAAACCCGCAAGTCTCTCATCGGCCGCGGCGAAGCCTCCGTCCGGGCGCTCGCCAACGTCCTGCGTTACGGGAGCAAGGATGCAAAACAGGAGGCAGCCTCCATCCTCGGCGCAATCGGATCCAATCTCGCGGTCCATGCGCTTGCGCAGGGCCTGGAGGATGAATCGTACGAGGTCCAGGCCTCGTGCATGGACACGCTCGGCCTCATCGGGGACATGTCGGCCGTCCCTGACCTCCTCCGCTGGCAGTTCGAGACCGCCCAGAGGAAGCGTCCGGCCCGCATCGCAGCGGCCAGGGCCCTGTGCAGGCTGGGGAATTCCTCCGGGCTTCCGGTGCTCGTCAACGCCCTCTATTGGGACGTGTTCAGCATCTCCGCGGCGGACGAGGCGCTGAGGGAATGCACTGGGCTTGATTTCAAGCTGAATCCATATGCGCTCAGGCCAGAAAGGGAACAGTCGGCGGATGCATGGGCCGCATGGTTCCATTCGAAAGGCGTGGAATCGTCCCCGGGCAGGCCGAAGCTCGACCGCACGGACGCGGGGAGGCTCGCGTTCAGAATCGAGCAGGAGATTGCCCGCATGGGCGGAGAGCGCTACTACTTCGCCCAGAAGGCGAAGGAGACGCTTTCCGCCGCATGGGATCTGACCGGGCCGTACGTCCTCAAGGCGCTGTACGCCGGATCTCCCGCCGAGGAGTTCCACCCCTCCTTCCACGTGAGGCTGGGCGCCTGCCATGTTATTGAGATGACCTGGCCTTCGCGGGGCCCGGTCCCGGGATGCGCGGAGCATCTGGCTTACGTGCTCGCCACCGATGCCAACGCCTCCGTCAGGGCGGCTGCGGCGCAGGCGCTCGGCCGCGCCGGGGACAGGCGCAGCATCCGGGCGCTGCTCGACGCCCTGAAGTCCGACCGGGACGTCTCGACGAGGATAGAGGCGGCCGTGTCTCTGGGCAGGCTGGGATTCGATGACGCAGGAGAGCGGTTGAGGGGGCTGCTTGCGGCACCGGACCTCGACGGCGAGCTCATGATGGAAATCGCCTGGGCGGCGGAGCGCGTCTCGGGCGGGCCGGGACTGGGGGCACTGGCGTCGCATTTCGAGAAGGGCGTTGCATGCGGCGACATGTCGCTAGCGGAAAGGGCGCACAGGAGGCTCGTGGAGGAGACCCGGAGGAATCCGGTAGAAACCCGGAGCATACCATCGCTCGGAGAAGGGGAGCGCCGGGACCTGATAGCCGGCTGGAAGAGGGCCGCGGCGAAGCGCGAACTCCTTGCGGGTCTCAAGGCCGCGGTCGCGAGGGAGGACGCCCAGGCGGCGGCATCGGCGGTGAAGGCTCTCGAATCGCTTTTCGCGACCTCCAAAGCGAGGCGCGAGGCTCCGCCCGTTCCGGCGGGCATGCATGGGGGCGATTTGCTCGCGTACTGGGAAGCAATCGTCCATGCATGGGCAATGGCGGACAAGATACGGGATGCGGCGGATAAATCGGACTACATCAAGTTCGCGCACGAGTACAGGAAGCTGTCGAAGGCAATGGCTTTCGAGGAGGACTGCCATCCGGGCATGGAAAGCCAGGACTTGATGGAGCTTGCCGCCCGCGCGGCTGCCTGGGCGGCCGGGGTTGATCCTTTCTGACTTCCTCCGTTCTGCGATTCGCCGCCCGCACGATGAGCCTGATACCCAATCTGAATCGAATCCGCCGTCTCAATCCACAAAAACAATGCAGGTGTCCGATAATTTCCAATGTTTACAAGTCGGCGCCTTCTTCAGGATGCGAACGAAATCCGGAAATAAAATCCGAAGCCAACGGAAATTTCCTGGAGATAATCGTTTATAATGATGCCTGAATTCCGGGCAGAAGCGGATTCGGCAGGTGTCGGCAAAGAAGCCGATTGGCCCGCAATTTGCAGATTTGCTTTCGGCGTGGGGAGTCCGGGCAGGTCGAGCAGCGTTTCCCGACCTGCCGCACTTGACTGGAACCACGCCGGGTATAGAATGAGAAAGCTGTTTCTGGAAGACAACCAGGCGACCCCCCGCGAGGTTGATTCCGCCGACAATCCGGCTCAGGCTTTCCGCGGAACCGAGGTCGGCAAGTCACGGCTTCATGCCGGGGACAGGGCGGTTTAGATGACCATTCCCGAGGAACTCCTGAAACTTTCGGTCCCCTCGGTCAGGGATCTCATCTGCAAGGGGGAGGCGCTGAACATCCCCCTGATCATCCTGAACGTATTCTCCTGGTCCATAATCATCGACAGGATTGTCTTCTGGGTTTGCGCCTCGGTCCGCATGTTCAGGGAGAAGAGGCTCATCGCCGAGTACGTCCGGGACGGGCACGCGGACGGGTTCGAGGGGTTCCTCAAGGCAAGGTATCCTGCCGCGAGGCTCGAGAAGAAGCTCTCCCGGAGCATATATACGGGAGTGGCCCTGGTCGCCGACAAGTTCCGCGGGGACGACAAGATGTGGGAGGACGAGATGGATGCGGTGCTCGGGAGGTCCGAGCGCTTCCTGGGGTTCCTCACGCTCATTGCGTCGCTGAGCACGAGCTTCGGGCTTTTCGGAACCGTCGTGGGTGTGTCGTGGAGCCTCAACTACATCGAAAGCGATTTTTCGCAGACGGTTTCGGGGCTGTCGGTCGCCCTGTACACGACGATTCTCGGTCTCGCCGTCTCCATCGTGGCGATAATAGCCTCCGGGATGTTCGGCGCACTCTCGGAGATGCTCGGGAAATCGATAATTTCCAGGGTGAACACCGTGCGGCGCGCCGCCGGGCGGCTGCCGGAATCAGCGAGGCCCGTGAGCGCGACGGCGCGGTCCGCCGGCGGGGAACCGGGGCAGTTCAATCCGTTCCGCCAGAGAGAGGACACGCTGGACATATCGCCGGCCAAGGCGGATACGAGGAAGGATCTTTCGAAGAGCGACTTCATAGTCGAGGAGATATGAGCGGCCCTGCCCGAAGGCGCGGCCGTTCCGGGGGTTTCGGCAGTGGCGAGGATTAGGAGATCAACGCGCAGGAAGACGTTCGGCGTGGTGTCGAACACCATGTCGATGATAGACGTCATATTCATACTTCTCGCCTTCTTCCTGTCGGTGACCCAGATCAAGAAATCCACCGTCAAGGTCAACCTGCCCGAGGTATCGGAGGCCGTGGCAACCGGGGACAAGATTGAGGACGAGGAACCTGTCCGGAAGGTGATACAGCTTTCATCCGACGGGGTCCTGTTCCTCGGGGACAGGAAGATGGATTCGGCGGAGGACCTTTTCAGGGAGTTCGACGCCGAGACGTCGGGCGAAGCGGCAGGGAGGCCGGTGGTAGTGGAGATAATATCGGACAGGGAAGCCGGCACCGGGGTGCTGGTGGACGTGATAAACTATCTGACGAAGAAGAAGGTCAAACGGCTCGAGTTTCTTGCGGTCGAAAGGGATTCCATCCGGCACGACTGAGCCGGGGGAGCTTTATACAAGGAGATTCGACATGGCATCGACAATCAAAGCGGTTCCGTGGATTCTGGCGTGCGGATTCCTTTTCTGTCCTCCGGCATTCTGCGCCGACGAGGACGAGGGGCACACCGCGGAGGCAAAGAGGCTGGACGAGATTCTGAAGGCCTACGGGAAGGCCAACGAGAGCGTGAAGAAGGCGTCGGCGGAGGTGGACAAGGTGGCCTCCAAGCGCGACGCAATCGAGGAGAAGCTCAAGAAGGGCGAGAAGATTACGGAGGAGGAGATTTGGGAGGTCAAGGAGGACTTCGTGAAGGTGCTTCTCGGCCAGTACAACGCGTTCAGCAACCTGCGCAAGTACGAGTACAGCGTGGTGGGCGCGCTCAAGAGGTACGAGTACAGCATCTACGCGAAGGGCAAGTACCTTGCGGACATCATCGGGGAGATCGACACGCTGATTGACCGGTACAAGATGACCGTCCAGAACATAGACGACAAGATAGACGTGGAGAGCAACATCCACGGCAAGGACTCTGAGACCGTTATTGCGCTGCAGAAGCGCAAGCGGACGGTCGAATACATGTACAGCGCGTACAAGAAGTTCGGCATCTACGCATCGAAGATGCAGGTGATTCACAGGAAGAGGGCCAAGGAGTTCAGCGACAAGGTGAAGTCCTTCGGCGAGAGGGTGGGCCAGCTCCCGCACATCGTCGACGCGCTCAAGAAGTCGCTCAGGCTCACATTCAACATGTACAAGACCAAGGAGATGCTCGACGTCGTGGACATACCGGACGAGGTGAAGGAATTCCTCAAGGCCGGCAACGGGTTCGGGGAGGAGTTCGAGAAGACGCTGGACGTGATGGCCAAGATGCCCGACATCTTCATCCCGGCGCCCATGAATCCGGAGTCCATAAAGGTCTCGGACAAGGAGAAGAAGGAGCTCGAGAAGGAGTTCGAGGCCATCGAGAAGAAGTACCGCTGATTCGCGCGCCCGGACCGTGCGGCGCCCGCGGGCGCCGATTCCGGGAACGACGATTGGAATTCGAGCAAGGAGGAACAGATGTCAAGAATCATCATGAATTTCGTGGTTGCGTTCCTGTTCGCGGCGGCGTTCCCGGTCGCCGCGCTCTGCGAGGACAAGCCCGGCGATAACGGCGGAGGAACGCCTCCCGAAGACGTGAAGCCCGCCGGGGGAGAAGGCCAGCCCGAGAAGACCGACGCCCAGAGGAAGGAGGACTTCCAGAAGCGCAAGGACTCCTTCTTCAAGATGTTCAAGGACAACCTCGAGGAGATGGAGCAGAGCCAGGACGACCCTGAAAAGGAGGAGATCGCCCGGCTCACCGACGTGAGGGACGACTACAACAGCAACCTCAAGAAGGCGCAGATTGAGCTCGACAGGTCCAAGGAGGTTGTGAAGCAGTCCTTCGTCGGACTCATCAAGTCGGACCAGAACAAGGAGACCATCGAGCAGCGGTGCGAGAACATCTGGCTCGATTACATGGCCACCTCGCGCAAGAGCAAGATGCAGATAAACGAGTACGAGAGGGCCATGAAGGGCGTAGACAACCGCATCAGGTACATAAAGCACAGGCTCGCCACCAGGGAGTATCCCACGGCCGAGAAGGGCGAGAAGTACTATCTCAGCGATCCCATAGAGCTCTACGAGGAGGGCCAGGAGCAGCCCGAGTTCGACGGCGGCCCGCCGAAGTCGCAGATCTCCTATTACGCGCTGCTCAAGGATTTCGTCATGGGCATCCTGGGCAAGGGCAGGGCCGACATGTCGGTGATTGCGCGCCGGCTGTCCGAGCCCGACCTGTACACGATGTTCGAGGCCTGGAACAGGAGGGCCGAGAGCCGGAAGGAGCCCGAGCCTTCGAAGGAGTCGAAGAACTAGGCACCCTTCCGGGAGCGGATCCGCGACCGGCTTCGGGCGGTCCGCCGGAGGTGGGCTTGCGGGGAATTGCATGAAGGACATTGCGGTATTCACGGTGATACTGGCGGCGGTCGCGGCAGCGACGCTGGCGGGCATCGTGCGTCTCGAAAAGCCTGCTGAAGTAACCGCCGTGGAGGCCGCGGGGATCGTGGTCCACGAGGAGCAGTCCGCGGAAGCCAGGCAGATAAAGGCGCGGCTCGAGGAGGAGTTCCGCAAGGAGAAGGAGAAGCTCGAGAAGAAGCTCGAGGAGGACTTCGACAAGCGGTTCAAGGACAGGATATCCGAGGTGGACAAGCTCAAGACGGAGATGGCCGAGCAGAAGACCGAGCTCGACGCCAAGGCCTCGCAAATCGCGGATCTCGAGGAGAAGGTCCGGACCCGGGAGGAGGAGGCCCGCAAGAAGGAGGAGGCGGCTTCGAAGAAGGAATCGGTCATCGAGGACCTCGAGAAGCGCCTGAACGCGAAGGAGGAGAACCTGGACAAGCGGAGGGATGAAATCGAGCAGCTTGCCCAGACTCTGCTCAGGCAGCAGGCGGACATAAAGGCCTCGGAGGATGCGCGCAGGAAGGCGGAAGAGGACCTGAAGAAGAGGGAATCGGAAGTGAAGGACCTGGCGAAGAGCATAGAGGAAAGGCAGGGGAACCTCGAGCGCAGCCAGGAGAAGATGAACGAGGAGCAGAAGAGGATATCCGAAGCGCAGGAGAAGAACAGGGAGGAATGGAAGAAGATAGAGGAGGCCTACAAGCGCGCGGCTTCGAAGGAGGCGGAGATAGAGAAGAAGCTCAAGGAATCGAGCATGTCCGCCGACGAATGGGCCAAGGTGAAGGAGGAATGGGAACGGATTGCGGAGGAGAAGAAGAAGCTCGACGAGGCGAGGGAGGTGAGGGAGAACGTCGACAAGTTCAGGGAGACGTTCGACGGCGCCAGGTACGCGTCCGAACTGTCGAACCTCATGCGCGGCGTCAACCTGAAGACCGTCGAATCGGAATTCATCCCCTTCGAATTCTTCAGCGCCACGGACCAGGAGGCCAAGAGCCAGCCGAGCCTGTTCGGGATAATCGACGTCTACCTGTCCGGGACGAAGAAGTACGTGGTGGTGAGCGACTACTCCTCCCCGTCTTTCCCGGAGCCGGCCGAATGGAAGACGGGCGAACTGGGAGCGAGATTCCCCGAGTATTCCACGGTCGTCCTCGAGAGGAAGAAGACGGGATTCTATTTGGAGACCCTGAACAGGGCGCTCGGCAAAATCGGGGGGTCGGCATCGAGCGCTTACGTGTTCGGGCTCATTACGAAAGTCATGATGTACGAGGTCTACCTGCACCAGAAGAGGGTGATAGAGATCCTGAAGCTGGACAGGAAGGCGGTGATGAAGTTCAAGTTCGCGCCCTTCTTCCACGAGGGGCACTGGCGGTTCAAGGTGGTGGCGGTGACCTGCAGCGAGGCCGACGGCCGCAGGACCGAGAGGAAAGTCGGAAACTACAGCTTTTGAGCTAAGGAGACGGAGATGAAGAAGGATTTCATCGTAATGGCCGCGCTGGCCGCCTTCGCGCTCGCGTTCGCGGGCTGCGAATCGACATCGTCGTGGGAGATGGCAAAGGAGGCGTTCCAGGAGAAGGACAAGGCCGCGCTCGAGAAGAAGCTCAACGAGGCGCTCGAAAAGGCGGATGAAGAGATCTCGGACGACGCGAAGAACGTGAAGCCCTACATGGTCAAGGGATCGATATACAGGATTAAGGGGCAGTTCGAGTCGGCCATCGAAGCGTGGAAAGCGGGCCTCGACACCGCGACCATCCCCGACGAGCGCCAGAAGCAGGCCCTGCAGGAGTACATAATCACCGCGTACTTCCGCTCGGGCGAGGTCAACATGCTCAAGGCGGGCATCGAGTACGTCAAGAAGCTCATCGCCTCGGAAGGGGAGAAGGATTACTACTATTACGCCATGGGATGCTTCAACCTCGAGCTGTACAACAAGATGGGCGACGGGTTCTACAAGTCCGAGGCCAACCGCTGGTTCGGCAAGGCGAACATGGAGGGCGAGCCGGACATCATGAAGGAACTGAGCCAGGAAGGCATCCCTGATCCGATGCTCGAATAGCCTTGACTCGGCGGACATGGAGAGGGTCAAGGCTGTTGCCCGGGCTTGCCGGCCGGATAATTCACGAAGGAACGTGAATTATCCGGGGGCCGGGCGCGCACGTTGTCGGTATCCGATATGCGGACGTTTACCTTATTTACGGTTCTTCTCGCGCCCGCGATAGCCGGCTGCGGCGCCCTGAATGTGTCCTTCGTGGAGAGGGACGCAAGGGAGGGCCTGGTCCGCTCCATGCACCTCACGCTGGAGTTCAAGTACGAATCCTCGAGGACAGGGCTGCTCGGGGGAATCTTCGGGTCGGACTCCATAGAGAATCCGAGGCTCCTTTACTCCATCGAGGCGCGCGATTACTCCGCCGACCCGTCGAAGTTCATGGACACGGGTGCGGAGTTCGACCAGGCGCGCAAGACCGCGGCCTGGAACGTCGCGTCGCCGAAGAAGCTCTACGGCATGACCGGAACGTTCGTGATAACCGGCGACAATATCGGGCAGCCGGCGTGCACCAGGGTGGCTTTCCCGGCGCCGGGAAGGATCACCGACGCACCGATGTCCTGGGACGGAAACAAGCTCGTGTTCACTCTCGAGACCGAGGGCCAGGTTTTTTCGCCGGAGTTCTTCCTCAAGCTTTGGAACAGGCCGGAAAAACGCATAAGCGTGAAGGAGCGGGGAGGGAACTCGTGGGAGTGGTCCTATCCCGGCGAGATCAGCCCGTCGGACACGCGGACTCCCATCAGTTTCAAGATTACCGGGCAGGACTGGTATCGCAAGCCGCTGGACGATGCTTTCCAGACGGTGCACATCTACATAGCCCCGGGAGTCACGTTCGAGTCCCTCAAGCACGACGAGAGCAAGCCCGGGCACGTCAGGATCTCCTTCAAGGCATGGGGAAAGACGGGCCTCCTCAGGTTCGAGCACTCGAAGGACGGGAAGACGTTCGAGGCGGCGCGGGGAATCTCGGACCCTGTGAAGACCGGGGAATCCTTCGCCGCGACATGGGACCTCAAGGCTGACGGGCTCGATGCCTACACGGGAATTGTCAGGCTGAGGGCCACGACTGACGGCAGATTCATAGGGGACGCCGAACTGCTTCCTCCGGGCCCGGCAGTGGAGATAGCCGAGGCGGTCCAGGAAGAGGACGCGGTGAGGCTGAAGCTCAAGCTGGCGAACGTCCCTTCCGAGTCAATCAGCGTGTTCGCCGGTTCAAAGCAGTCGCAGAGGGAGCTCAGGCCCGACGAGTTCGTGGAGAGGACCGCGGATGAGATTGTGTTCCGGCACGCCGGCCTTCCCCGCGATTCGGGCGGCAGGCTGTACGTGTTCATATCCGCCAGAAACGCCGCAGGACTCAAATCCGCGGAAAGCGTCCTGGACCTGGTCTCCCTCAAAGTGCGCTCGGTCAAACAGGCCGGGCCCAGGATAGAAATCGAGTACTCGGTCCTTCCGGCGGATTCGCCGGTGGAGCTGAGCTTCCTGGACGCCGCTTCCGGGAAATGGCGCAAGGCGGGCGCCGCCGAGGCCGGAGGGGGCCGCATCTCGTGGGAATTCAGCCGCGACGTCGGCTCCGGCCTTCAAGGCCCGCTGAAGCTGAAACTGCGCGCCGCCAGGGGAACGGGCGGATTCTCGGACTTTGCCGAGGCGAGCGCGCTGTCCGCGTCGCTCGACAAGCCGGTCCAGGGAGGATCAGGCGCGTACGCGATACCATGCAGGATTTTCGGGTCGCCCGACTGGCTGGAGTTCTCCTGGTCGCACGGGGAGTCGTTCTCTCCTGCCAGGAACGCGAGGCTCGTGCCCGCCCGCGACGAAATCCAATGGGACCTGTGGGCGGACGTCAGGAAATCCTCCTACGACGGCAGGCCGGTCATCCTGAGGCTTACGCTCAAGAACCGGTACGGAAGCGCCTCGTTCGATTCATTGCCCATCAAGCCGCTCTACGTGAGGATTTCCGGATCCTCGCAGACGGGCCAGCTCGTCACCGTGTCCTACGAGTCATCCGAGGAGGTCGTCAAGACCGCCTTCTTCTTCGCCTTCGCCAACCGCGGGGAATTCGCACCACTCACGCCCCTCAGGATAGACGGCAAGACCTTCACCTTCGATTTGACCGCGCTGGGCAGGGACTATTCGAACTTCGTCCGGGTGAGGATTATCGGACTCGACTCCGCGGGCGGATCGGCCTCGGACGAAGCGTCCATCCGGCTCGTCGCGGGTTTCGAGCCCTCGGCGGCGTCCTGGCAGGGCAAGTACCTCTGGGTCTCCTACACGGTAGGATGGAAGGTCTCGGAAGAGGACGTCAAGTTCAGCGCGGCGGAAGCCGGGAAACCCGACAAGTCCATCCCCGCCACCACGCCGATGAAGAGGGTCTTCGACGTGAACAACCGCGCCTGCGCATGGGACGTGTTCTCCGACATGGTCGCCCTGGACGTCTTCAGCCTCGACCAAATCTCGTTCAGGATTGACCTCAGGGACCCCGACAAGGGATCCTTCTACTCAATGATCTCCTTCGACAGGCTTCCAAAACCCCCCCTGAGAATCGAGGAGACGGCGGTCTCGGTGAAGAACGGATGCATGGCCTTCTCGTTCCGGAAGATGGCCCGGGACTCCTCGCTCCCGGCATTTTCCACGAATGAATATCGAATCGACGCCGAATTCATATGCCCCGTCTCGGGAAAGTTCCGCGCCGCCGCCAGGGCCCAGGTCGAACCCGGCCCGGGCGAATTCGTCTGGGACAGGAACCAGTCCATGGACGCGGTGAAAAAGGGCACATGGGTTCTCGTCATAGTCTCGAGGCGCAACAACCCGCAGACAGTGGGGTTCGCAATCTTCCGGGTCAAGCTCGAGCCCGATCACGCATTCTACTCCGACGACTACTGATCCCACGCGAAGCGGAGCGCCACGTGCTTCGCGTGGAATAATCGCCCCCACTCCCCATCCCTCTCCCCCGAATCCCGGGGGGAGAGGGAGTACGAGCGGAGCTTCCAATCTCCCACGCGAAGCACGTGGCGCTCCGCTTCGCGTGGGATAATCGCAACAGTGTCGGGAAGAACCGACACGGCTCGTCTCACCTTATTTACATAACTCATTGATACTCAAGAATATACAGATGCAGCCCAATTGGCTCGCCGATTGCTTTAAACCCGCCGGCAGATGGTGTTTTTCGAGGATGCGCGATGGGCAAGGGAAAAAAGACGGGGAAACCGGCGGCCGGATTGCAGACGAGCCTCTACGGATACGTGTCCGGGGCGGACGCAGCCGACGCCGGGAATGATCTGAAGAACCTGTTCGAAAACGCCCAGGTCGGCCTTTTCAGGACGAGATTCGCCGATGGGAGACTGCTCGAATGCAACAACCTTCTCGCGGAAATCATGGGCTTCCCGACAAAGGAAGAGGCGATAAGCGAAGCCTACGCGTCCGACACGTACGCCAATCCTGCCGACCGCGAACGCCTGAAAGAGATGCTGCTGAGAGACGGACTTGTCAGGAACTTCGAGATTGAGATAAAGCGCAGGGACGGAACGCGCGCATGGGCCAATTTCTCCGCCTGCCTCTGCCGGGATTCCGACAC
>DYIT01000071.1:12136-21482 GCA_020723505.1 Candidatus Kuenenia stuttgartensis
CATCGTAGGATCGGCAATCAACATAACCGAGCGGAAGAAGGCGGAAGCCGCTATCAAGGGTTCGGAGACGAAGTTCCGCAGCCTGTTCGATTCCACGAGCGACGCGGTCATGCTGTTGGACGAGCGCGGATTCTTCGACTGCAACCAGGCGACGGTCGGGATATTCGGCTGCAGGGACAAGCGCGAGTTCTGCACCAAGCATCCCGCCGACCTATCCCCGCCGCTGCAGCCCTGCGGGACCGATTCCATGAAGCTTGCGAATATCCGCATCAGGGACGCGATGGAGAAGGGCAGCAACCGCTTCGAATGGATGCACAAGAGGCTCGACACCGGCAAGCCTTTTCCCGCCGAGGTCCTGCTCAACTCGATGGAGCTCGACGGCAGGCGCGTGCTGCAGGCGGTGGTGCGGGACATAACCGAACGCCACGAAATGGCGAACATGCTCAGGGAGAGCGAGCAGCGCCTGAAGAGCATCCTCGACGCCGTCCAGGTCGGCGTGATGCTCGTTGACGCCGAATCGCACGCCGTGCTCGACGTCAACCCATACGCCCTGAACGTCATCCGGCTCGAGCGGGAAGCCGTGTTAGGCCGGAAGTGCCATCGGTTCGTGTGCCCCAACGAGGAAGGCGACTGCCCGATTTCCGACCGGGGGATGCAGGTGGTGCGCAAGGAATGCGAGGTGCTCGATGGCCGCGGCGGATCGGTCCCGGTCATCAAGACCGTGGCGGTCCAGGAAATCGGGGGCAGACGGGTTTTCGTCGAAAGCTTCGTGGACATTACCGACCGGAAGAGGGCGGAAGAGGAGAAATCCGATCTGCTGCAGCGCCTGCAATCCATGCTGGACAACATCCCGGCATATATGTTCCTGAAAGACACCGATGGCAGGTAAACGATGACCAACCGCGCTTTTCTCGACCTGCTCCCCGCGAGGCTTTCGAGCCCCATAGGGCTCAGGGACAGGGATTTCTTCAAGCCGCGGGTGGCAGCCATGATTGAGGCCGAGGACAGGAGCATCCTCGAAGGCGGGGGCGTAGTCAGGAAAGAGCAGACTTTGCGTCTGAGAAACGGGACGGCCATCCCGGCGGCAGTATCCATGCATCCCCTGCGCTCGCAGGGCGGCCGCATCACCGGTCTCGTCGGCGTCGCGTTCGACATATCGGACCAGAAGAGGAATGAGGAGGATCTCAGGCGCGCGAAGACCTCCGCCGAGAGCGCGATGGACCTCGCGAACGAGATGGCTGGGAAGGCAGCGGAGGCGAGCAAGGCGAAGAGCCAGTTCCTTGCCAACATGAGCCACGAAATCCGCACGCCCATGAACGGGATAATCGGCATGACGGAGCTTCTGCGGGACACGAAGCTCGACCAGGAGCAGAGGGGCTACGCCGCCACCGTGCAGTCGTCCGCTGAGGCTCTTATGGGGATTATCAACGACATCCTCGACTTCTCGAAAATCGAGGCGGGCAGGCTCAAATTCGAGAGCCTCGACTTCGACCTTCGCGACGCGGTGGAGGCGGTGGCGGACATCATGGCTTTGCGCGCGCAAGCCAAGGGGCTCGAATTCCACTGCCTCGTGCCGCCTGAGACGCAGACCGACGTGCGCGGCGACCCGGGGAGGATCAAGCAGGTCCTGCTCAACCTCGTGAGCAACGCGGTCAAGTTCACGGAGAAGGGCGAGGTATCCGTCAGCGTCGAGAGGACCGGGGGGGACGAGCAGACGCGCCTGTACCGAATCGAGGTGTCGGACACCGGCATAGGCATCTCCGAGGAGGCGAAGGGGAAGCTCTTCGAGTCCTTCACCCAGGCTGACGAGTCCATGACCCGCAAATACGGCGGCACGGGGCTCGGGCTGGCGATTTCCAGGCAGCTCGCGAGGATGATGGGAGGCGAAATGGGATTCGAATCCAGGCTGGGCGAGGGCTCGAAGTTCTGGTTCACCATGAAGCTCGGGAAAGGCGTCCGCGGCTCGCATCCCATCCCCCGCAGGGAGAACCTGCGAGGGCTTCGGGTTCTGGTCACCGACGACAACCCGACGAACAGGAACATATTGCGCATCAATCTCGAATCGTGGGGCTGCTCGGTCCACGAGACCAGGGACGGGAAGGAGGGCCTGGAAGCGCTGGAAGACGCCGCGCGCAGGGGGAGTCCGTTCCAGCTCGCGCTCATAGATCACCAGATGCCCGTGATGGACGGCCTGACCATGCTCCGCAAGGCCGGGGAATCGGGACTCGCCGCGGGCACGTCGTTCGTCCTCCTCACGTCCGTGGACAGCGGCGCCAACGGCACCGACGATTCAGGGGTTTCCGCGCGGCTAACGAAACCGGTCAAGAGCCGCCAGCTCTTCGACTGCCTCGCCCTTGTACTGGGGCGCAAGGACGACCCCGCCGCGCCAATATGCAGGCCGGAAGTGGTGACCGACCAGATGATCACCCTCGAGCGCAGGGGCAGACTGCGAGTCCTTCTCGTCGAGGACAACGCGGTCAACCGGAAAGTGGCGGTCGGCATCCTCGGCAAGCACGGGTACAAGGTGGAAACCGCCGCCTCCGGCGAAGAGGCGCTTGAAATCCTCGAAGGGAAAGAGTTCGACCTGGTCTTCATGGACGTGCAGATGCCCGGCATGGACGGCTTTCAGACGACGGGGAGGATTCGCGCGGCGGATTCGAGGGTTCTCAGGAAGGACGTGCGTATCGTGGCCATGACCGCGCACGCCATGAAGGGCGACCGCGAGCTCTGCATCGAGGCAGGCATGGACGACTACATCGCCAAGCCCGTGAAAGCCGCGGAGCTCGTTGCGATGGTCGAGAAGCATAGGGCACGCACTGCCGCCCGCGCCAAGGGCGGAGAGAAGCCGCCTTCCGCGCCGGCGCCGGAAACCGCCCCGTTCGGAAGGGCGGCGGCCCTGGAACGGCTCGGCGGCGACGAGGAACTGCTGGACACGCTCGTGCAGGTGTTCCTCAAGGACATGCCCGCGACCATCGGCAAGCTCAAGTCTGCGCTGGACGCGCGCGACTGCAAGGCGGCCGTGCTCCATGCCCACAGCCTGAAAGGCGCCTCGGCCAACATGGAAGCCGGGGAGCTCCGGAGCCTCGCAGCCGAAGCCGAGCAGGCGGCGAAAGCGGGAGACATGAAGGTCGTATCGGGGCTCATGCCGCTCCTCGACAAGGCGGCGTCCGACTTCGCGGCATTATTCTGACGCTACAGGCAGGTCGGCGTCGAATTCACGTCAATATTATTCTGCACTCCTCAGCGAATCGCCGGGAAGAAATAAATTGCCTGTGGGAGCCGCCTGGAAAAAAATGAAGTCTGTGGGAGCCGCCGGGAGAGTCTTGCACCCAGAGGCGGCGATTATCAGGTCCTGGCCTGAAGTCCCCCGCGCATCTTCATCGACTTCCGGCCTTCGGCTCGCGCATGCATTCCTACCTGCTGCACACGGCTCTTACTTCTTCGAACGTCGTATGGCCCGCGAGCACCTTCTCTATGCCGTCCTGTTTTAAAGTGCGCATGCCGCCGGCCACCGCCCTGTCCCTCAGGTCAAGCGCGGTTCCGCTGCGGGTAATCAGGGAACGGATGCCGTCGTCCGCCACGAGGACCTCATGCACGGCCATCCGCCCGCGAAAACCTGTCCCTCGGCATGCATCGCACCCTTTCGCCTCGCGCCTGAACACCTTCATGCCGGCCCTGGCGCCCAGCGACTCGAAGCGGTCGGGCGAACCGTACTCCTCCTTCATCGCCCACAAATCCGCCTCGCCGAGGACCGATTCGCGCTTGCATTCCTTGCACAGCGTACGCAGCAGCCGCTGGGCCAGGATGCCCAGGAGCGAATCAGCGAACGAGTACGGGTCGACTTCCATGTTCACCAGCCTGACGATTGTTTCGGGCGCGCTGTTCGTGTGCAGCGTGCTCAGGACGAGGTGGCCGGTGAGGCTCGCCTCGATTGCAATGGATGCGGTTTCCCGGTCCCTCATCTCGCCGATCATGATGATGTCCGGATCCGCCCTGAGGAAAGACCTCAGCGCCGAGGCGAACGTCCTTCCCGCCTTCAAGTTCACCTGTATCTGCCTGAGTCCAGGCTGGGTGATTTCGACCGGGTCCTCGGCCGTCAGGATTTTGACGTCCTCCGTGTTCAGGTGCTTCAAGGCGGCATGGAGGGTCGTGGTCTTGCCGGATCCCGTGGGACCCACGCAGAGGAAGAGGCCATAGGGCTCCTCGATGATTCGCTTGAAGGCAGCAAGGTTCCTCTGCGACATCCCGAGCCGGTCGACCGGAAGCGGCTCGGACGCGGACAGGATCCTCAGAACCGCGTCCTCGGACCCGTCCGCGGTCGGAACCGTCTCGATGCGCAGCTCGATGTCGATTTTCCCCCACCTCTTGAAGGAGATTTTACCCGATTGCGGAAGCCTCTTCTCGGCGATGTCGAGCCCGGCCATGATTTTCAGCCGCGAGGGCAGCGCCGCGCGGTATCTCCTGGGGATGTCGAGCGCCTTGTACAACGCTCCGTCCACCCGATACCGGACGTCCACGCCGCCTTCCGCGGTCGGCTCGAAGTGTATGTCCGAAGCCTTGAGCTTCCATGCCTCGTTAATCACGTGGTTGACGAGCCGGACCACCGCGCTGTCGTTCTCGCTGACACGTTCGGATTCCTCCTCATCCTCCGCTTCCCCCGCCTGGGCAGGCATCTCCTCTTCTCCGCCGAGGATCTCTTCGATTGACTTCGCCCTGCCCTCGGCCTTCCCGCCCTCCAGCACATCGTGCTCTCCGGTCTCGACCGCGAACAAAAGCCTGACGTTCTGCGGCGCGGTCACGAACATGCGCGTCCCACGGCTCTCCTTCGGCAACGTGGACAGGAGGTCCATGAGTTCCCTGTTGAACGGGTTCGTGATGACGAGCCCCTCGCCTTCCCCGGCGGTCTTCACCGGTACGACAAGGTTCTCCTTGCAGAACGAGGTGGGAAGTATGCCCAGCCTGATTTCAGCCCGTTCGAGGGTTTTGAGATGCGTGTAGCCCGTGAACCTCGCAATCAGCAGAGCGATCCTGTCCTCGGGCACTCCAGCCGCAGCCATGCCCGGGTACAGGTCATGGGGACCCATCGCCGCGATTTCGTCAGCCTGCGCGGCCGTGGATTCCAGCTTCGATGCGAGATACCCCTTGAATTCGCGGAAGGACGTGACCGGACGAAAAATCTGCGTAGTAAGCGCCAGATTGAGATCCGACCACTTGCCGCTCTTTTCGATGATTTTCCTGACTTTGTCCAGGACCGCCTGCTTCGACGGCGGCTTGGACAGGAAATCCACCCCGCCCACCGCGAATGCGCGCAGCCTGTCCTCTTCGCTCTTGACCGCAGAAATGAACATGACCGGAATCGAGGCGGTCGCCGGGTCCTTCTGCAGGCGGGAACAGGTTTCGAAGCCGTCCATGTCGGGCATCATGATGTCGAGGAGAACTAGATCCGGATGATCGCGTTTGACGAGATCAATCCCTTCCCTGCCCCCAGAGGCCGTCTTGACGTCGTAACCCGCATCCTTCAGAAACTTCTCGAGGATAATCCTCATGTCCGCGCTGTCGTCTATGCAAACGATTGAGCTTGGCATTTCCTCCCTCCTAGCGGCAGGTCTTCTCCCTGGGAAACGAATACTCATGCATACAGCGTCTTTATATCATGATTTCCGCCTTGCAGGAAAGCGGAGACTGCGGCGGCAGCGCTGATAAACGCGAACCTTTCCGACGTTGCGCGATCACGGCTGTATCCGCCCCGCGTGTCGAGACCCGCCGAAGGCGAGCCGGGGCGGGATCACGGCGGCCCTACTTCGCCGGAGTAACTCGGAGAGGCTTCGTAGGGCAGGCCGAGCGCCGTGGCTACAGCATTGTTTGGTTCCGGCTCGTCCGGGTTTAATTGACGTATATGAGGTTGCCTGTGACGCATACCTCTATTGATTACCAAGTATCCTTTGTATGGCAACCTAGTATTCGAATCACGTGGTAATAATATTTCCTACAACCTATTGATTCTTACGTAACAAATTGGTATCTAACGGATTAATTAAATGTAACAAAAGAGCCTCTCTTGGAATGCGAGTTGCGGCCTGCTTTCTTCTCATGCTACCATCAATCAGACATACATCCTGAACAGACTTGCGGAGATATGCATGAAATCGAGCGATCAGGACAAGGTGCTGATTTCCAGGGCTGCCAGGGGGGACGAACTCGCTTTCTCTAAGCTCATCAGGAAGTACCGGGACCCGGGAGTCAGGTTCTGTTTCAGATTCCTGAACGACCATCAGCTGGCAGAAGACGTTGTCCAGGAAGGATTCATCAACCTCTTCAATTCGCTCGACAAGTACTACGAGAAGGGGCGGTTCTCGACATATTTCTACAAGATACTCTCGAACCTGTGCATCGACAGCATACGCAGGAGGGCGAAGCAGGGCCACTCGAGCTCCTCGCGCGGAGAAATTCCTCTGTCCAACCTCAGCGAAGACCTCGCTGAAGCTCATGAGGACGCCCCTTGCGACAAGCTCATGTCGGAGGAGAAGGCATCCAGAATCAGGTCCTTCATCGACCGGCTGCCGGATTCGCAGCGCAAGGCCGTCCTCCTTCGCGACCTGAACGGTTTCAAGTATTCGGAAATCTCGCACAGGATGAACTGCACCATGAACAAGGTGAAAATCCTCATCTTCAGGGGCAGGAGGAATCTCCAGAGAATTCTGAGGTCGGCGGCTTTGTAGATCGCGGAGCGCTATTCACCGCATTGCGGCAGTCCTGCGCCAACCGGGCGCAAATCGCCGCCTCGGCGCCCGGTCCTCACGGCGGCTCCCACAGAAGGCATCAGCCTTGTTCCGCGAATCATGGACATGGAGCTTGCGACAGCCCGGGGTTTACGGCTACGGCGCGTATTCCTTCCCCACAGAAGCCTTCCCGTAGACTGCGGCATCGACCTCGACGTCATGCTCCTTGCCGTCGGCGCCGCGAATGGTGAGAAAGAACTTCGTCATCTCGTTTCCGCCTTCGAGCACCGTTTCCGTCCTCTTCCGCGAGACAATCCGGCCCGACACAGGGGAATCCGCGCCCCCGGGTCCGCCTGATGCCGCATAAGCCTTCACCAGGCCCGGCGATAAATCCGCGGCGAATCTGTCCCTGAGCCTCCGGACCTTCCCGGCCTTGGAAGGGTCTTTTGAGCCGAGCAGCAGCGATTCGCCCAGCTTGATGAGTTCGCTCAAGGCTCTGACGAGCCTCGATTCCGCATCCGGATCCTCGACCGCCCCGAGCATAATCACGAGGCAGGCGATAATCCTGCCGGAAGCGTTTGCCGATCTCGTGTCGTTCCCTTCCTCCGCCCCCCTGGCGAGATTCAGAGTCTCGGCGAGCATGAACCTGTAGGACTCCGAGTAGCGTTCCCTGGGATTCATGGCCCTGATTTCTTCCATTCCCGGGGCCGTGATTCGCGCCAGCAGCGGATTGGCGTCTCCGATGCCCCGGAACAGGTCGTCGCCGCAGCCTGCCGAGACATGCAGGAGGAACGCAGCCGCCGCGGCCGGGAGCAATCCCAGCGCGTTCGAGATGCGGAGATTCGGACGGAAGGTCCGGAGCCCGGGTTCCGGGTTCCTCATGGCTTCCCCGATTCCTGGCGCAGCATTGCGCATCCGTTATTCCCTGAACAGCGGTCCGGCGTATCAGCCGCCGGACGCGGCGATGCGTCTGGCGAGGTCCATCGCCTCTTCCCGTGTGGAAATGGTCCCGTCGAGCTGCGCTTCCTCGACCGACGCGAGAATGACGCCGAAGACGGGGCCGGGCACGAGACCCAATCCCTTCAAATCGTCGCCGGTAATCAGCGGATTGGGCTTCAGGTCCTCCTCTGAGGAGGATGCGAGCTTCATTGCCGCGAAATCATGGTGGTCGAGCTTGCCGTGGCTCGCGAGGCAATCGGCCTTTTGCAATGCGAGGTGCTCGAGGATGTTCTCCTTGCGCAGGAACCTCTTCAGGGTCGCCGGGCGCATCTTCTCGATGTCCAGGAAGACCATGTGGTTCCCTATCAGGTCCTCGGCCTCCTCGATTTCGAATTTCGAGAACCTGAGCCGGGTCATGACGTTCCTCGCGATTTCGACGCTTTTCGCGCAGTGCCCGTCGAACCTTATCCTGCCGCCGCGCGATGCCGTCGACGGTTTTCCCGAGTCGTGCAGCAGCGCGGCCATTGAGAGGGGGACCGAGTCCAGGGAGAGGCTGTCGAGCGCGAGAACCGTATGGGTGAAGACGTCGCCTTCCGGGTGGAACTCCGGCGGCTGCTCCACCCCCTTCATGGCATGCACCTCGGGCAGCACGGCCGGCAGAAGCCCAAGCGAGTCGAGCAGGAGGAGGCCCTTGCCTCCGCCGGGCGGCGCGATAATCTTCTTAATCTCCTCCCTGGTCCTTTCCGCCGAGATGTTGGCGATTAGCGCGGCGTTGCGGCGGACGGCCAGGGCGGTCGCCTCGTCCACTCGGAATCCCAGCTGCTTCGCGAACCTTGCGGCCCTGAGCATCCGGAGGAAATCCTCCTCGAACCTCTCGTCGGGATTGCCGATGCACTTCAGAACCTTCCTCCGTATGTCCCCTGTCCCGTCCACGAAATCCAGCACATCGTCCGTGAAAGGATCGAAGAAGAGGCCGTTGCACGTGAAGTCCCGCCTCTTCACGTCCTCCTCGGGCGAATCGGAGTAGGAGATTTCCTCCGGATGCCTCCCATCCGAGTACTTGATGTCGTTCCTGAAAGTCGCGACCTCGAACGGCAGGCCGCGGATTACGACCACCATCACGCCGAACTGCTCTCCGACCCCGACGGTCCTGGGGAAGAGGGCCTGGATTTCCGTAGGCCTTGCGGACGTGGCGATGTCTATGTCGCAGTCGCCGGCGAGGCCCATGACCTTGACGTCCCGGACCCAGCCGCCCACGAACAGGGCCCGGTGGCCGCGGTTCGTCAGCCGCTCCACTATGGCTTTCGCATGCTCGAATTTCTCGGATTCTTCGTACAGCATTGTCCGGAAAACCCCGTATCAGGGCCTTGGGCGTGATTCCCTTGAATTGGAAGAAAATACGTGATATAATGCAACAGAATAATGGTCAAGGTTTTCCGCGCGGGTGCGCGCGGTTCGAATCCCCCCGAAAAGGCCGGCATCCGCGCGGCGCGGAGCCGTTTTAAGGATGACCATGATGAAGAATCTTCTCGCGAGGTTCATGTTTCCGGCGCTCGTCATGCTCGCTGCTGGATGCTATTACTTCGACGACAACTACAAATACGGCGAAGAGGGCGATTACGAAAACCAGGGTTCTGTATGGGACGATGACGGCGCGGTCGTGAAGAGGGCGACGAGAGCGCCCCAGC
>DYIT01000071.1:21492-24995 GCA_020723505.1 Candidatus Kuenenia stuttgartensis
GGGCTTGACGTCCCCCCCCAGCCGGTCCAGGAGGAGCCTGCGGAGGAGCAGGAAGACGTGGTCGACGTCCAGAGCGAGCCGAAACCCGCGGACGAGAGCTGCCCTCCGGACAGGACGCCCGCACCCAGGGACGTGCCCACCGAGATGATAGGCAAGTTCAACGTCCACCTCCTGCTCGCCGGAATCGATCCGGAGATGAAGGCGCTCATCGAATCCAAAATCAAGTCCCTTCCTTCCGTCGAATACGTCGAGACAATCCACTACGCGAGCGGCGAACTCAAGCTCGGGATCAGGCTCAAGGAGAACCTCGAAGGCTTCGTCGACGAGTTCCAGAAAATCGAGGGCCTGCCCGTCGATTTCCTGGGGACCACGACGCTTATATTCGGGAGGGTGAAGCCCAAGAGCGGCCTGGCTGTCGAAATCCTGATTCCCAAGGACGGCGCGACGGTCAGCACGTCCAAGGTATGGGTCGGCGTCGAGGTGAAGAAGGGGACGCCGGAATCCGTAGTCATAAACGGCGTCAATGCCGTGGCTATGCGGGGCAGGAACCGTTACAAGGCGCTGGTGCAGTGCAGGGCCGGGAGCAACGAGATTGTCGCGGTCGTGAAGAGCGAGGCAGGCGACGTCGCGGAGGCGAGAATAAAGATCACGGTCAACGGCGACGAAGCCCCTGCCGAGGAAGAAGGCCGCGTCGTGGTCGTCCAGGGGAAGATTGACGACCCCATGGGATCAGTCATGGTCGACGGCAAGGAAGTCAAGGTCGACGACAACGGCAACTACTACGTCAAGGTCAAGGTGGCCAACGGGACCAAGCTCATCACGGTCGTCGAGACGGATTCCCTGGGCAACAAGACGGTGCGCAAAATCGCGGTGGAATAACCGACGGCACGGACGAGCCGGACAAATCCGCGTTCAAGGCTCGTCCGTTTTTTTTACATTATCTTCGGCAGTATCTCCCCGGCCTTGCCGTGCAACACAACCCTTGCGGCCGAATCGAGGGGCGTTGGCTCCGCGTTGACGATAATCAGCTTGGCGCCCTTGTCCACGGCGATATGAGGGATTCCGGCGGCAGGGTACACGGCCAGCGATGATCCGATGCACAGCATCGCGTCGCAGCTCGACGCATGCAGGAACGACTCCCGCAGCGCCTCCTGGGAAAGCGGTTCGCCGAACAGCACGACGGTGGTCTTGAGCACTCCGCCGCAGACGAGGCACAGGGGCACGTCGCGCGCGGCAAGCTGCTCGTAGACCTTCTCTATCGCGTACTTCTTCGAGCACTTGAGGCAGGCGGCGGATTTCGCGCTGCCGTGGAGCTCGATTACATGCTTTGATCCGGCCATCTGGTGGAGGCCGTCGATGTTCTGCGTTATCACGGCCCTGAGTTTCCCCGAGTTCTCGAGCCTGGCGAGCGCCTCGTGCCCTGGATTGGGTTTTGCGGACCTCATGACCGGGAATCGTTCGTCCTTGAAAAGCTTCCAGTAGTCTGCGGGATTCCTGAGAAAACCCTCGGCCGATGCGGCCTTTTCGGGATCGAATCTCGACCAGATGCCGCCTTCTCCCCTGAATGTCGGTATGCCGCTTTCTGCGGAAATTCCCGCGCCCGTGAATGCGACGACGTAGTCGGACCTCGATATGATTTCCGAGGCCTTCGAAATGGAATCCTTCACTTTCCCGTCCCCCGCTGGATTTCACGCGGGAACTGCGACCATCGCCAGAAATATAAGGTGATCCGTGCGAATCATCGTATCAGGGGCCGGATGGGCATTTCAAATCATTTTCGCGGCGATCCCCGTTCCACCGCCGCGAAAATCAGTTGAAGTTCACGTTCGCAGGCTTGATGGTCAGGTTCTTGACGAGCTCGTCGACCGTGATCTTCCCGTTCATGAAGTCGTAGAACAGCCCCGCCTTCACCTGGTACGTGATGGCTTGCTTCTCCTCGAAGTTCACCATCATGCATACGAGGGTGTCGGAGGAGGAGGAGATGCTCTTGTAGCCCACGGCGAAGCACGTGAGCATGATTCCGCCGAGCGTCTGGTTCGACCCGAAGTCGAAGGAGGGGACGGTTTTCTTGTAAAGGGCCAGAACCATGTTGTTGCCGGGCTTGACTTCGACGTCGTTGCAATAGGTGCCGTAGTCCTTGATTTTTGAAACGTCGATGTTCCCCTGGTTGTTGCCGCTCTGCTTGTTGCCGCTCGAGACGCAGCCGGAAACGAAGACGACCGCAGCGAGAACCGCAATTGAAACAGGCGCTTTACTCATGGATCGGATCCTCAAAAATGATGCAGGAACCTATCCTTCCATCCTCGGCAAGTCAATAGTTTTCGCAGGGTCTTCACTTCAGGCGCGTGTCCGGATATAATGGCGGAATCAAGCCCGGCTTTCGCTGTGTTTTGTCAGGAGGCGGAGTGAAAAGAGCAGCATGCATCCTCGCCGCACTGGGTTCATTCTTCCTGCTCCAGGGCTGCCCCGGACCCGGGGGAGCGGACAAGAGCTTCGGGAAGAAGGCCGATATCGGGACGCTCACGATTTCCCTCGGATCCGCCCACTTCGGCGCGTCGCCAGCAATCGGCAAGCGGAATGTCCCGCTCGGGTCCGTGCAGGACGTCGTCCTCATGCAGCTCCGCGCAGAGGCCGATTCCGTCGAGGGAATCAGCCTGGGGTCGCTGGTCATTGACGCGGCGGGCTCAGGACACGACCAGAGCGACCTCGCGCTGTCGGCGCCCGTCTCCCTTTATTTCGACGCGGATGCGGACGGCGCAATAGATTCGCCGGGCGATCCGCTGCTCGATTCGCGGTCCTTCTCGGGGGACAACGGGTCCGCGGTCATGACGGTCAACAGGACAATCCCGGCCGGCGGGTTCGAGCACTACATCGTTGCCTATGATTTCAACGCAGGCGCGTCCGCCGCGGGCGGGGAAACGTTCCTCCCCATGGTTGACGCCGCCACGGCGGTGGTTGCGACCGGTACCGCGTCCGGCGCAGCCCCCATGGTGAACGGCGGGACCATCTCCGGCGCAATCGCCGAAATCGTCGGAAGCCTGGCCGTGGACGAGGGACTGCAAAATCCCGCCGCGAGGAGTCTGAGCTCATACGCCGCCGGAGTCGTCATGCTCCAGGCGTCACTGGCTGCCGACTCCGCGGAAAGCATCCGTCTCAATTCCGTGACCCTGACCGCGTCGGGCACGGGCAACGACGCCGCCGACGTGCAGTCGGTGGAGGTTTATTCGGACGCCAATTCGAACGGGGCGCTCGACCCGGGAATCGACCTCAAGCTCGGAATCACGCAGACATACGCCTCGAACAACGGGACCCTTACGTTCTCAGGGCTCAACCATACGACGCCGCCCGGGGCAACCACGAACATAATCGTCGTCTATGCGTTCAATTGCGCGACCGGCAACTTCACGTACGAGGTCCGGATAGACGCCGCAGGGTTCTCGGCAACCGGAGTCCTCTCGGGCGAACCGCCGTTCATGTCGGGCGCGCCGGTTGCAGGCTCGACC
>DYIT01000072.1 GCA_020723505.1 Candidatus Kuenenia stuttgartensis
TGCTTTCGATGTCCGTCCAGTTCTGGTTCACTTCCGAGGTCCAGTCCGTGTCCCCTTCGGAAGGTTTTGTCAGAGTCACCTTCGGCATGGCTTTACCCCTCTTTCAAGAAAGGTTTTATAAAATCTTCGAGACGGCCTCGAAAATTGGGGATGGCACAGGAACCGCGTATTTCCCGCAGGGAACCAGATTCCCAGTTTTTCGGCGGCCGAGCAGACGCATCTTCCCCATGACATCCCCCCGATCTAAGGACCACCCTTGACGGACCCTTCCCTTGACCCCGAACCCAGTCCCTCCAGGCGCCAGTTGCTGGCGGCCCGCCTTCCTCGTTCCTCTGGCTTCATTCGGTCCAGAGGCTGCGTCTCTCTCAAGTATCATGGTAGATGCCGCCAAGATTACATGTCAATCGGAAAAACCGGATATTTCCAGTTTTTTTCGAATTGCTCTATCTCCATGACAAGCGCGTGTTTCGGGCTATCCCCTCGGAATCACCCCGGGGCGATCCTTTCATTCCTCAAGACTTCGACCATCCGCGAAAGCCTCCTGGCGAAGGAGTGATTCTCCGCGGCGTACAGAGAGATTTCCTGCCGGGCGGCTGTCATCCCTGCGGGATTGCATTCCCACTCCTCAATGACCGCGGCAACCTGATCGAGGCATTCCGTGGCGCTCCCGTAGGTCCTCGTCCATCGAGGGCTTAAAACTTCCTCAATCCCCTTCACGCGATTCGTGACCAGGAATCCGCCGCTTCCCAGGGCGCGGTAGTCCCGGGCGCTCATGCTCCCTTCGATTTCAGGGAACGCCGAGCACCCCAGGTGGACCTTGGAGCAGGCGACGACCTTGTTGTGCTCCTCGTTCTGCACGTAGGGGAGGGCTAATCCGGCGCCCCAGACCTTCAGCTTGAATCTCCTCCCCAAGGCTTCGAGGATTGCCGACCTCCGCCCGCTTTCGAGTTCGGACGTGTCGTGGAACCCGTCCACGCCGCCACAGAAGGATACGTCGGATGCGTAGTATTCCCGGTCCTGCGGGGACAGGCTCTCGGGATTGATGACCCGGTGGTGGGCTGGCGCGCAGCCCTCGGGCAGCCAGAAAACCCGCTCCATTCCCAATTCCTTGTACCTCTCAACGTCCGCTTTCGCCATTGTGAAAAGCGCGTCCGCATCCTGGAACAGAGGCAGCCAGGGCTTCCACCAGGACATGTCCTTTCTGACGTCCATGGACCAGACCACGAAGGGACAGGTTGCCCGGATTTCCTTGACCACGGGAGCCAGATAGGCTTCTCGCGAAGAGAGTACCCAATCAGGCTTCGCGTCCCACACTTCGCACATCAGGGCTGCGCCCGCCTGTATTGGGCGCATGGCCCTTGGATCAAAGACGCAGACTTCGATGCCGAGCTCTTCCAGCCCTTCCCGGATGTAGAGCCCGGTCTGGAGGTCCTGCTGCGGGAAGCAGAGCAGCACTTTCATCCCCTGATTCTCCTGATGCCGCTTCCGCCGCCGCCAGGGCTTTGGCGATAGGTCGCGGCACACTGATTTACCTGATTAGAGAAGGCGGCCCAGGCGCAGGTGGGCACCCATCGTTTCTGACCAATCTCTCCAGCACTTTTAAAAGCCGTTCAGCATAGCGAGCCATGGAGAAGTACTCCATCTTTGGGCGGAGCTTCTCGACCATTGCCAGGCCACTGCCGGGATCTGCAAGCAGGCCGGATACAGCCTTGGCGATTGAGGCTGGATCACGCCCGTCGCACCACGCGGCGTCTTCCCGGAAGATTTCCCGTGCGACGGGCATATCATTCACCACGACCGGTGTGCCGCAAAGGATGGCCTCAATGGGAGGCAAGCCCAACCCTTCGAAAACCGAGGGCGCAATCAGGATTTTCGACCTCTTCATCTCCCAGAATTTAGAATCGTCCGGAGCGGAGGTCAGGAGCCTGATTTTCACCCCATACTCCCGCGCAAGCCTGATGTAGAGCCCCGGGTCGACGGAATGGGACGGTCCCACGAGCACGAACTCCGGCGCGTCCTTCACTAGCGACAGCGCTTGTATAGCCTGGTGGAAGTTTTTCCGGAGGTCGAACCTGCCAACGGAAATCACCTGATGCAGGCGCTCGCCAGGGTCCTCGACCGCTTTGATGGCTTCATCATCCACCGGGTATCCCACAACCTCGCTTTCTATTCCCCAGAGATCCTTGAGCGTACGGGCAGTGGCTTGGGAAATCGAAACGACCTTGGCCGCCTCACGCAGGACGCGGCGGTATGTCTCGTATTTCCCCTTGAAGTACGGATCCTCGAATCGCCACTCAGGCAGATCGAGAACCTGCTGGCACACGGGTTTCGCCAGCTCCATGCCGACGCGGTGCGCGGCTTCAGCGACCGAGACGTCCGCAGCAAAGACCACATCTGCCTGCAGGTCCCTGCCCGCGAAGACCGAGTGCCTCCTCTTCTCGAGGGAGCCCGCGACCTTGCGGACATGGCAGAATGGCCCGTCAGGGAAAAACGCGCTAATCTTCATATTCAACCTCTCCGCAATATATCGACATCACAGCCGCCTCTCGCGCTCCTTGACCTCTCCCCAGTGCTTGCCTTCATTCCTCACGATTCGGCCTTTCATGGCTCGCAGTCTGGCGCGGTTCTTGTCGATGAACTCCCTGCATTCCCTCTTGAGATTGGGAGTGTAGGACTCGTATTCATAGGAGTGCCATTGGTGCAGAATCACGGTACGGTCGCAGATTTGTACCTCGCGTAAACCATCGTCCAGGGCTCGCTGGTGCATGTCGTTGTCTTCCCCTCCCCAGAACCTGAACTCCTCGTCGTATCCTCCGACTTTCAGGAACCACTCCGTCGGTGTCGCCTGGCATCCCCCGACTCCCGAGGGCTCGCCCCAGAACGACATGGAGCAGAGTTCCCCGAAGGCGTCGCGGATGGCGGGCAATGTGACCTGGACGCCACGGGGTAGATATCGGCAGCGGCAGAGCACGAAGCGCTGATCGTCCTCTTCCAGCACCGACACGACCGTTTCCAGGAAGTTCGGCGCGAATATCATGTCGACGTCCGTGGCCATGGCGAAAGTCCCCGCAGCGCGGCGCAGGCCGATGTTCAAGGCGATGCATTTATTCCAGGGGTCTTCTGGCGTGTGTGACACGATGCAAACTGCTCCGAAACGCTCGCACGTCTCCTTGCAGGCGCGAAGGTGCTCCTCGGCGCTGCCGTAGTCTGAGACGATAACCTGCACGGCTTCACGAGGGACGGTCTGGTTTGCTAGGCTGTAGAGGCAGTTGCACAGCCTGTCCCCGGTCGTCCTGTCACGATGCGCAATGACGATTGATATCATTGGGTCCCCTTCGGACCGTCTTTCAGTTCGCCCCATGGCCGGTCGACGTTGGCCAGTACGCGCCTTGGATCGAGACGGTTGAATAAATCGCGATTGCGATCCACGGCTTTGGACCTCGTGCCGGGCCTCGGCCAGATTGATTCGTGCGACTGATGGATGCCGAGGATGCTCTCATCCAGGACGAGGGTCATGCCAGCGGACACGACCCTCCTGCCGAACTCGGTGTCCTCGTAGGCAGCCCCCTGCATGAAGAGTTCCTCGATGCCGCCGAGCTTCATGAAGTCTTCCTTCCGCATGGCTCCGATGAAGTAGACCAGGGACTCGCTCTGCGGAGTTCGTTCCCGGCCGCAGTAGACTTCGCCGCGGACGGCGGCCAGGCCCTCGTAGCTGAAGTCAGCGGGCAGGGACCCGGAGTTGATGACCCTGCCGTAGAGAAAGGTCCATCCGCGTTCCGCCGTCCTCTTCTCGATGCGCTCGAGATTCGTGCTGGCCTGGATGGTCTCCGGGGACGTGAGGACGATGACGTCCCCGGAACACCGCTTCACTCCGAAGTTCTGCGGGAAGGCAGGACTGGTCCACCCCTTCATGTCCGGAGGGGGCGGCACGTGTCCCTGGGCGGGGTCCAGGTTGAAGTAGCGGATGTTGATTGAGCCGGCGTAACCGTCAAGGAGCAGCCGCAAACCGTCGGTGGAATCCTGATCGATGACGATAAGTTCGAACGTTTCCCTGCCGATTGTCTGCGCTGCCCAGCTTCTCAGGCTGCGTTCGAACAAGCCCGCCCGATTGCGAATGGGGAGGATGACGCTGATCATGACTTCCGAGCTAATTCAAAGAAGTAGGACTTCGCAGAGAATAGGAAGCTTTTTTCGACGAAATAGTGCATAGAGAGTTTATTATACCACCACTCTGCAGGCTCTTGAATCGAGTGAAGTTCCATTCCGGCGACGATGTCCGAGTGATTTGAGACCGTTATTACAGCCACTGGCGCTACCCGTTCGAGCTCTTTAAGTACTTTGTCAAGTAAGTCCTCTCCCACGTGCTCCAGCATGTCAAGGCATGTTAGGACGTCAGCCGATAGGCCTAGACCACTTGGCCCCAGACACGTAAGGTCGGCATGGACGAACCTGCAGCTGACGTCGTGGAATCGGTCCAAGTCAACGCTGGTCACATCTATCTTTTCTGGGAGGCTTCGCAGGAAGTCTCCCCGTCCAGACCCAACATCTACAACTGTCCTGGCATTGTGCATGCGGATGACATCTCGCGCAAAGCAGAACCTAGGCTCGTTCGGTGGGTGCCTATTGTAGGTTCCCACCAAGAATGCTTTGGCGTAGATGCTTTTGTAATCGGTCATACGAAACTCCCGTGCTGAGGCTTTGTGAGGAGCGCTTCCAGCAGGTCATTGTAATGCTGGTAATAGCACTTGTCGCAACTGCTTCCGTCGAAGTGGTTCTGCAATGTCCACAAATCCTCGAATGGAGATTCAGCGTCGTAGACGCTGGCCATGAGCATGGATCTCGGATAGTCCCCTGTCTCGCCTGCTTTGGCATATTGCGCGCCGCAGCACGGATAGATTCCGCCGTCCGCGCCCAGCACGGGCTTGAGCAGGCTGATGAGGCATCGAGCAGTTCCGGGACCGTAATTGCTTCGGTCTTGCCAGATGACGATATCGGAATCCTCTCCAATGCGCCGAATCTCCTCGCGGATTCCCGCCAGCTTGACGCCGGAATTCAGGATGTCAGACACAACCCGGATGTGGGTAAAATCGTTCTCCCGCGCAAACCTGATGCACCTGGCCAGGCTGTCAGGATTCGGGCTCTGCGTGATTACATAGCTGAACGACCAGTCCGTTTGGCCCTGGATGATCGGTTTGATTGTAGAGAGCAGGTCCGCAACCGGCGTCTCGTCACTCACGGAAATCCGGATCCATGTCAGCGCTTCCCAGGTTTCCGGGGTAAAGTCCTGCAGATGCCTGCCGTTCGTGACGAGCCCGGCTTCCATGTGGAGATTATCCACCATGACATTCAGCATCTCGCTGAAGCGGCCGTACAAGAGAGGCTCCCCGCCTCCTGTGATTGTCACAGCTTGGCAGCTCATGTGCTTAAATGCCTCAAGCGTCTTGGCCAGGACGTCGAAGGGCAGCTCGATGTCCCTGTCGCGCCTGGAGCATGAGCAGAACTTGCACTTGAGGTCGCAGCGGTTCGTGGGATTGAGCTGCAGGTGGACCGGAGGGATTCTACCCTCGCGGATTCCCCTCATGAGCATGTTGTTGTGCACGATCTTTACGGGGAACGTCCCACCCGCGGATGAAAAGCTGGCTTCTTTCGACACGTCGTCCTCCAGTACGCCTCCCTCACGTTGAGTACTGCGCAAGGGCGGGCTCTACAATTTCTCCGAACTAGCCTTCGGGGCGGAGTCGGTTCCCGCGTTGAGGCTCTGCTTTGCAAGGCAATCCTCGATGGCGAGCCGCAGGGCTCCGAGAGCCATGCCTGCGTAGGTTCGTTTCCCCAGAGGCAGGCCGCCAAGGCCGGTGGAAACTTCGCTCTCCGGGATCCTCAAGGCCTCATCAACGCTCAATCCCCGCGAGCGCTCGGTCACGTAGCTACCGCAGGCAATCGCCGCAGCGCACCCGAAGGTCTGGAACGAGATTTCCACAAGCCTGCCCTCCTTGACCTTTACGTACATGACCAAGAAATGCCCTTCGCCCGGCTTCCCTGCGGTGCCGATGCCGTCCGCGTCTTTCAGGATCCCGACGTTCCGCGGAGACTGGAAGTGATCCAGAAGCTGTGGTGTATAGCCGCTCATTTCTTCTCCGCGCAGATGAGAATCCTTTCAAGTGCCGAAAAGAGCGTCTTTGACAACCGGGCCTTGGAGCAGACTTCTTCCACCCGGGCCCGGGCTGCTCGGGACATCTCTGCGATGGATTTTAAATTCTCGGAGAACCATAAAAGCGCCTTCGTGAGATCGTCGGCCGACGCCTCCCCTGATTCCGCGATCCCCCGCCTTCGGCCCGCTTTGCATGGGACAAGGAATCCCTCTTTCCCCGATTGTATGAACTCCCTGGCGGGCGGGAGGTCGAGCGCGACCACGGGGAGCCCGCACGCCATGCTCTCCAGGTGCGTGAGCCCAAGTCCCTCGAACCGGCTAGGCTGTACGGCCACGTCGCCATCTGCGTATAGCTCAGGACAGTAGATAGCCGCCCCGTGGCTTTCGGAGCCCTTAGGCATGAGCCCGGCGGTCATCCTGACCTCGACTCTCCCGGGGAAGTCCTTGAGCAATCCGGTCACGACCGGGGTGTAGTTTTCGATCGGAATCTGCGTCACTATAATCAGCCTGCCATCCTTGCCTGCATCGAGAAATCGGCGGAAAGCCGCGGCCACGTCTGCGGTCCCTTTCCTCATGTCCAAGCCCCCGAATCCCGCATTATGAACGAACGTGATGCCATCTCCTTTGCCCCGCTCGCGGAACGGGAAGGCTCCCAGATCGCAACCATAAGGTGCATACCCCGTCGGGAATCCCTCTTTCCTCAGGGCGTCCTGGCAGCACTCAGTGGGGGCGATGAAGAGGTCGCATTCCTTCCAATAGGACTTTATCGGGTCAAAGTTGTCGGCCATGACGTAGACTGCGGATCGGACCTTCTCTTCCCGGCAGATTGCGAAGAGCTTTTCCTGGAACGGCGTCTCAACTGTGACCACGGCCTGGACAGCGCGGTCCCGGATCCAGTCCCGGATATCCATTTCCGCCGGCGGGTTCGACGAGGCCTTTGTCACGCCCTTCCGCGCCCACGCTCCGTTTTCGAAGAAGGGGTTCAACCCGACGGGATAAGGCACGGCCAGAATGCTGACATCAAACTTCTCATCAAGGGCGGAGGCCAGCGACTCGAGCACGATTCCTATCCCCTTGGGGTATCGGTAACCCACAAGGCCGATGCGCCGGCGCTTGCCGTTTTCCCACTGGAATCCCACTTTATTCCCAGCCCCGGCCAATCCGCCCTTCTGTATGTTGAGCTGAATCTGTTCGGTCCACTCTTCATAGGCCCGGTATGGCGTCGTCCCACATCTTTGCGATTCTCGTCCAGCCCCAGCGTTCGATCCTGCGGCGGATGGCTTCAATCCTCGGGTTAGCTTTCGTCTTCGTTTTCATCTTTTTCTCCTTTGTTGCCATTCATGAATGCAGGGGGTGTGCCAATGCATGGAATCCCCGGGATTCAACTTCGGACAACCCCCTTTAATGGTGCTAAGCTCTTGATGCTAAGGGCAAAGCCATCCACCAGAGCTCCGTCCCCCGGGGTGGCGACTTGCGCCGGATGCTGGCTGAAAACACAGCAACCGCATACCCACCCGGGCTATGGCACATGATGTCCGCGGAGGGGGAGAAGGCAAGGGGAATCGGCCTGGAAATCCGCCCTTTCTGCGAGCTTGGTTGGGGATCACGAAAAGGCGAGTTTTTCGCATCGGGGGGATTGACGGGCTCCCGGCAGGGGGCTACCATCCGCCGGAAAGCCTGTCCGAGAGCCAGCGAATCTCCCATGATTCCTGGTCTGCGGATGCAGGTCGAGAAACACCCATGCGCCGGGCAACCGGTCACCCATGGCAGCTAGGGGAGACGACTTTCACCCTCACTCGAGTCGCCTCCCCGATTTTTTTCCCATACTCAACGGAGACGCTCACAGTCCGAATGACCTGGCCAGCTCCTCCGCCCCTTCTCGCCCCGCCCTGTCCGCGCATATTATTGCGACCGAGACTTCGTGTTCGAATTCTCCTTGGGACAAGCTATTCAAGGTCGGATACGCAATGCGGATGAATCCCTCGATGTGCCTCGGCTCCACGTCCAGGCGCCCCTGCCTTGCTCTGATTTCGGCAATTAGATTTTGATAATAGTTACGCATCACTTCCTCCGTGAATTGCGGTCTTCTTCGACCCCATCGTTCTCTCTCGCCTGCATCTCCCTTCCTCTCAGTTCACCGGTACGGTTACGATCCTGCCTTCGTGAATGCAGAGGTAGGCGAAGGAGGTTCCCTCGGCCTCGAGGCGTTTGGCCTCCTCCTTCGTGATGACCGCCGGGCCGCCTTCCATCAGCACGGCCGCCATGCCCTTGTCTCTGGCTGCGTCGATGGCTACCCGGGCGGCCAATCTACCCTCTCTCTCTGCCTCGCTGTTCTTCCTCGTTTCCATCGTCTCCTCCTTTCTTGCCCTTCACACATGCAGGTCGTGTGCCATTGAGACACCCCTACAAAGAACTCGGGTTTTTCCAAGTCCCTTTAATGTGTTCAGAGTATGTGCGAGACAATTCGACTCTCGCTCGACAAGCAACCGGTGGGATTGGCCAGCCAGTGGCCTTTTCTCTCAACAAGGCTTTATGGCGACTTGCGGACAGGACACTTGGTTATCGGCCGCCGTTCTCAACTACTGCTTGCCGTTACTCTCCAAGGATTCATACAACGTGACTTCGAGGGCGCCGTCGAGAAGGCGCATCGAGCTCCGCCCGGGCGACGGCTCCAAGGTTTCTAGTGCCGCCGGCAGTAGCTTCATCAATGGCTCGACCAGCCCGGCAATCTTTTCCTCTGCGTACTTCTCGGCTTCAAGCCCCAGGTCGACACGCATGGTTTTCGCCTTCGCATCCACGGCCAACACGGCTCTGAAGGCGCCCCTGAACGACACCAGGAATCTCACGCCGCCAGTTCCCTCGACCAGATACGTGTTGCACCAGGTGCCCGCAGGACTCAAGATGTCGTGCCGGTGTAGGACCTTCAAACCTACCCCCTCGAGGCCCTGTCGGAACTCCCGATGCATCTGGACTTCGTACTTTGCCGTGAACCTTTCCGCGTACTCCCGTTCCCTGTCCGATTCGATGTTCATGCCTCATCCTCCAACACGCCAGGACTCCCCTGGCGGGGCGGGATGAGGGCGTGGAGGACGAAGAGAATCCAGAGGTATTCAGTGGAAAATACAGGAGGGCGCAGGCCGAAGGGTAAGGGCGTGTGTTCTGGCGTCAGCCACTGTAATTCTCCTGAAGAGTCTTTATCAGTGTTGCCGTTCTCGATGCAGACTCGGACGCTTCCGAATCGGTTCATCCATGCATGTCTCATCTCGAAGCATGTGGGGCACTTCGTAATGACGGCCCCGGCGACCGTTGCGTTGCCAATCATCCGCACCCGGACTCATGCCTGGAGGCAGGCCACAGCTGCTGAGGTCGCTACGTCGCCATCTGCGAGAGATCACTTCGGTGAGGTGATTGAGGCGAGCGACTTCGAATCACTAGATGATTTCTGGAATACCGGCTTGAACTACCGAAACAAGCTAACGGGACAAGTTTTTGAGCCGGACTCGTGGCTTGTAGTCTATGGTGCTGGCGGTGGTATCCCCGCAGCAGCCCATGCCCAGATACGTAGTTTTGGGAACGAGCCACCTATAATCGACCAAACTCTATATTGGATCAGTACCGCGTACGAAGACGAAGCGTTATTCCTCGTTGGTGTCATCAACAGCGATGTCTTGCTCGAACGGATTGCAGACTTTATTCCCCAAGGCGACTTCGGCGACAGGCACCTTCACACGCTTCCGTCGAAGGCCGTTCCGCAATATGACGCAGCGAATGAGGCACATACCCGCGTTGTGGAAGCATCCAGGGCACTCCATGCAGAACTCCACAGGCATCGTGAAAGCCCTCTATCACGGAATCTTTTCACTACAAATATACCGATGATCGTGAGACGGCAACGATTGCGGAGATTCATCCAGGAACTCGCCTCCAACGAAGAATACACTGCCGCCTGCCGGAATCTTTACGACACAATTGGTTAGCTCTGGGTTTGCGTTTGGAGGCCGAGAACCAGCTTTTCCGGGTCTCCGAGCGTTAGAATCTCTGTCAGGGGGAGAGTGACCGCATGCTTTGGCGTGAAACCGGTCCGAGAGTCCGGTGCGGGAAATCTGCACGCCTGGTTCGATGAGCGCTCACGGGAAACCTGCTGGGTTATGTGTCTCGGCTGATGGGCCGATGAGATCCTCGACAGCCTTGGTGGCTTCGGCTTGGCGCTCGCGTTCGACTCTACTCTACCTGCGCTTCTGCCTCTTCACTTAAGCGTTGTAGAGTTATCACTCTTAAATAAGTCGAGGGTCTCTTGGCAAGGTGCGTCAGTGCATCAACTCTTGGCCCGATGGTAGATGTCCTTGCGGCAGTACGCCGGTATTGCGCTTAGGAAGCATGACGGTTGTAGTGTGTGGCTTCCGCCCTTGCCATGGATGGCTTTGAAGGACACGGCAGCAGAACGCGTCCGGGCGTGAAATAGTTGCAGGTCGGAGCGTGCTCGCGTCATGGAAACGTACATCAACCGACTCTGTTCAGCGAGTTCATCGTCGTTTGCCCCACTCCGTGGAAGGGTTCCCTCTTCAAGGCCAGTCACACAGACGACATCCGCCTCAAGGCCTTTGGCACCCTGAAAAGTCATGATACGTACTTGAGATCCAGACCCCGCCGTGGGAGATTCAGCTATTCGCCCGATCCACGTTTCAACTTCCTCAAGGAGATCGTCAGTCTTCTTCCAAGGCTCAAGCGACATCGCTGTCCTTCGAAGCAGCCCAGCCACATTGTCTTGGTCATGGCGCAATCTCAGGCAGCGGCACTGTGTGGAGATGCAGGAAGCCAAGGTTCCCTCTGAAGCACCCGCTGCTGTCAAGGCTTCCCACAACGTCCCACCGTTCTTGAGCACCCCCAACCAAAGGTTGCTGATTTGCCTATACTGACTGTCGCGCTCTTTCTTCTTGTTGGCGTTCTTCACGCGTTTGGAGGGAATAGGGCTCCAGCTACTGGTCACCATTGCCTCGATGCACTCACGCAATGCCAGGTTGTCCTTCTCATCTCGTAGCCAGGATGCCAATCGCCCCAGAAGCGGTAGCCCCAAACCAGGTAGGGGCTCAGGGGCGATATAAGGAATTCTTGCCCTTCTCAGCTGCTCTGTAATCAAGCGTGCATGCCCGCGCGTGGGTACCAGAACAAGGACTTCTCGCGACGGAAGAGCCTCTCTGACGATAATGCGAACAACAGCCGCCTCTGCTTTTTCGCTAGCCACGTTGTGAACGTGAATCAGGGGCCCGTCCGGACGATCATAGGCAAGTTCACCCTTGTCGCGACGCTCCTTATCGTGCTGCTTCACGATGGCCATGGCCCCCTCAATGACCTTCTTGTGCCCGCGCCACACCTTCTCGAGGGGCAGAACCTTTGCGTCGCATCCAAAGTGCCGCTCAAAGTTACGGATAAACTTTGGGGAACCACCCCGCCATGAGTAGATGCTCTGGTCATCATCCCCGACAGCGAAAAGGCCTTTTGTTTGCCCCTCGCTCAACGCCTTAATAAGTTCGAATTGGCCCGCATTTATATCTTGGTATTCATCAACTAGGAGGTACAACGAGTTCGCTCGGTACTTCGCCGCCAGTTCGCCGTTCTCCCGGAGGATTCGACAAGCGAGAAGAATCTGGTCGTCGTAGTCGACCGCACCACACGCGGTGAGCAGTTGTCTGTAAACATCGCACACCTTGCACTGCTGGGAAGTATCATCACGACGGCAATTGCCGTGTTGCCTGCACTCTGCCGTGTCCTTTGCGTCGTCGCGCTTGTAACCTGCGACTTGAGCAGCATCACCGAGAAGGACAGACCGAGCGGAATCGGAATGGATCACCGAGATTGTATCTGGTAATCCCAGCATTGAGGCGTTTTCGCGGACGATGCTGAGACCAAGGCTGTGCATTGTGCAGATACGCCCCGGTTGTCGCGCTGTGTCAAGATAAAGCTCCTGCCGGGTGACATCCGATATCCTCGCCCGCATATTGGCAGCAGCTGCAGCGGTAAACGTGATTACGGTGATCTGGGCTGGATCAGCTTTCTTCTCATCGACCAAAAACTTGATGCGCAGGGCGAGTTGATGGGTCTTGCCGGTACCGGGGCCAGCCAGCAAGAGGACAGGGCCGTCAACTCTATGAAAAGAAGACGTTTCGCGACAGCCTTCCGGAGCTTCCATGGCATCCTCGAATGAGAACATCCATTATTGCATAACATCGAGTCTCAAGTCTATGTGCTCACAAAATATATACAAGCCATGGTGCTCCTCACAGGGCAGATCGTGAGTTCAATGTTCGTTATACCATCATCCGGCCGCTTAGCGAGGCGTTAGACCACAAGACAACCGGAGCGATTTCACCGAGAAGGGGATCGTTGATACCAAAGCGTACAAACTCATTCCAGGAATCGTGCCTTTTATTTGTTACACAGCTGAAATGATTGCGATTCCACAGATTCCGTGGTATATTGTCATTATGTGGTATGTACTTATAACTTCTCCGCTGGGCAATTACTGGCAAGGCCCATTCAGTGAAAGCACACTCCGGCAGGCTGCCAATGCGGGTGAGATCCTCGGTAATGATCTGCTTTTAGATCCGAACGGCCGTGAGCTGACTGTACACGAAGCATTCGGCACACACGAGTCCGGCTTGGCATCATTTGTAAAATTCGCCATTGCTGGCGTGGGCATCTACCTTGGCGCTAAGGCAATCAGTGCGATAGCCCAGTACTTGTCGGATACGCCAGAGCAACGAAGCATCCGGCGTTCAGCACGTGAGCATAGAGCAAACGGAGCCGATGTTTATGCTGACCACATAGGCTGGGAGGAGGCACCACCTTTGTTGGGGCACCGCCGTCCAGATGTGTATGCGGATTATGGGGACTTGGTCGTAGTGGAAGAGCACGAAACTAAAACTTCTTTGAACCGGCAGCACTCCGTGAAACAGGACCGCGATCTGCGCCAGTGGGCAAAGCACTATTTGTACGTCGAGTACAAGCAGATTATTTCTTAACACCCCACAGGCCGCATTTCTGCACCACTGATTCTCAGTTCGACCTCAATTCCCCGCGTCATTTCTCCTCTCCACGGGGTATATATCTAGTAGAGCGATAGCCCGCCAGTCATTCCTCCAGGCACAACGTGCAGGTCGTTGAGGGCGGCGCGCTCCGAAAGGAGTGCCCATGCCCGCGGGGGAGGAAGAAAGCCTGCACGTCCGGACTGTCGAGGTTGCCCCGTCTGAAAGCTCACTTTCCATCCCCCTGGCACTCCACATTCTCGCCAGGTGGCTCGTCCGGGAAAGGCAAGGGGAAAGCAGCCAAGGGATCGAGAAAAACACAAATCCTGCTGAATCCATGTCTTCCGCAGAATATGGGGAATCCCCTTGCCCTTAATAACAAGTTGAGCCCTCATGAATTGGGATTGAAGACCGAAATAAGGAGGAACCATGAGTAATGACCAGTCCAGCACAAGCCCAGCCGCCGGCTACCTGCGAAGGTCCACGGACCGTCAGGAGCAGTCCATCGACGACCAGAAGGTGGCCGTTTCTAAGTACGCCGCCGAGAATGGCTTCGATATCGTCCAGTTCTACATCGATGACGCCATCAGCGGGACCTCGACCAAGGCCAGGAAAGCGTTCCAGCAGCTCATCGCAGACGCGCAGGACCCGAAGCGCATATGGCGCCATGTCCTGGTCTACGACGTCAAGCGGTTCGGCCGGCTCGACAACGACGAGGCGGGGTACTACCGGTTCATCCTCAGGCAGGCCGGAATCCAAGTAATCTACGTCTCGGAGAACTTCTCCGGCGACGACACCGACGACCTCCTCCGCCCGGTCAAGCAATGGCAAGCCCGGCAGGAAAGCAAGGACCTCTCGAAGGTGACCATCCGGGGGCAGGTTTCCCTTTCGCAGTCCGGGTGGTGGCTGGGCGGGGTGCCGCCCTTCGGTTACGACCTGGTCTACTTCGATTCTTCCGGGAATCCCTTCATGGTCGTCCGCTTCATGGAAGACGGGTCCAAGGAAATAAGGGACATGGACAGCAAGGTCACGCGCGTGCTGCCCCGGGGAGATCAAATCTCCATCTCCAAGAGGGAGCATGCCCGGCTTATTCCGAGCTCCAAGGACCGCGTCGAGGCTGTGAAAAGAATCTTCAGCCTGTACGTCGACGGATTCGGGTTCAAGACAATCTGCCACCAGCTCAACTCCGAGGGTATCCCCTCGCCCAGGAACGGCGAGTGGGCCCCCATCTACGACGGGAACTGGGCCATGAGCAGCGTGAGGAGCATCATCACGAACCCAATCTACAGGGGGAACATGGTCTGGAACCGGCGGGCCAGCGGGAAATTCCACCGCATCTCGAACGGGCAGGCGCTGTGCAGGTCCAAGATTGGCAGCCGCAAGGTCGAGAACAACGACGAGGAAGATTGGGTCGTCATCGATGGCACGCACCCGCCGCTCGTGGACGAGGTCACCTACGAGCGGGCCCAGCGCCTCCGAGTTTCTCGCGAGAAGAAAAACGCAGGGGCCGCGCAGCCCACGGGCCGGGGTAAGAACTCGCCGTGTCTCCTGACGAGCCTGATTCGGTGTGCCAGGTGCGGACACACGTTCCAGGCCTACACCGTCACCAAGGCCAAGAGCAGAAATGACGGATCGAGGGTCCGGACCCATTACTATGCATGCGGAGGATACATCTCCAAAGGCACGGCGGTCTGCAAGCGGGTGTTGTTCCGACAGGACGACCTCGACAACTTCGTGCTCAACGAGGTCGAGAAGCGCCTCGCCAGGATTCTGGAGAACGGCGGGAAGAAGATTCTCAAGGCGCAGATTGAGGAAATCCTGGGCAACGGGCAGGAGGACCCCCGGCCCAAGATTGCCCAGGTTCGCCTGGAAATCTCAGAGATTGACCAGAAGGCCGACGCCCTGCTGGACATGATGACGACCGAGACAAAGGACTTCGTGGAGCGGAAGATCGCCCACCTGCGCACAGAACGCAAGGCCCTCGAGAACAAGCTCAGGAGCCTGGAGGAGACGGACTACAAGCCAATCGACACCGGTTCCATGGCAGACGAGATTTTGAAGGAAACTTTGAACCTGAGGAAACTGGCCGCCCACGGGGCGCCGGAGGAACGGAAGCTCTTCATCCGGGTGTTCGTTGAGGGGTTGAAACTATGCCCCGATACCAAGACAGGCGAGCTTTACATAAAAGAAGTCCCAACTCCTTGCGGCGCTGGGACTTCTTTTGCAGCTATGGCGGGGGCAGGATTCGAACCTGCGACCTCCGGGTTATGAGCCCGACGAGCTACCAACTGCTCCACCCCGCGTCAAAGGATGGTGATGCTAGCAGGCCGGGAAGGCGGGGTCAAGCAAGTAAATCAGAAAAAGTGAACCGCAGGACGTGGGCCGTGGACCGCAATGGCACGAGAGTTGGAACCACCGAAGACACCGAGGACACCGAGAGGAAGTGAGAAGAGGGATCCTCACGCGAGAGAAGGCCTTTTGTAGTCTACTCTCTTCCCTATTCTCTCCTCAAAATAGTTGCTTCCAAATCCAAAATAGCCGGCTTTTCGGTGCCTTCGGCGTCTTCGGTGTGTTCGGTGTCTTCGGTGGTTATTTGAAAGCTTCCATGTTTCCAGCGCGAAAAAACCCTTGACGCAGGAATCGAACTTGCCAAAATCGCGGCATTTCCCTTAGAATGAAATGCTGACCCCCCAGGGCGGCCCGGGCCACCTTCGGAAACCGCTGAAATCCGGGGCAGGCAGGGATGATGAACGGGTTCCAATGAGATATACGCTCAAGGAGATAATTGAAATCACGGGAGGCAAAATCGTCCGGAATTCCCCGGACATGGTGATAACGGGCGTAGCGGGCCTGGAAACCGCCAGGGAAGGAGACCTGTCCTTCGCAAAGCACCCCGCCATGTTCCCGAAGGTCAGGGCCTCCAAGGCCGCCGCCTTCCTCCTCCCGGAACCGATTCCGGACCTCGCGAAAGCCCAAATCGTGGTCGAGAAGCCGTTCTTCGCCATGGCAAGGCTCCTCAAGGTCCTGGCCGACAGCAGGACACAGAGGAACTCGGGCGTGTCCAGCCGCGCCGTGGTCCACAACGACGCCAGTATAGGCAACCATGTCACCATCGGCGCAGGATCGGCCGTCGAAGCAGGCGCGGAAATCGGCGACGACACCGTCATCTACCCCCTGGTCTTCGTCGGGCGCAACACGAGAATCGGCAGGAACTGCATCATCCACCCGAACGTCACAATCATGGAAGAGGTCACCCTCGGCGACCGGGTCACGGTCAAAAGCAGCACGGTAATCGGCTCCGACGGCTTCTCGGTCCAGCCAAACGAAAAAGGCGACCTCGTTAAGATCCCCCAGGCCGGCACCGTTATAATCGAGGACGACGTCGAAATAGGGGCCAACTGCACCATAGACCGCGCAACCCTGGACGCGACCGTCATCGGCCGCGGCACCAAAATCGATAACCACTGCCACATCGCTCACAACGTGCGAATCGGCGAGAACTCGATACTCGTGGCCTACGCCAAAATCGCCGGATCCACCCGCATCGGCAAACACGTCACAATCGCCGAAGACGTCGGAATCACGGACAACGTGGTCATCGGCGAAGGAGCCCGTATCGGCGGCGGATCCAAGGTCTACAAGTCCGTGCCCCCGGGCGCGGAGATGTGGGGCTCGCCCGCTAAAGACCTGCTGCTCGAAAAGAAAATCCAGGCCATCATCAAGAAGCTTCCCGAGTGGCGCGAAAAGCTCAGGAAGCTGGAGAACGGGCAATAGGGGGCCGTGATCGCTGGTGGTCGAAAGTCGAAAATACTAAGACAAAAGTCCAAAGTCGAACGTCCAAAGTCAAATGTCCGAAGTTGTCGCTGTTTGCCTGGATTCCGGCTTTCGCCGGAATGACGGCGCAAGCCCGCGGGAGGTCGTGGTGGCTGGGAAGTTTAAGGGTCCAAAGTCTACTCAATCCTCGATCCTTAACACGCAACACTCGACACTCATCCAGGATTCACGACGCCCCACAATTCCCATTGATCGATGACACCGATTACGGTTACCGACAGGTGTCACCGATCACTGATTACCCGACCTTCTACGGCTTTCGGCCGCACGTCAAGCTTCCCTCGGCTTACGGTTTTACGGTCCACGGTCTACGGCTTGCCCTACTGTGTCAAGTCGGTGTATTCGGTGTCTTCGGTGGTGAAAATTCCCGGTTTTCGTTCACAGCTCTACCATGGCGCCATACGTATGCCCGTGTCTCACCGCTTACGGCTGCGTTTACCGCTTACCGCTTACGGTTTACTGCTCACGGTCCCACGGTCTCACGGTCCTACGGCTTACGGTTTACGGTCCACGGTCTTACGGCTGACGGTTGACTGTTTACAGCGCCCAATCCTCGCCTCGGCCGCCGCTTTGTGCATGGAAAGCCCTTCGATTGCCGCGAAATCCGCTGTACGGCGTGCCAGGCCGCCGATTCCGCCCAGCGCCTCGACGTACGACTGCACTCTCATGAACGTCACCGGGGTCAGCCCGCCTGCGAACCTAGCGGTCCTCCCGGTCGGAAGGGTGTGGTTCGGGCCGGCCATGTAGTCGCCGTACGGTACGCATGCCGCATAGCCCATGAACAGGGCGCCGTAGTTTCCGACCTTCGCCTTCAGCTCCTCCGGCTCTGAAACGAGCAGCTCCAGATGCTCCGGAGCTATCTCGTCAGCGGCCCATGCGCATTCATCGAGCGACCCGAACGCGAGCACTTTCGCCGAACCGGCCGACTTCTCGAGGAAATCCGGCGCTCCCTCCGCAGAGGCCAGCCTGTCCATCGCCGACGCAATCCTGCATGCAGCGCCTGCGTCGTCCGTGAGCACCCAAGCCCGGGCATCGGGGTCGTGCTCGAGCTGGGCCAGCGCGTCCAGGGCCGCCCATTCCGGATTAGCGCCCGCGTCCGCGATTATGGCCACCTCGCTCGGACCCGCAAGCATGTCTATTCCCACGATACCCTGCACCTGGCGCTTGGCCTCGGTCACGTACGCGTTCCCGGGGCCGGCAATCACGTCCACAGCCTTGACTGTCCGGGTCCCGAAGGCCAGCGCCGCTATGGCCTGTGCCCCGCCAAGGGAGTAGATCCTGCATGCGCCCGCGAGCACGGCAGCGTAGACAATCTCCGGACCCGGGGCCGGGCAGGCGACGCTGATTTCCCTCACCCCCGCCGCCTTCGCCGTGAGAACCGTCATCAGCGCCGTCGACGGAAGCGGGTACCTTCCCGCGGGAACATAGCAGCCGGCAGAAGCGACCGGCCTCCACTCGAGACCGGCAGCGTACCCGTCCCGGTTGACTCGCACCGGAAGGACAGAGGCAGCGGCTTCCTCTGCGAATGAACCGATGCTCTCCGCCGCCGCGTCGATGACCGCCTTCGCCCCGCTTCCAAGCGACCTGATCGCCATGCGGATTTCCCCTGCGCTGAGCATGAAGCGGCCGATCCTGAGGTCCCCGAACTTCTTCGCGTATCTGGAAAGCGCGCGGTCGCCCTCCTTCCGGACGTCCTCGATTATGCCTGATACCGCCTTCTCGATCCGGAGTCCGCCGCGTCCGGCGGACATGCGCGATTCCATGACCGCCTTCCTCGCCGCCCTTCCCTTCAGCACTGCCGCCATCTATTCCTCCCCCTTGTGCCTCGAGGAAAGCTCGGCCTCGATGTCCTTCCATTCGAGCCCTTCGCCGGCCGCGAGCACGCTCAGGAAATACACGACGTCGGCTATCTCCCACGCCGTCTCCCTCTTGCCCTTCGCTATGGTCACCTCGAACGCCTCTTCCATGATCTTGCGGAGAAGCTTCGTCCTGTCCTTGAACAGCCCGGCGGAATAGGACTTCTCCGGCAGCTTCTCCCGCCTCCTTCCCAGAATGCCGAAAAGGGTCTCCAGCCCGAATCGCCTTCCGCCGAAACAGCTGTACGTCCCTCTGTGGCATGCAGGCCCCTTCTGCCTCACGGTGAACAGCAGGGAGTCGCGGTCGCAGTCGGCCCTGCACGACACGAGCTCCTGCGTGTTCCCGGACGTCGCGCCCTTCTCCCAAAGCTCGTTCCTCGACCGGCTGAAATAAATCCCCTTCCCCTCCCGAAGGGCCCTGCGCAGGGATTCGCGGCTGCCGTATGCGAGCATCAGCACCTGTCCCGCCGCGTCCTGGACCACGGTCGGTACCAGCCCGTCCGCCCCGAATTCGATTGCGCCGACCGCGGCCTCGGCGAGGTCGAGCTTCCCGGTGTAGAGCGACATCCCGACCTGGACGTCAAGGCCGAGCCTGGATATCTCCACGGCTTCCCCCGTCGATGCCACCCCGCCCGCGACCGTCACGGGCCTCCCCAGATCCCGTGCCAGCGCTTTCACGGAGTCCATGTCCATGCCGCTAAGCATGCCCTCGGACTCCACGAACGTGACCAGGAAGCCGCTGCAATGCGGCGCCGTCCTCGATGCGCGGATGCGGAGGTCCTCGCCCGTGTCCCTGGTCCAGCCGTTGTCCACCACGCGGCCCGCGCGGTGGTCGAGCGCGACGACGACCCTGTCCGGAGGGAAGGACGAGAGGAAATCCGGATCCGCCGCCGTGCCGACGATAATCTTCACGGCCCCGGCTGCGAGCAGTTCCCTGCCCCTCTTTGCGTCCCTTATGCCGCCGCCCGCGCGAACGTCCGCGACCCTGCACATCTCCCTGACGAGATCGATGTTGTCGCCCCTCCCGAGCGCGGCATCGAGGTCTATGACCGCCACCTCGCCGAAACGGTTGAACTCCTTCGCAAGGTCGAGCGGATCCCTGTCCGACGTCAGGACATGCTCCCTGCCCTGCCTGAGCTGCACGGCCCTGCCTGCCATCAGGTCGATGCTCGGTATTATCACAGCCTCACCTCGATTCCATGCGTCCTCAAGACGGCTTTCAACCCCCCGACGGTCCACAACCCGTCGTGAAATATGCTCGCGGCCAGGGCGGCGTCCGCCCCGCCTTTCAGGAAAGCGTCCACGAAGCTCATCGGCCCCCCGGCGCCACCCGACGCGATTACGGGCACCGGAAGCCCGCCGGAAAATACCCTTGTCAGGTCCAGGTCGAATCCCTCGTGCGTGCCGTCCCGGTCCCAGGACGTGAGAAGGATTTCGCCCGCACCGGCGTCCACCGCCCTGCGCGCCCATTCGAGCGCGTCGAGCCCCGATTGCCGCCGCCCCCCGTGGGTCAGGACCTCCCATCCGCCGCCCGCCCTGCGCTTCGCGTCCACGGCCAGCACGCAGCACTGCGATCCGCACTCCCGCGATATCTCGCCGATGAGCTCCGGCCTGTGCACGGCCGCAGTGTTCACCGACACCTTGTCCGCCCCGGCCGCAAGGAGCTCGACCACCCCGGCAAGGGTAGAGACGCCCCCGCCCACCGTGAAGGGCACCATGAGCCTCTCAGCCACCTTCTCCACGACCGCCACCATCGTCCTTCGCCCCTCGACGGTCGCCGACACGTCGAGGAACACCACCTCGTCCGCGCCCTGCTCCTGGTAGGCCACGGCAAGCTCCGCCGGATCACCCACGTCGCGCAGGCCCTGGAACTTCACACCCTTGACCGTCCGGCCGCGATCAACGTCAAGGCAGGGGATTATCCGCCTGCACAGCATCAACCCACCTCCTCATCAGCATGTGGCCGAACGGGCCGCTCCTCTCGGGATGGAACTGGAAGGCCGTCACGCTTCCGCAGGCGACCGCCGCGCAGAATTTTCCGTGGTAGTCGCTGCGGTACAGGACCAGCCCCTCTTCTTCGGGAACCGCGAAGTAGGAGTTCACGAAATATGCGTGCCCCGCCGGCCAGCCGTCCCTGCGCGCGGGCTCGAGAAGGTTCCAGCCCACTTGCGGGACCTTGCCTTTCCCGAACCTGACCACCTTCCCCTTGAAGATGCCGAGACCCCGGACGCCCTGCGTTTCCTCGGATTCCTCGAAAAGCGCCTGAAGGCCGACGCAGATGCCGAGGAACGGCCTGCCGGATTCGATTGCATCCTTCACCGCGGAGTCGAGGCCGCGCCGGGCAAGCCCCTCCATTACCCCGCCGAATGATCCCACGCCGGGGAGAAGGACGGGATTCCGGGTCGAGGCAAGGTCCCCGCCCGAGGACGCGAACCTGAAACCGGCCCCGAGACGCGCAAGGCACCTCGCCACGCTCCCGACGTTCCCTCCGCCGTAGTCAATCACGTCAATCATCTATGACCCCCTTGGTGCTCAGGACCGTCCCCGCAGCCGCCGGGGAAACCGCCGTCCTCAAGGCGCGGCCGAACGCCTTGAAAACGGCCTCGACCGCGTGATGGTCGTTGTCCTTGTAGCGGACTTCGATGTGTATGGTCGCCCTGAGCGCGTCGGCAAGGCCCTTGAAGAAATCCCTGAACAACCCCGGGGGAGTCCCGCCTATCGGTTCCTTTCCGAGCTCAGCGGTCCATATGAGGTTCGGCCTGCCGCACAGGTCGATTGCCGCATGCGCGAGGCTCCCGTCCATGGGGAAGGAGAAGCAGCCCGCCCGGAGGATTCCCGGCGATTCGCCAATAGCGGCAGCAATCGCCGAACCGAGCACCATCCCGCAGTCCTCCATCAGATGATGGGGGTCGACGTGGACGTCGCCTTCGGCCCTGATTCCGAGTCCGAACCTCCCATGGCACGCGAATGCCTCGAGCATGTGGCTCAGGAACGGAATCGGAGTCGCGACGTCCGGGGCCGAGGCCGCGTCGAGATTCAGGACGGCATGCACGCTCGTCTCCTTCGTGCGCCGCTCGACCTTCGATTCGCGAAGCAGGCTGCCGCCCGGAGCCTTTCGAGCCCCCGGCGCCCGCTTACCGCCTGCCCTTTTCCCGCTTTTCGCCATTCGAGCCCCTTTTCAATGCTGTCCATCCGTACCCGGGTTCAATCATAGGTCCTATTGAGCATTCTTGTCACATTCCCAGCAGTTCCGCGACCTCCCCGGTGGAATCAACCACGTGCTCGGCGCCCGCGGAGAGGAGCACCTCCCTCTCCATGGTCGTCGTCACCCCAATTCTCGCAAGACCCGCCCCGGCCGCCGCACGCATGTCGTCCACGGAATTGCCCACGTAGATGCCGCCCTCGCAGCCGTGCCGTCCGAGCAGATTGAGGAGCTGGTCCGGCGCAGGTTTCGGCCTGAGCATGGGCGCGTCGTCCCTGCACATCACGGACTCGAAGATGGAATCCATGGTCCTGCCCCACACTGGCGCGTATTCGTCCCTTGTCCTCCCCGTGTGCAGGAAGAGCCGGTACCTCCGCCTGAACGACCTGAGGAGATCGAAGCTTATGAGCGGCTTCTCGCCTTTCGAAGCGAGCTTCAGGTAGATGACCTTCCCGGCCGCGTCCACCTGCTCCCTGGTGACCCGGACCCCCCTCCTTCGCAGCATCTCGACGGTCGAGTCCCAGTCGTCGTTGAACCCTCCCGCGGATCTCAGGTCCTTGAGCTCCGCGGCGTCCACCGGCTTTCCCGAGAACTTCCGCATAAGCTGGTCCACGGCCGTGTCGTACGTGTCCCTGGTGTCCACGATCGTGTCGTCGAGATCGAAAATCAGCGCCCTGCATGCCGCGAATCCGTCGAGGCAGCCCAGGAACTTCCGGTTTTCCTCCGCGGTCCCGACCGTAACGCGGACCGCGCCCCGGCATCCGTGCATGAACGACCTGTCGCGGACCAGGACGCCTCCCGCGCGGGCGTGTTCCACCAGCGCGGCCGAGTCGAGGCCAGCGTGCAGCAGGAAGAAGTTCGCCCTGCCCGGAGTCACCCTGTATCCGCGCGTCCGGGCCTCGGACACGAAGCCCTCCTTCCGGCGCATGAGTTCCGCCGCCCCGGCAAGGACCTCGTTCCTGCGCGGGAGGAGCAGGCCGGCAGCGTGGACTGCCGCCGCGTTCACGCTGTAGGGCGACCTGACCTTGGCCATTTCCGCTATGAGCCGCGGCGGCCCCGCGAGCATGCCGAGCCTTAGCCCCGCCAGCCCCCATGCCTTCGAGAACGTCCTGCTGACGAGGAGGTTGCCTAACTTGCCGGCGAGTCCGAGCACGGTCGCCCGGCAGTACTCGGCGTAGGCCTCGTCGATGAGGAACAGCGTGTCCCGGAACCGGCCGCACCATTCCTCGAGAAGATCAGGATTCAGCGCCGCGCCCGTGGGATTGTCGGGGGAGGCGAACGCGGCGAACCTGGCTCCCCTGCGCAGCTCGGCCTCTATCGCCGCGGCGTCGAACTCGAGATCGCTCGTGACCGGCACTTCGACGAGCCGCGCGCCGGCGAGCTTCAGGTTGTGCGGGATGAGCTGGAACGTGGGCGCGGAAGTGATTGCTGCGTCCTCCCCCGGCTCGATGAACGTGAACGCGGCCGTGAACAGCGCCTCGCCGGATCCGTTCGTAAGCAGCAGACCGTCCTCGGGCATTCCGCATGCGGCCGCCAGGTCCCGCCTGAAGGAGCCGTACTCCGGGTAGGCGGAAACCATGTCCGCCGGAAAGCCCGCGGGCAGGACGGCAGCGCCCGACGTGTTCTCGTTGAAATCGAGCCGCACGAATCCGCGCCTCCCTTCGAGCGGCGGCGAATACGCCTTCATCTCCTGTATGAGCTTCCTCGCTTCAATCATACGACGATCTTCTCAAGCCTGTATTCCAGGATGTCCGTTGCTCCCAGAGCCCTGAGCTTCGGAATCAGCGCCGCCACGTCCTTCGCCGGCACGGCGACCTTGACCGCGAAACCGTCCTCGTTGTGCAGCGGGGACACGGTGGGGGATTTCATGCAGGGAAGGTCCTTCACCACGTCGGAGAACCTCTCCTGCGAGACGTTCATCTCGAGCAGCACCCTCTCCTGCGCGTTGAGGATGCTCCTCATCAGCATGGCCATCTCCTCAATTTTCGCGCGCTTGCCTGAATCGGCAAGGGCGGCCCTGCTGCAGATGAACACGGTCGTGGAGTTCATTATCTCGTCCACTATGACGAGCCTGTTCGCCGAAAGGGTCGCGCCGGTGGCCGTGTTGTCGATAATCAGGTCGGCGTCCTCGGGGGGCAGGGCCTCGGTCGCGCCGTAACTGCGGACGAAGATCGCGTCCAACTTCCTCGCCCTGATGAAGGACCTGGCGATGTTCTCGTATTCCGAGGCCACCACGAGCCTGCGCTTCCTCCAGGTTTTCGCGAGGTCCTCCGGCACCGCGGCTACAATCCTGACCGGATCAAAGCCCAGGTCGAGGACTTCCACCACGCCGGCCTTGCGCTCGGCAATCCAGTCCCTGCCCGTGAAACCGCAGTCGTGCCTGCCCAGCGAAATCAGCGCGGGTATGTTCTGCGGCTTCAGAATCTTCGCTTCAATCTCCGGATCGCTCGAGTGCGGCCTCAGCGCCCTTCCGTCGATTGCCAGGCGTATGCCCGACCTGCCGAGAAGCCGGATTACGTTGTCCTGGATTCTCCCCTTGGGGACGATTAGCTTCACTTGCCTCCTCATGCGATTCCCTTTCAATCGCCCGCCGTGCTATTAACACGGCTTATCCATGACATCTCGTGACGCGAAGCGTCGCCAATTCGCAAAAATCGGCGTGCTTATGAGGTGCGTCGATTCGAGTCCAGGAACCGGGAGAACGCATTTTCGACGCACTGTTGAAGCCGGGAACCAAGCCGATTTTTGCTGGCCAGCGCAAATGGCTTCCGATGTCATTTACGCGTCCGGACCCCGG
>DYIT01000073.1:0-662 GCA_020723505.1 Candidatus Kuenenia stuttgartensis
CCTCGACACTCCCTTTCCTGCGATATGCAATTATAAGCAGGTACGATCCCATGGGGATCCTGAACCTGGGAATCGGTGTCTTCCCGAGGTACAGCCCTTCGGCGGGTCTGAACGGAGAGCCAGGATCGTAGAGGCGGTCTGCTACGGATTGCGGGAGGGTGGAAGGGTGGAAGCGCGAAGCGCCGGTATCTTGCGGTTCGCCCCTCGCCCCTCTCCCTTCTACTGCTACATCGTGGGGGAGTAGGGGAACGAGTATCTTCTCCCTCTCCTCGAACCGGAACAGCCACACGTCTGCGCCTTCGAGCGGCGTTGTCGTGCACTCCGCACCGTGGATTTTGAGGCGGATTGGCTCCTTCGGCTCCAGGTCCTGCAGTCCTTCCAAGTCATCCGAGGAGACAAGCCCCCTTCCCGAGCAGGGGTGGAATCCCATCACCTCCAATTCCCGGCTTTCTACTATCCTGCCCTCGACAAGACAGCGGCACGGGAATCGCATTGTCGATACTGCGAGAGTCCCGTCGCCCTTCAGCCTTGCATCGTACTGCCCGTCGTTGTATTCGCGCACCAGGGTCTCGCAACGGATCATCTCCGCATTGTTGGCTGCCTCCTCCTCGCGCAGATACTGCGCCCAGTAGAGATCCGCTAGTGCAGCCCGGGCCTCGGGG
>DYIT01000073.1:672-24843 GCA_020723505.1 Candidatus Kuenenia stuttgartensis
AACTCCAGGGCTGTCTGGAACGCCCGCTCCGCTTCGGTGAATCCCATCACGACCTCGTACCGGAGGGCATTCGCCCTGTCCCGCAGATTCCACAAATCCTTCTTCTTCTCAAGCGGCCAGAAAGTCTTGACATCCTTTCCCCTCTCCTCGGCGGCCCTCTCAGCCTCTTTCATTTCCGCCCGGGCGCTGTCCATCCTCTCAGCGATCTGCCTCCCCTCCTCGATTTTTATAATAGCCCGCTCATGGTTGCGTTCGCGCTCCTTCTCGCCGTCCAGGTACTGCTGGATTTCTTCGTGCAATTCCCGGGCTGATCCGTAGCGATTCGCCTTGTCCTTGGACATGGCCTTCAACACAATCTCGTCCAGCTCCTCAGGGACGGGCGCGGGGGAGAACTTCAAAGCCCTAAGGACCTGATTCGGCTTCGGAGGGAGCCGACCGGCCTGATTGGGTGGATCGGCCTCGCGCGAAACGCAGGAAGGCGAAACGGCATCGGAATGCCCGCGTGTGACGGAAACCCTTGCGGAAGGACGCGTCACACCGCGCATCAGGACCTGCGTGATGATTTCCTGGCTGCTCGCCCCCTCGAAAGGCGGTCGGAACGTGAGGATTTCGTACAGAATCGCGCCCAGCGAATAGATGTCGGACCTGCTGTCGGTCTCCTCGTTCCTGCCCTGGGCCTGTTCCGGCGACATGTACGAAGGCGTGCCTAGCACCGTGCCCTTCATGGTAAACATGGGGAGTTTTGCAGCGGTGAGCGGCGAGCGGCGAGCGGCAAGGGACTGATCGTTGCTCGAATCACGATTCGCAAATCGCGAATCAGTCTCTTTTTCACTGCCCCCTAGTCCCTGCTCCCCGCTCCCTGTCTCACCTGAGACCGCTGACTGCTCATCGCTTTCACTTACGATTTTCGCCAGGCCCCAGTCCACCACGTAGACCTCGCCGTACTCGCCTACCATGACGTTCGCGGGCTTGAGGTCGCGGTGTATGACTCCGTGGTCGTGCGCGTAAGCCACCGCCAGGCACACGTCCTGGAATATGCGCAGGAGACGAGGGCGGGCGTATTCCTTGCGCGGATCTCTTCCCCCGCTGGCAAGCAGGTGTTGAGCGTCCGGTGTAGAGTGTTCAGAACCGGCATTATGATTCTCTACACTCGACACTCTACACTCCGCGCATTCCCAATGCCCCCTCTCCACCGCCTCGATGATTTCCCTCAAATCCCGGCCCTTAATCCGGGCCATGACGAAGTATGGCAACTTGTGTCCCGTGCCCCCTGTGCCGGGTCCTGATTTCTCCCTCACGCCCATGTCGAATACCGGCACGATGTTCGGGTGCGTGAGCCGGCCAGCAATCCGCCCTTCGCGCATGAAGCGGCCGGCACTCACGTCAGGCAATACGGCCTCGTGCATCTCCTTGATGGCCACTTCGCGGCCGAGAACGCGGTCCTTGCCTGCCAGCACGCGGCCGAGACCGCCTCTGCCGAGCTCCTCGAACGCCTCGTAACGCTCCGCGGCCGGCAGGAAGGGCCCGCGGGCCGCCTCATTCAGCACGAACTCGAGCAGCACGAGACTGGATCCGCACGTGCCGCACGAGGCTGCTTCCAGTGGCCGGTTCGTCGAGCGGGTCTCCCTGCAGGATGGGCAGTAGGCGAGCTTGGAAGGCATCCTGGAGATTAGCTTCCGCACCTGGTCAACGCTGCAGATGCCGTCCCTCACGAGCACGCGGCCGAGGGGCGCTCCTGGGTTGTTGTGCCCCTTGCGGGCGACCTCGGGAAGGATGGCCGGGTCTATTAGGCGCTCATTGAACGCAAGGCTAATAATCGCGACATTCTCTTCTGCGTATGAAGGATGCCCCTCAGGCAGAGGGCCGGCGGATTCGAAGGGAGCGATTTCCTGAAGCGCCTCCCGCAAGGGGCTCCCTTCAGGCAGGGCGTCATCGAGAAACGACTGGACATGCGGATTACCGAGGAACGCCCTGAGGGCCTTCTCCGGCGTCTTGAATCGTGCGATTAGGGCGGCACCCATGGCGTCAAGTGCTCTCCTGGACGATGGATCGAGGAGTCCCGTCGCCTCGATGACTGATCGGAGGGTTTTACTGCAATCAGAAACCCATGTCGTCCCGCACTCGAGAAAATGCTCCCTGGTGATAAAATTCATCTGCAGAGCAAGCGCCGCGAACAGGAAATCGGATTCGGAAAGCATTAAAGCACTAACTCCATGATCCAAGGATCCCCATATGACATCACCATCGGGAGCACCTCGGCACCGATAAGCTCAAGTCTATAGCCATGGATAGGAAGAAGCAATGGAACTTGGCCACTGGCCGTTCTGGAGCAGCAGGAAGTCAAGTTCCATCGAAATAGGTTCTGAAAGACCTCGAGACAAGAAACGGTATTCCCAAATACCCAATAGCGATTGCCCATTGATAAATGCATGACTGATGATGGCGAATCCCCGCGCTGCTCAGCGGCGGAGCTTGATGACCATGTCCGTGACGGCGCAGCCTTCCTTTATCGTTATCTTCGGCCCCGGCTGGTATCCAGGCCGGATTTCGTATTCGCCGGGGGGCAAGTACGGGAATTGGAAGCTCCCGTCCGCCACGGACCAAAGCTCGCTGCTGACCCTGTCGCCTTCGGCATGCACTTGCATCCTTGGAGGCGGTTCAGCCGAACCCTCGACGATTAGCCTTCCGCCGACCGCGCCGCCCTTGGGAAGGCACAGTTCGAGCAACGTGGTCTGCCGGTCCCTGACTTCGGCGAAGAACCTCTCGATGCGCAAAACGACTCCGTCATGCGGCTCGGGATACTCCCGCACTACCCATTCGCCAATCCAGAATGAAAGCCTGTAGGCTCCGGGCGCGAGGCTTCCCAGGCGGAAATGCCCGCTCTTTACCGGACAGGACCGTTCCGCGGACCCCAGCCCGTCGAACCAGAGGAAAAGCCAGGTCGAACGATTGAGGGATTCGCAATTGTCCAGAATAAGCCTCCCCTCCAGCACTCCCTTCTCGTTCATGCGGAAGTCCACGACCGCCTTCCCCTGATCCGATTCGAAAACCACGGCCTTTCGGGAAATCCAGCCAAATGCTTCCTCTTCTTCCGGGTTCTCGTCGTCCTTGCCGTCGGTTTCGGGGAGCTGTTTCTCATCCTTGACGTATATGACGTATCTCCCGGGCGCGAGATTCTCGAACGCGTATCGGCCGTCAGGCCCAGTTACGGCGTCGAGATGCTGCTCGCATCCGCCTCCCCACGCGCGGATTTGCTGGCCTGGCTTGGGCTTGCCATCAGGGCCGTAGACCGTTCCTTCTATCCTGCAGCCTTCGGCCAGCACGACCGGTACTTCGCAGGGGAATGCAGGATTGACAGACCAGCCCTCGGATCTGACCGGGGCGAAGCCTTCCTTCCTCGCCTCCATGAACCCCTTCAGCCCGGCCGGGACCCTGTCGATCGTCAGAGTGCCGTCAGGGCCCGTCGCAAGTCCGTCCCAGTATTTCGGTCCCACGCTCACGACAAGCGCCGCGCCCTCGACAGGCCTGCCTTTCGAGTCCTCGACCTTGAACACAACCTTGCCGAACCCCCGGAAAAGCCTTTTCATCGAAACGTCTGGAAGGTCCACCTGCCCAAATCCGTCCAGCTCGAACGGGACGCTGACTCCTTCGAACTCCTCGTGCTTTACGCGCAGCTGGTGCCGGCCCTCGATTAGATTGCCTCCGGCAGAAAAAGTCCCGTCCGCTCCCGCAATCGATCTGCACGTCCTGCACGATGTACCACCCTGCGTCCTGCTTTGAAGCGGCGAACGAGAAGCTGCCTTTTTGGAACCACCCCACCCGGAAATCCCCATCCTTGCCGCTCCGGAATTCGGACGCGAGCCAGGGGTCGGCCCTGAAACGCAAGTCGACGTCCTCGACGGGTTCCCCTGATTGGGAGATTATGCGGCCCGAGACGACGCACGGAAGGGCATCGTCGACCCTGACGTCGGTAATCTTTCCGGATTCCACGCTGCCGGACGCTTGAAGTTCGCGGAAACCGATCGCGAGCCGGATTGTGACGCCATGCACGCCTGGATCCAGCCAGTAGAACCAGAACCTGCCCAGCTTGTCCGGGTGGGAGTAATCATAGTCAGTGCCCACTTCGCAGGTGTGAAGGGCTCTGCCAATGAAAAAAGACCCGCCATGGGAGAGGTCCACCCTCAGGATTCCGCGGTCATTGCGCATCACAAGGGGCGCAAGCGCCACGTCCACGCCCTTTTCCTCGCAGCCGGGCCTTGCCTCGAACTCCCGGCTATCAGAGATGTTATATCCTTTGGTCCATGCATGAATCCGGGTCCTGCCCGACTGGATCTCGAGCCTGTAGGCGCCGTCCTCCAAGGTGCACCAGCCGGCGGAATACTCGAATTTCCTGTAGCCTGGGTAACTTTCTTCTTCTTTCTGAGGATTCGAATGCGTCCCGACCTGGACCCATGGCACCGGATTCCCGTTTTCATCCAGGACCCTGCCCGAGACGGTGCAAACTGGAATGAGATCGATTCGAAGCGGAGTCGACTGCGCTTCCCTGACTGTAAAAACGATGTTCTCGACGACCTTGGCTCCTTCGGGCACGACGCGCGCCTCCCATCTGCCGGGAGGCAGGGATACGGGCGCAACGGAGCCGGATGCATCAGTAGCCAGAATGAGATCGAACCTCTTGGACTCATCCCTCCTCAGCAGCCGCAACGCGAGCGATTTCCCCGCCCATGGCTCTCCTGCTGAATTCCTGAATCCGAGATTGAGTTCGCCTTTGCTTTCCGTCACCGGCTCGAGTCTCAAGGTTCCAGCTTCCGCGTCTTCCCATGGCAGGAGGAAATTCAATCTCTTGCTGGTCGAGGACCGGCCCTCAGCCTGGACCCAGAGGCAAAAATCGCCCAATTCAATTATGGGGACCTTAAAGAACCCGTTGTCGTCCGTTCTCGCAGGATTCCAGGCATAGAAGAGGTTCGGATGGAGGTCTTTTGCGGTCGTGATTTTAACCAGGACGAGTTCGGCGCCCCGGATCGCCTCGCCGTCCGGGCCTGCCACCTTGCCCTTGACATATCCGTGCCTGGGCTCGAAGCCTGGAGCAGTCCGATCGAGCGCGGGCAGAATCAAGGCGAGCGCCAAGAAGAACACGGTTCTGTTCCTCTCGCGTAACATGAGTACTTTCTCGTAACGGATTCAAGGCATGGAATCCCTGAATGAATTCCACGCGAAATCAATACCAAACACAGAGCTCAGGTCCAGGAAAGCGCAACTTTTCTTCTTCGATCCCAGTCTCAGAACGCCACGCCCATGCCCAGAACGGGCCCGCGGAGGTAGAACTTGAGCCTGCTCTGTCCGATGAGGTTGTGGTCGTTCCTGCCGGAGAACTCGTCGATGCGGTAGCCTGCGAAAACCTCGAAGCCGCGGAAGCGGTATTTGAGGCCGATTTCGGTCTCCTCGCCCCTCCAGTATCCTTTTCCGCCGTAGGCGTCCCATTTGCCCCAGTTCAAGTAGAGACGCAGGGGAGGCCAGCCGGGGCTGATTTCCAGCCACAGCATGTATCCGAACCCGTTGTTGTCGTTGTGCACGGCGCCGCGGACGGTCGCGTTGCGCACGTCGCCGTCAATCTGGATGCCGTGGTAGAAGAGCCCGAAGCCTGCGCCGAAAATCAGCTGGGGGGCGAAGAACCCGAACCTGAAGCCCACGCGCTCGCGCGAAATCCTGAATTCGCCGTCTACCGGGCCGGGGGAGAAATAGGCTTCGTTAACGGCGGCCCACTCGCCCGGACGCACGGTGTCGCCGTCTTCGGCTTCGCGGTAATGGGCCTCCCCGAAGATCTGCATGACCATGCCCGCGCGCCTGAAGTCGACGCAGTTCTCTTTCTCGAAGGACTGGTTGGTCCCGGGGAGCTTGGGCGTGGACCATCCTTCGCCGAAATGGTAGCGCATGTCGATGCTGATTTTCGCCGTGCCGCAGAGCGACTGGAAATCCTTGAACTTGAGCGTCTGCGGGTAGCTCTCGCAGCCGCACAACACGGCCAGGGCCAGAAGGGGCATCAAGACTCGGGTTTTCATCCGTCCTCCAGGAAAACGACTTGTCAGGACCTTTGATTCTACACCATCTTCCGGACAAGAACCACAACTGTGAAGCTCGACGTCTACCGCCTGCCGATTAAGGAAAGACCTGCTTCTTCACGGCGGGAACGGCCGGGAGAACACGGACAATTGATTTGCTCGCATGCGCCGGCATCGATGGCTCCCCGGCGCATGCGGGCAAATCACTTCATCCCGTATTTCGCGAGCTTCTTGTGCAGCGCCACGCGCGAGAGGCCGAGCTCCTTGGCCGTGCGCGTCTTGTTCCAGCGGTTCTGTTTCAGTGCCTCGAAAAGGAGGCTCTTCTCGACCTCCTCAATCGTGCCCCTGAGGTTCCCGGGCCGTTCGCCCTTGGCGGCGGCCGGCTCCTCCCTTCCGCCCGGCTTGAGCTTGGGCGAGAGGTGATCGGCCGTTATCCTGTCGTCGGACAGGGTCACGAGGCGCGTGATTTCGTTCTCGAGCTCCCTTATGTTCCCTGGCCAGTCGAAATCCGTCAGCGCCTGGGTCACCTCGCGGTCAATCGCCTTGGGCGCCATCCCCTGCGCCTCGCACACCTTCTTCACGAAAAAGTCGACCAGCATAGGTATGTCCTGCCTGCGCTCGCGGAGGGGGGGCAGGGTGACCGCCACGCCGGAAACGCGGTAGAAAAGGTCCTCGCGGAACCTGCCCTGGGCCACGGCCTCGCGCAGGTTCTGGTTCGTGGCCGAGATTATCCTCACGTCGACCTTGATGATGTCATTGCCGCCGACCCGCCGGATTTCGCCCTCGTTCAGGACGCGCAGGAGCTTGGCCTGCATCTCGAGGCTCATGTCGCCGATTTCGTCGAGCAGCATCGTGCCGCGGTGGGCGATTTCGAACAGCCCCTTCCTGCTCTGGTCGGCGCCGGTGAACGCGCCCTTCTCGTATCCGAAGAGCTCGGATTCGAGAAGCGATTCGGAAATCGCCGCGCAGTTCTCGGACACGAACCTCTCGTTGCGCCTCGGCGAATTGAAGTGGATGGCCTTGGCGATGAGCTCCTTGCCCGTGCCGCTCTCCCCCTGAATCAGGACCGCGATGTTCTTGTCGAGCACCCTGTCTATGACCTTGAGGACCTTCTTCATGCCCGAGTCCTTGCCGATTATCGAGTCGTAGTTGTACTTGAGCTCGAACTCCCTCCTGCTCGACTCGATAATCTCCTTCGCCTCCTCGAGCTCGGCCCTGGTGACGACGAGTTTCTCCTCGAGCTGCTTGTTGAGCTTCTCGATTCGCTCGGCCTTCCTGATGTTCTCCTCGTACAGCTGGGCGTTCTCGATTGCAATCGCCGCCTGGTCGCCGAAAGCGTCGAGGACGTTCAGAATCCTCTCCGAGAAGATTCCCTTCTGGAACCTGTTGTCCACGTAGAGCGCCCCGATGACGCGGTTCTTGATGCGGAACGGGAAGGACAGGACAGACCTCAGGTTCAGGTCGAGCACGCTCAAGGACCTCGAGAACCTCTCGTCCTCCTGCGCGTTGGTAAGGATAATGGGCTTTCCGGAGTCCATGACCTGCTTCGCTATGGAGTGGGATATGTTGAACTCGGGCGACTGGATTTCCTCGCGGTTTATGTTCCTCGCGACCTTGACCTCCATCCTGCCGTTCTCCATGAGGATGAGGAAGCCGCGCTCGGCCTCGGAAATCTCCACGACCGAGTCCATGATGAGGTTGAGCAGGTTGTCGAGGTTGTGCTCTGAATTCAGGCTCTTGTTGACCTCGAGGAGCTTGAGCAGCTGGGCCTGGACGTTCTCGAGGTCGGTTATGCGCTGCCTCAGGTTAGCCTTCTGCGTGAGGGTGATTTCGTGCCGCGTCTCCATCATCTTGCCCTTGAGACGCTCGAAGTCGGCCGCGAGCTTCCTCCTCCTCCGGTCGGCCATGAACATGTCGCGGAGGTCCTTGCCCAGCCTGGACGCCATGGAATCGGTTATTCCGGCGGCCTGGGCATAGTGCTTCTCTGCGGTCTCGAACTTGGCCGCGTCGCGGTAGAGGTTCCCCAGCGCATGGCTGATTTTCCAGAGAGCCTCGCGGTTCCCGCCCGCCTCGGCGTTGTCCCTGGCCTCGCCCAGCATCTCGAGAGCCTCGGCCTCCCTGCCCATCTCAGACTCAATCAGCCCCTGTATGAGCAGCCCGCTGGTGCGCACCTTCCTTATGCCCAGGTCCTGTGCGATGCCCATGGCCTCGCGCGCGTACTGCCTCGCCCTGTCAAACTGCCCGATTTCGTAGCACAGAGTCGCATACGTGATGTCGACGTAACAGATCCAGTCCGTGTTCCCGAGCTCCCGGAAGATTTCGAGCGCCTTCTTGAGCAGCTTTTCCCCCTCGTCCCAGTCGCCCAATATCCTCGCGGCCTCCCCGAGGGCCGAGTTGACCACGCCCTCCATGTGCTTCATCTCGTTGCTCGATGCGAGCTTGAGGCCGCGGTTCAGAAGTTCCCTCGCCTTGCGCACGTCGCCGATTTCGCAGTAGACCTCGCCGAGGCTCGACAGGGATATGATGATTCTCTCGGTCCTCCCCTGCTCGGTGCTGAGCGCGAGGCTCTGCTCGAGGCAGTCTATGGCCTTGTCGAGCTCGCCCGTGACCCGGTACACGATGCCGATGTTGTTCAACGCGTTCGCCATGCCGACTTGGTCCTCGTGCCTGCGGCGGATTTCGAGGCTGCGAGTGAAGGACTCTATCGCCTTGCCGTAGTTCTCCAGACCGTCGTATACGATTCCAAGGTTCAGGTGGCACGCCGCCTTGCCGAGGTCGTCTCCGATTCGCTCCCGGATTCCCAGGCACTCGGTCTCGTACTCGATTGCCTTCTGGAGGTCCCCCTGCTCGATGTAGAGGTGGCCTATGTTGTTGAGCGAGTCGGCGAGCAGGAAGATGTCGCCCATCTTCTTGCGGATTTCGTGCGAGCGCATGTTGAACTCGAGGGCCTTCGCGTAGTTGCCCTTGCGGGTCCATGTGTTGCCGAGCGAGTCGCAAGCGGCTGCCACGCCGTGCTGGTTCCCGTGCTTCTCGCTGTGCGCGAGGCTCTTGTGGTACGCCTTGAGCGCCTTCTGGAACGACGAACGCATGTAGTAGACGTGGCCGATGAAGTTGTAGATTGGCCCGAACTCCGCGGCGGCGCCGAGCAGGTCCGCCGACCTAAGCGCGCGGCGCAGGCACTTCATAGCCGCGGGGTAGTCGCCCTTGAGCACGTTCATGAACCCTGTGAACGAGAGGATTTTCACGCCCTCGACGTGCCCCTGCGCCTCGGCTCCGAGCGCGGCAATCCCCTCCTCCAGGAACGCGACCGCCCCCGGAAGGTCCCCCTTGCGCCTCCTCGTCTCGCCGCGCATCCTGTGCAGCCTGGCGAGGTCCGCCGACTTGAGGTCCGCCTTCCGCGTCTCGATGAGCTCGCTGAACTGCGATATCGCCCCGTCGAAGTCCCCGACGAGCCCCTTCAGGTCTCCGACCGCCTCGAGGTCCTCGACCTTCCGCTCCGCGGCGGGCACGAGCTCGAGCGCCCTGGTGAAGAAGTCCAGGGCTTCTTTGTTCGCGCAGAGCGCCCTCGCCTTCCTGCCGGCCCAAAGCCCGTACTTCGCGCCCTTCCCGGGGTCGCCCGCGCCGAGGAAATGCCCGGCGATTTCCTCCACGCCGTCCTCGATTCGTTCCGCGAAGACCTTCTCGAGGGCCTCCCCGGTGCCCGCGTGGAGCTTGCGGCGCTTCCCGGGGTCGATCCCATTGCAGACGAGGTCCTTGAGCGTCGAATGGCGGAACCCGTATCCCGGGACGCGCAGCCCCGGCACGGCCGAGACCTCCAGTATCTCCTGGGAAGCCAGGCGCTCGAGACGGCCGAAGAGCTCGCCGGGCTCGGCCCCGAGCGCGGCAGAGAGCGCCTCCAGCGGCGCGGGCCTCGAAAAGACCGACACCTGCTCGAGTATGCGGACCTCGTCGGCGGAAAGGCGGTCGAGCCTGCGCTTCAGCGCCTGGGCGACGCCCACCGGTATGTCCATTTCCTCGATGCTCCCGCCCTTTGCCCTCCACTCGCCGCCCTCGCTGAAGAGGAGCCCCTCTTCCACGAGGGTCTTGACAATCTCCTCCACGAAGTAGGGGTTGCCCCTGGTCTTGCGGTGCAGCACGACGGCGATTCCGGCCGGGATGCGGTCCGCGCCCAGCATGGACTGGACCATGCCGGCGACCTCGTCCGGGGACAGCCCGGCCAGCGGCATCTCGGCTATGTAGCCGTCCTTGACCAGATTGTCGACGGCGACGCACGCCGGCGATTCCCCGGATTCGTCCCTCGCGGCGGAGCAGCACACCAGCATCCGGGGGATGTCCTGGGCGACCGCCTGCGCGTCGGCGGCCTCGGCGGATTCGAACCTCGGCGGCTTGTCGGCCTCGAGCGCGAGCGTCCTGGCGAGGTAACCCAGGAACTCGATGGTCATCTCGTCGGCTGCGTCGAGACCGGGGACCGAGAGCACGAACGGCTTCCTGACCGCGGTCCTGAGCAGGACTTTGGCCATGCTGTCCATCAGGCGGAGCCTCTCCTGCCTCGGATTGAGCTGGGGGGAGGGGGCCGCCTTGAACCGGTCCTTGAACTCGGGAAGGATCTTCACGATTTCGGGTTCAAGCCCCTCGGCGGAAACGAGCCCCTCCTCGGTCCCGAGAATCTGCCTCAGGACCTCGGTGATTGGGGAGAGCGGGATGTCCTTGGAGGACGAGCACCTGCCCTCGAGGAACGGGATTTGGTTGAGCTGCACGTGGTACTTGAACTCGTTGAGGAGGCGCGTCTTGCCGATTCCGGTCCTTCCCGTGATGGCCACGAAACGCGCTGACCTCTCGCCCTCCACGCGCACAACGTCGATTGTCGAGGTCGTCGTCTCGCCGCCCTTGAGCCTGGGGGCAATCGAGAAGCCGCTGCCTCCGCCCACGGCGGAGAAAAGCATGGATTTCAGCTTCCCGAACTCCCCTTCCCTGCCCACGAACCTCCCGGAGGATATGCCGCCTTCCTTCGCGACGGCAGCATCGACCTCGAACTGGACCCGGGAGAACCTGTTGATTGCCCTGATGACGTCGGCCGCGCTCGAATACCTCTCCGAGGGCTCCTTGGCGAGCAGCCGGGTCATGACCTCCTCGAAAGACTTGGGAATGCCGGGCCTGAGCCTGCCTGCGGGAATGGGGACGCCCTCGAGGTGGCCCTTCAGGATTTCAATCTGCGTCTCGCCGTCGAAGGGAAGCGACCCGGTGCTCACCTGGTAGAGCACAACGCCGAGCGAATACAGGTCGCTCCTCCTGTCGATCCTGCGCCGGCTCTTGATGATTTCAGGGGCGATATAGTGAATCGTCCCCGGCACAGCCCCGGCGTCCTCGACCCTGGACCGCCCGACCAGGCCGAAATCGATAAGCTTGACCGTGAACGGGGGCGACGCCTGAGGCACGTCGACCACCAGGATGTTCTCGGGCTTGATGTCGTGATGAATCAGACCGCGGTTGTGTATGTACTCAAGCGCGCGGCAAATCTGGACCACGACGCCATAGAGCCCCTCGAAATCCAGACCCCGGGCGAACTGAAGCAGGTTCCTACCTTCGATGAACTCGGAGGTGAAGAATGGCCGATCGTTCCCTTCCATCTGGCCGAAGTCGTAAACCTTCGCAAGGTTGGGATGATTGAGGGTCGTGAGCGCCTTGAATTCGTGCTTGAAATACTGGAGGAAGGTCGGCGTGACTCCGGACCCGAGCGTCTTCAGAGCCACGTTCATGCTTCTGTTCACCTGGTCGGTCGCCAGGTACACTTCGCCCATGCCGCCCTGCCCAAGCTTGCGAATGAGCTTGTATCTGCCGTTGATAATCACTCCAGGTTCCATGCTTCTCCGCTTGAAAGTGTATAAAACAATTTACAATTATATCATTAGATTGAGGAGAGAAAGGGATATATATGGAAGTTTACTGTCCAGTCGGAATCGGTTGTAAATAACCCGGACGAGCCTTTACCAAATCGGAATGCGAATGCGAATTCGCGGGCAGAGCTGAAAAACCGCATTCCGGATGAAATCCGCGAGCGGTTTGGTGTATGATGTATCAGGCACGGTTCATGCGAAGCTTGATTAACGGAGCGGAAATACCGCGGTATGAGTTGAAAGAATGAAAGAAAGGCACGCGCCGAGCCCTGTAGGACAAGCGAAGCGCGTTTTTTCAGGGCGGAGCGCGAGACATGACCCGGACGAGCCCGCCCTGTGCAGCCAATAGCTTGACATGAGAGACGAAGCAGGGCAGGCTCGTCCGGGTCATGGAGCGTCGGATGACGGAAGAAGAAAAACGCGAGTGGTTCTGCCCGATATGCAACAAGTACTTCGACGATTCTGATCCCTGCCTGCTTTGGGGGAAGTGTCCTGAGTGCGGCAGCACATGCACGTTTCTAGGCGGAGGCGACAGGTACTACCTGACCGAGGCGATGCTTTTGCAGCTTTCGAAGGAGTATGCGCTTCCCGTAGTGGACATCGAGGGCATGCAGCCGCTCGAGGGAGGCAGGACCTGCATGAGCCGGGACGAATGCCTGAAACTCACGGCGGTTCCAATCAAGCGGTTCGGCGAAGTGGTCGTCATAGCCGTGGCGAGCCCCGACCTGTTCAGAAAATGGATGCGGGATTCGGACTTCGAAAGGACGAAGGGAGTGAAGGTCAGGATGGTGCTTGCCGCGGTCACGGACATCCTTGCAGTCGTGCTGCGCTCGCAAGGATAACGGTCAGTCGGTGAAGAAACGCGTCTCATCCCCCGGGGGGGCGATTCCCTTCCTCGGAAGACCCCACAGAGTGTCGTAGTTCGTGTAGTAGACCCTGAGGATGAATTCCATCACGTCGTCTTTCAGCGGCAGGCTCTGCTGCTCCACTATGTATGCACGGATGCCGCGGTTGAACTCCCGCCACTTGGAGAGGTATTCCCTGAATTTCTCGTTGAAATCCGGGTCGTTGAACGTCAGGGAGTTGTCGATGTCCGCGAGGTCCGAGCAGGGCTTGTAGATACCGATGGCTGTGATCATCTGCATGACTTCCCTCAGCGGAACCTCAACGTCGCTGGCGGCCAGGTATTCGCTCAGGTCCTCGAGAGCCGGCGTGAGCTTGTATTCGACAGCGAGCACCTCGCTCAGGTGGTTCCACCGTCCTTCCCTGGTCGACACGTAGCCGTATTCCTTCTCCATCTCGGCGGCAGTGGCGAGCTGGGCGAGCTCGAAGTTCAGTTCCTGGTTCTCGGAGTGGAACCTGAAGCTGCGATAGTAGTGGAACCTGTTCCTCGATTCCTCGGGATCGACGATTTCCCGTGAACTCTCGCAGCCCGCGGCCGCGAAAATCAGGAGAAGAAGCAACGATGCGCGTTTCATACTGCACCAGGAAAGACACGGCAAGAAGGAAGCTATCATTTCCAGGAGCAAAGATGCAAGAGGAAAGAAGGGATGAAAGCGATGAAGAGCAGTGTACGGAATCGCCGGTAGAGGTGGGTGATCACGGCAGCGGAGTGCCGCGGCTACAGCAACGCGAAACGCGCGAAGAGGAACCCGGAACGACCTTCGACCCTTCGACTCGCTTTTTTTCTTGTTTTTCCATTTCCCCATCATGTAGAATCATATCAGTAGCCCCCCGGCTTATGGAGCCAGGCGCGCATGATTACCGGTCGTGCAGCAGCGGCTCCAAGGTGAGGTGACGAGATGAAATGCCTTGCCGCGATCATCATTCCCCTTTCCCTGCTCGTGCTCGCAGGCTGTCCGGACCCGTTCATCAATGATCCGAACGTGGTCGACATGGACGCTGTCCCCGTGGTCCACGGCCGGGAACAGGGCGCTTCCGCGGTGCCCGATTCCGAAGCGCCCGCCGAGTATTACATGTACAACAACAGGTTCTACGTCGTCATCGACGAGCCTGCGTACGTGTACAAGCACGACTGGAAAGGGTTCGGCGAGTATTATCCCATGCTCTACAAGGGGATGGACCCGCTTTCTTACTCGAGGACCGCGTACCGGCTGTCGAAATACGGCCAGTACGACAGATACCGCCACTACGACGCGGTCAAGTCAGGCGATCAGCTGAAAGCCCCGACTCTCAAGAGGGCGCTGCCGAAGATTCTCGTCGGAGAAGACGACGAGGACAAGGAATAGCGGGGACCTCCGGAGATTCGGGCGCACAGGCCCCGGTTTGCACGAACCGGCATGCGCGGGCGAACAACCCGGCATGCCGAGTCCGCGCGTCATCATCCTCTTGTCGCCGCTCTGAGATCGGCTGTTCACTGCACATCCTCGTCTCGCCGGTTGCTGTCATTCCCCCTGCCTGCAAAGCGGAACATTTCCCTTTATCAGGTTATATACATGATTAGATTCCGTTTTTTTAAAGGACTCCAGATGAAGAACACATTGGCGGCGGCGCTGGCGCTGATTTTTGGGTTATGCGCATCGCAGGCATGCTTGGGGCAGACCGCGCCCGAGCAGCCGGCTCCCGGGCAGCCGGGAGCGGCTGATACGGCGATGGACGCCGAGACGGCGGCGTTCCTCAAGGCTTACGACGCAACCAGGCACAATCCCGTGGCAGCGGGCCTGAAGAGCTTCTCCTGCGAAATCCTGATGAACCTTCCCGACAAGCGGCTTCCGGAGGGGAAAATCAAGGTCGCGTACGCCTGGAACGCGCCGTACGAGGAGGTGGTATCCACAGAGGAAGGCGGTCCTTTGAAGAAGCTCTTCAACGAGAACTTCACCCAAATCTGGAAGGGCATTACGGGCGATCTCGTTTCGGAATACCTTTCCGCGGGGAGCGCGAAGCATCTGAAGGAGCCGGACGGCGTGAGGATAGAGGTGCTCCGCGACAAGAAGACCGTGGCCAACCTGTTCTTCGACGAGAACGAGAAGAGGCTGGTCAAGGTCGAGTCTCTCAAGGGGCCCAGGACCGTCAGGACCTATGCGTACGAGAAGCAGAACGGAAAGCTCGTCGTTTCGACCGAAACCATCGAGACCGACAAGAGCGCCGAGCAGGGGAGGTCCATTCTCAAGTTCGCGCGCCACAGGGAGGTGAACGGGTTCACGCTTCCGACTTTGCTCACGCTCGCGAGGCCCAAGGGCGAGGTCATGCTGGACATCACTTTCGTTACGGTGAACGGCAAGCCGGCCCAGGTGGCGGGCCAGGACGTGAAGGACCTGAAGGCGAAGATCTCGGAGTTCGAGAAGGGCTGGCCGAAGTGGGACCCGCTCCAGAAATCCGAGGAAGTGAAGAAGCTCGCAGGCGAGGGCGGTCCCCATGTGGCGGCGACGCTCGCGAAGTACATAAACGACCCCGAGCCCATGGTGAGGATCGAGATCGTCCGGGCGCTGGCGTCCATCAAGGACGTTTCCTCCGTTCCGGCGCTGATTGCGGCCCTCGACACGAACCGCAAGGACAAGGAGATTGACGTGTTCAAGGAGGTCTGCAAGGCGCTCGGGCTGATTGGGGACGCCAGGGCCGTGCTTCCGCTCTCGAAGAACATCATGGGCGGCAAGAGGGGGGACGGGACGTGGCACGCGCAAGCCCAGGCCCGGATTGACGCGCTCGGCAGCATCAAGCACGTATCCGCCGTGGACGAGCTGATTTCGCTGTTCGGTCTCTGCGGGGGCGCGCACGGGGGGTACGCCCACTACCGCGTCATGGTCTCCAAGTCGTTAAGGAACCTCACGGGTAAGGAGTTCCGGGACCAGAACGACTGGCGCGACTGGTGGAGCAAGAACAAGGCGACTTTCAAGTTCGAATGAGACGAGCCTGGCCGGCCGGGCTCGGAGTCCGTATCCGGGCCGGCACGGAATGGGGCATGAAAAAAAAAAGGCGGCGGGATTTGCTTCCCGCCGCTTTTTTATCGGCCGCCGGGACTCTGGTTTCCGGGACCGGGGCAGTCAAATGAGAGAGACAATTAAAGTAAGGCATGAGTTCTGGGAATGAATCATGCTGCCATTGACTGCCAAGTCGAAAAGGGAATTGTCTCTCTCGCCTGTCATTATAAAACAGCCCATCGGTGAAAGGAAAGAAATAATCGTTAATTTCAAGGGAAGACGCATTCCGGGACCGGGCAGTCCCGGCAAATTGATTCAAGGGTTTCTTTTGACTAACCGGCATAATTCGTGTAGAATCCAGAAGATTTTTCCCGCAAGGCGCATGCCGCGGGCGTTGAAGAGGGTGGAGCAGTTCCGGTGGATTGATGGGAGACGAGAACCAAATCCGGTTTTCCTTCGGCCAGAATGACGCCGGCGGCCTGAGGCGTCCTGTCGACGAGGAAGTGGACCTGTTCTACTACCTCAAGATACTGAGGCGGCACAGGAAGCTGATCCTGGGCGGCGTGCTGGCAATCACGATCGGCGCGCTCGTCGTATCCTTCTTCATCCCCCCGGTTTACGAAGCGCGCACCTCGATTATACCCAGGGCCAAGGAGAGGAATTCATCCATGGCCGCGCTCCTGGGCAGGATGAATTCCATCATCGACCTTGGCGGAATGGGCGTAGCTCCCGAAGGGGACGCCGACAGGTTCATAAACGTTCTCGAAAGCAGGACCCTCGCCCAGTCGGTGGTCGAGAAGCTTGACCTTCTGCCGGTGCTCTTCAAGTCCGAGAGGACCGAGGGAGGCTGGCGCAATCCCGACAGGCATCCTGCGGTCAACGACGCGGTCAATCTCCTGAAGGAAGGGGTTGTTTCCATCGGGACGAACAACCACGGGCTCATAACCATAACCGCGCAGTGGACCGACCCCGAGGCGGCCGCGGCCATAGCGGGCGAATACGTAACGGAGCTCGAGAGATACCTGAGGGAGAACGACCTGACCGTCGCCTCGAAACACAAGTCGTTCGTGAAGGGGAGGCTCGACGAGGCGCAAATCGAGCTCAAGGAAGCCGAGGAGGCTCTGAGGATCTTCTGCGAGAAGAACGGCGTCATCTCCCTGCCGGAGCAGACGCAGCTCCTCTTCGAGCAGATCACCGCCCTGTACCTCAGGGTCAGGATCAAGGAGACGGAACTCGACGTCCTGAAGAAGACGGTCGGGGCGTCCAATCCCGAGATTTCCAGGAAGCAGATGGAGATTGATTCCATGCTGCAGCAAATCAGGGACCTCGAGAAGGGCAAGAACATGCTGTACGTGGAATCGAACGGGTACATACCGCTGTACAAGCTTCCGGAGAAGTCGCTGGAATTCGCGAGGAAGACCCGCGAGGTGACAATCAAGCAGAGCGTTTTCAGCTATCTCCAGACGGAATTCGAGTCCGCGAAAATCGCCGAGAACCGCGAGGCGATATCCTTCGTCAGGCTCGATTCTGCGGTGAAGCCCGATTTCCCGGTCAGGCCGAACAGGCCCCTCATAGTGGGCCTTGCAGGAGTGGTCTCGTGCCTCGCAATGTTCATGCTCGCGTCCTTCCTGGAATACGTCGAGAGGAGAAGGAGGGAGGAGAGCGCGCAGTCCGGCCCGCCTTCGGCTTGAACACCCCGTCATACGCGCCGCGGCCGCCCGGCCCGGCGCAGGCAGGCGTCATGGAAGAGAGAACCGAAATTGGACCGCCGCTTCAAAAGCCGGCCGGCGAACAGGCCGGTCAGCGGCCCGGACTTCCCCTGGGCTTCTCGCCGCGCCTCCACCTCCCGCTATTAGGCGGTCTTTTCCTCGGCCTTTTCCTGGCGGCGGAGTCGTTCAGGAACTTCAGCGCAGGCGTCATGAATCCGGCACTGGCGCATCCTCCGTCCGGCCAGGGGCCAGGTCCTGAGGGCGGGCCCGGTCCCGGGAGGGGGTCCTGCGAGTCCGCGCCGGGCATAGCGGAATTCCGCGCACGTTCGGGCAAGGACCTCTTCGATGCCGGCGAGTACGAATCCGCCCTGGGGGAATACCTGGCTGCGGCGCGGCTGAATCCGCTCAACGCGGCGTGCCACAGGGAGCTCGGGCTCGTCTACCACAAGCTCGGGAGGTTCGGGGAGGCCGACGCCGCCATGGACCTCGCGGCGAAGCTGGGCAGGACCAATCCTGATCTCCAGTTCAAGGCCGGGCTGTATTTCCTTCTCCTCAGGGCTCATCCGCCTGCGGAAGGCGGGAGGATGGTCGTGGACGAGGCTGAGATCGCCGCGCGGTCGGAGGCGTCGCGCAAGGCGCAGGAGGCGTTCCGCCGCGCCGCATCCATCGACCTCGCCTACCTCGGCAGGGCCATCTCCTACTACGAGAAATGCTCCGCGCTCCCCCAGGAAATCGAGATGCTCGTGCCCGAGACCAGGGAGGGCCTTGCCGGGTTCGCCTCGTACCTCGCGGCCAGGGGGGAATGGGCGGCATCGGCGCGGACCTGGGACAGGCTCGTCGCCGGTTTCCCGCCGGCCGAGAATGCCTGGCGCCTCGAGGCTGCAAGGGCGCACCTCCTGGCGGGCGAAGGGGACCGGGCGAAGGACATGATCCTCGACGCGGCGAGGCGGGCCGAGCTTTCCGCCGACGACGTCGCCCGCGTGGCCCGGATGTACCTCGAGGGCAGGAAGTCGATCGAGGGCATCCAGACGCTCAACGTCCTGCGCACGCACGTCAGGACGGACAAGAGCCGGATATACACGCAAATGGGGAAGCTGTGGTGGGAGCTCGGGAACATGAGCTCGGCCATGCTCATGTTCGACAAGAGCGCCCAGGAATCCCACGATCCCGAGGCTTATTACCACCTGGCGCTGATTTCCGAGCTGTCCGGGGATTCCTACTCGGCCGAGAGGTTCTTCCTCCAGGCGGTGAGGGCGGACAGGGACAATCCGCTCTACAGGTACAGGCTCGGGCTCCTCTACCGCCGCGAAAAGCGGATTTCCGAGGCCATAACGGAACTGGAGGAGGCCGTGAGGCTCGCTCCGGGGATCAGGGAATACCAGGACATGCTGATGGAAATCATGCGCAACTGGAAGCAGGGATGAAAGAGACGAAGCTGCTATTGTGCGCGGCGCTCGCGGCTATCAGCCTGGCGGCCGCGGGATGCGCGGGGCAGGAGGCGGCTCCAGGACCCGGACCGCGCGGTCCCGCGGATCAGGAGGCGGCGGCCGGGGACCGCGGCGATCGGGGATCGAGGGCGGCCAATAGCGCAGGAATCCCGGACGCACCGGCCCCCGAGCTGCCGGAGGCCCTCCTGGCCGTCGGGGGGAACGCCGCGGCGCGTGAGCGGTCCGCGTCTAGGCTCAAGCCGGGCGACCTGGTGCAGATTGCCGTCTACAACCACCAGGACCTGTCCATGGTCCTGAGGGTTCCCAGGGAGGGATACTGCTCCTTCCCCCTCCTGGGGCGAATCGACCTTGCAGGCCTCGAGATCCGGGAGGTCGAGACGTCGCTCAAGGAGCGCCTCGAGAAGGACTTCCTCACGTACGCGCACGTGAGCGCCTACGTGAGGGAATGGGCGCCCAGGACGGCGTACATACTCGGCGCGGTAGTGCAGCCGGGTTCCTACGCCGTCGACCCCGCGGAAGGCCTAACTCTGCTCAAGCTAATCGCCATGGCCCGCGGATTCGCGCCGGACGCCGACAAGGAGCGCGTCAGGCTCATCAGGGAATCGGATTCGGGCGGGGATGCCTACACCATCCCCGTGCTTTCCATGATGAACGGCAGGCTTTCCGCGATGGACGTGGACCTGCTTCCGGGCGACAGGGTGCTGGTCCAGCCCCTGAGGAAGGTCTTCGTCCTCGGCGCGGTCCGGAGCCCGGGCGGGATTGCCGTGAGCTCCGAGGAGCCGCCCACGCTGACCAGGGCGATTTCCACGGCCGGAGGCTTCAATCCCGACGCGGACCGGACGGGGCTGCTGCTCGTGAGGAGCGGGGCCGGCGGCGAAAGCGTGATCCTCCTCGACTATTCCGAGGTGGAGGAGGGGCGCGATTCGGCGGCGGACGCCCTGCTCTCCCCGGGGGACACGCTGATTGTCAGGACCAGGGAGAGGGTTTTCGTGCTCGGCTCCGTCAACCAGCCCGGGGGATTCCTCGATGCCGGGTCCGGGCTGACGGCGACGAAGGCGGTTTCCATGGCCGGCGGGTTCTCGAAGCGCGCCGACGTGGACGGGACGATAGTTGTCCGGGTGAGGGGCGGAAAGAAGATCGTAATACCGGTGAAGGTGAGCGCCGTGGTGTCGGAAGACCCGGGCAGCGACGTGACGCTCCTGCCGGGAGACATCGTATACGTGCCGGAAAGGTTCTTCTGATGGAAGCGCTCAAGGACGCGAACGGGCAGGCGGCCGACGTCCATCTCCGCGACTACATGTGGGTGGTGAGGAAGCACCTCGGCATCGCCGTGACCTTCCTGGTCGTCACGGTGGCGTCGGTCACTTTCGTGACGTTCAAGACGAGGCCCGTCTACAGGGCCACGGCCGAGATATACATCGAGCGCCAGACGCCCGGGCTGTCCTCGCTTCGCGACGCCTACGAGCTGGGCGGACCGCCGGACGAGTACAGGAAGACGCAGCACCAAATCATACGCAGCAGGCCCATAATCGCCGCGGTGATGAAGCGCAACAGAATCGAGAGCCACGAGATGCTCTCCCGCTCCTCGGACCCGGTGGAGACGCTCAGGGAGGCCGTGACCGTGACGCCCAAGGAGGGGACCTACCTCGCCACGGTCTCGATGGAGGGCTACGACCCGCTCGAGGCCGCGGACTGGCTGAACGACCTCCTCGACGAATACGTCTCCTACGTCGAGCTCAAGCACAGGACCACGTCCTCGGAGGTCCAGCGCGGAATCAGCCAGGAAATCCCCAAGCTGAGCACGAAGCTCCTTGAGAGCGAAGCCAGGCTCATCGAGTTCCAGAGGAGCTGCAACGTGCTCTCGTACGAAAAGCAGCAGGAGATACTCTTCAAGAAGCTCGAGCAGCTCGACGGCGCCCTGACCGCCTCCCAGAAGGAGAGGATTGCCATCGAGGCTAAGCTTGCCGCGCTGTCCTCAATCCCGGACTCCGGCGGGGAGGACGGGACGCCGATTCCGTCGCTTCCCGACGGAATCGAGAGCCCGGTCCTCTCCTCGTACAGGGCGAGGGAAGCTGCGCTCATGGAGCAGCTATCCCAGTGCGCCAGCCGCTTTCGAGACGGCCATCCCCAGTTCGTCGAGACCGTCGACAAGCTCAGGAAGCTCAGGATTGAGATGGTCGGGGAGATTGCGAGGCTCAAGAGGACGGTCAGCGACAGCCTCTCCATGAAGAAGAAGGAGGAGGAGGGCCTGGCCTCGCTGGTCCGCAGCCACATGGAGGAGGTCCGGAGCCTCGACGAGAAGTCCAACCAGTTCCAGGCGCTCAAGTCCGAGGTTGATTCGACGAGGAGGATGTACCAGGAGTTCCTGGAGAGGCGGAGGGAGCTCGAGAGCTCGTCCGGATTCGGGGCGCTCAACATCAACGTGGTCGACAGGGCGATTCCCCAGATGTCTCCGGTCAGGCCGAAGAAGCTTTTGAACGTTACGCTCGCCCTCATAGTCGGCATCCTCGGCGGCGTCGCGCTGGCTTTCTTCTTCGAGTACCTGGACGACACGATCAAGACTCCCGACGACGTGAAGGACATGCTGGACGCGCCGTTCCTCGGCCTCATCCCGGTGATATCGAGGACGGAAATCGAAGCCTCGCGGGGCGTGGTGGCTCGCGGCGACGGGCCTTCAGGCGTGTCGGAATCCTTCAGGGCCGTGAGGACCGGCATAAGCTTCTCCCTTCCCGCCCAGGGACCGGGCCGGAACGTCATCATGCTCACGTCTCCGGGCCCCGAGGAGGGCAAGTCGCTCAACTCGGTCAACCTTGCGGTGACTATGGCCAAGTCCGACCAGAAGGTCCTCCTGGTCGACGCGGACCTGAGGAAGCCCGCCGTCGGCAGGATGCTCGAACTCGGGGACGGCCCCGGGCTGTCCGAGGCGCTGGCCGGAACCACGAGCCTCGACGACGCGGTGGTGAAAACCGGCATCGAGAACCTCTGGGCACTGCGCTCGGGGGCTATTCCACCCAACCCGTCCGAGCTCCTCGGATCCCAGAGGATGAAGGATTTGATTGCCGAGATGGGGTCCAAATTCGACTACACAGTCATAGACACGCCGCCCGCCGGGGTGGTGACGGATCCGCTGGTGATCGCCCCGTCCGTCCACGGAGTCGTGCTGGTCATCTCCTCGGGGACGACGAGGAAAAAGGCGGCCGTCCATTGCGCCGAGCAGATGGAGAGGGCGAGGGCGAACGTGCTCGGCGTGGTCCTGAACTCGTTCAACTACCCGAAGTCCCCCTACTACAAGTATTCCTACTACCGCTACAGGCACTACAGGAAATCGCAGGCGGAGGGTTCGGATGGGCAGTGAGCAAAGCGGCCCGGGATTCTGGATCCGCACCGCCGGCACTGCGCTCATTCTCGCGTGCGCCGTCCTTTCCCCGCTCTTCTACGGATCCGTGTCCGGCTGGCCCCTCTGGACCCTCACGGGGCTTACCGGAGTCCTTTCGCTTATTGCCGCGTTCGAGTTCTGGCGCTCCGGGAGGGGGCTGCGTCCCGACGCGGCGGCCGGGCAGGCCGACCGGGGTTCCGCGATGACCAGGGCGGCGGCGCTTCTTCTGGGCGCGTTCGTGCTTCTCGTGTTCGTCCAGACGCTCGACCTGGGGAGCTGGCTCGGTCCCGCGCGCTACGGGGCCCTGTCCGGGAAGGGGCTGCCGGACCCGCTTCTGCCCTCGTCCCTTTCCGTGTATCCCGGGGCGACGAGGATTTCCCTGGCGCTCCTGCTTTCCTCTGCCGTGCCGCTTTTCGCGGCTCCCGTGCTGATGAAGAGGAAGGAGAAGGTGTACGCGGCATCAGCTGCGCTGGCCGGTGCCGGCGGCGCGACGGCTTTCTACGCGATGCTCAACTACCTCTCGTCGAACGCGGCATCGGTCCATTTCACCGCCGCTGAGTTCGGGAACAGGGCGAACGGGACCTTCGTGAATCCCAACCATTTCGCTGCGCACCTCGGAATGCTCATCCCGCTGTGCCTGTCGATTATGTTCCTCAAGTCGAAGGCGTGGAAGCGGAGGAGCGAGGACGGCCTGTTCAGGCTTCTTGCATCCGCGGCTCAGGACGCGTCGCGGCGCTGGTGGAAAATCCTCGCGGGGCTGTCGTTCGTGACTATGCTCGTGGCGGTCGTGTTCTCCGCCTCCAGGATGGGAATCATCTCGGCCGTCTCCGGCGTGGCCTGCTTCTTCTTCCTCTCGTTCCTGCTCAAGCGCGCGGGGGATGGGGGCAGGTTCTGGACGGCAGCGCTCATCGTGCTCCTGCTCGGCGCGCTTTCCATTGCGGCATGGGTAGGCCTGGAGCCGGTCATGACGCGGTTCGAGGCCCTCGATCCCGGCATCGAGAGGAGGCTCGAAATCTGGAAGGACGCCGCGGGAATCCTTGCGGATTTCCCAATCCTGGGGACGGGCCTGGGGACCTTCCCCCATGTGTTCCCGGCATACCAGTCGGACGCCCTCCCGGGAGGGTACAGTTTCCCCCACAACGAGTACCTCCAGCTTCTGACTGAGACCGGCATGCTCGGATTCCTGCTTGTCGCCGGCGCGGCGGCCCTCTGGACCGCCGCATTCATCAGGCGGTTCCAGAACGCAGACGTGCGCGCAGACAGGAGGAAAATCGCTGCGGGCGCATTCGCCGGGGCCTTCACGATGCTTCTCAACTGCGGCACGGAGCTCAGCCTTCGGATGCCGGCGAACTACATCCTGTTCTCTCTCCTGGCGGGCATTTCCTTCGCCGCGCTGTCCGGCGGGTCGGTCAGGGTGAAAAGGACCTCGACGGCAGCCCGGGGAACCAGGGGAGAAGAGTCCGGAATGTTCGTGCGGCTGGCGCCTTGAGTTTTCCCTGATCTGCCGTCGGGCGATTTCACCGCGGGACTCGCTTACCTCATACACGGGCATTCATGGGGCTTGTTCGTTCACGTCCGCGAATCCCACACGAAGCGGAAAGCAACAGGCTTCGTGTGGGATAAATCATCCAAGTCAAGACGCAGCCGAGCCGCAACCCCTGCTTCGCTCAAGAGCCTTGATGAAGCTTCGCAGGGCTTCGCGAAGGCTAATCGCGTAGAATCTCGAAGACCCGCCCCGCCACGCATCACGACTTTGGACCTTTGACTTTAGACTTTGGACATTCGAGGCGTTCGACTCCCTTGCCGG
>DYIT01000074.1 GCA_020723505.1 Candidatus Kuenenia stuttgartensis
TACCTCAGCTTTTTACACGTTTTATAGTGCAATCATTTCGGGAAGGAAGACAACTGGGACTTCCCCCGAGTGCATGCGCTTCCGCCCGCGAAGCACCGTCTTAAAGTGAATCGGACATTCAACCGTAAGCCCAATCTCTTGATTCATGCTTTCTTCTCTCCGAAGGATTCCGCTGCCAAGCTCCGGATGCCCGAGGACCGGAATGTTATCGCCACGGCGCCCTTCGCGCCATCGTACCCAACGCGCTCGACCAGGAGCTGAAAGATGCGGGCCTGCTCCCTGATTGTGAGGGAATCCCAGATGGGGTCGAACCTGGCGAGCGTTGCGCAGAGATCGGCCTGGTCCACCTGCCGGGCTTTCAGGGCGGCTACTTCCGCGCGAATCTCACCCCTCCGCAATTCTGCACATCGAATCCGTTCTTGGATGTCGGCCAGCCGGGCGCTAACCGGGTCTTCCCGCCTCTTCGAGCCTGCACCACGCATATAGCGCGTCGTAGACAGGGAACTGGGCCTCGATGTTGGCATGGTCGTCGGGATAGACGAGCCCGAAACCCGTTGCAATGGCCTCGAGACCGCGGGCTATTTCATCCATGCCGGCGGCTTCATCGATGTCCGCGGCATGCACAATCCTCGCGAGTCTCGCCAATGCGGGATTCTTAAGTCCGAATTTCTCAACCAGGGTCTCGAAGCTGCATTTGCCCCCGTGATGGCCGTACTCGACTCCCGTAGCGTCGAACGGAATCCCGCCGGTCTCGTCGGCCCTCCTGAGGACTTCCGACGCAGGCACGAACAGGAACTCCGCAGAGGAGTCGATGAAGCGCCGGATCAGCCACGGGCAGGCCACCCGGTCCACGTGCACCCTTGACCTCGTAATCCAGAGCATTTTCCCCTCCATAACCCTGACATGCCGGAACCGGACAAGGATGCAGCCCAGGCTCGTCCGGGTAATCACGCGTTCCGCCCCGAAGGAACGCGCTTCGCGTGTCATTCAGCGCACCGCGCGCGCCTATCTGCGCATTCTATCAATCTCCATAACGATGTTCTAACTAAGTGACTGTGAAACCGTGTCCAATGCAATAATAAAGAGTGACGCCCGGGATAAGATTAACCAACGAATAAGCCGCAGACACTGAGGGAGAGGATTAACCACCGAAGACGCCGAAGACACCGAAGAGTTGAATTTCCCCTCCCTTTCCCCTATAGATCATGTTAAGCAGCAAGGGAATCATGTAGATCAGGCTCAAAAAGGTATTGGGGCTTACAGGAATGGCGCAGTAGGACTGAGCAGAATGAAGACTAAAAGAGTACTGCTGATCAACACCAACACCGAGAAGACCCCGTATCCGGTGCCGCCGATTGGACTGGGTCTGATCGCGGAAAGCCTGAAAAGCAGGTATTCCGTGAAGGTGTTCGACGGCACTTTTTCGGGCGGAACCGGACTTGAAACGGAAATCGCGGATTTCAAGCCCGACTTCGTGGGGTTGAGCATCCGGAACCACGACAACCTGAGCATGAGGAATCCCGAGCGGTACGTCGCCAAGGTAATCGGGGAGTTCCTCGATCCCGTGAAACGGTCCACCCGGGCGCCGGTGATTCTGGGCGGCGCGGGGTTCAGCGTGATGCCCGAGTCGCTCATGGAGGAGACCGGAGCGGACTTCGGCGTCGTCGGAGAAGGGGAGGACGCCTTCCACGCGCTGCTCGGCGCGCTCGAACGCAAGCGCGATCCCTCGGGGATTCCCGGCGTCGTATCGGCGGGGAACCCGCGTCCGTGGGAAGCGCCCTGCCCTCCGCCGCGCGCCATGCTCGGGCCGTCGCGCATCCACGAATGGATTGACGTCACGCCCTACCGCGCGAGGGGATCATATCCCATGCAGACAAGGCGCGGCTGCATGCGCAGATGCGTGTATTGCTCCTATCCGCTGATTGAAGGCGCGGACCCGAGGTTCAGGACGGCGGATTCCGTGGCCGGGGAAATCGCTGCGGTGCGATCCGCGCTCGGGGGCATGACAATCGAATTCGTGGACTCTGTCTTCAACGAACCGGATGGGCGGGTCGAGGAGATATGCGCCGAAATCCTGCGAAGGGGGTTGTCCGGGGCCATGCGCACCATGGGTGTGAATCCCAGGGGCGCTACCGGGGGCATGTTCAGGGCCATGAAGGACGCCGGCTTCGTCCAGATAGACATGACTCCAGACTCGGCCTCGCCCGCGATGCTGGAAAGCCTCGGAAAAGGCTTCTCCATCCGCGATCTGGAAGCCGCGGCAGCCGGGGTCCTGGAGGCAACGCTGCCGGTGATGTGGTTCTTCCTCTTCGGCGGCCCCGGCGAGACGGATTCCACGTTTCGCGAGACCTTCGACTTCATAGACAGGCACGTGGGGCCCGAGGACATGGTTCACGTTTCCGCAGGCTTGAGGATCTACCCCGGCACGCGCCTCCGGGAAATCGCGGTTCAGGAAGGGGTGATTGGGGCGTCGGACATGCTGTCCGCCCCCGTGTTCTACGTTTCGAAGGGTGTGGGCGGGCCCGGAAGGCTCATGGACATGATCCTGGAGGCGTGTTCGTCCCGCCCGAACTGCGTCCCGGCGTGGGAGACTGCCGCGAGCCCCGAGATGCTCAAGGAGGCGGCGGGAATACGGCAAAAGGAAGGCCTGTCCGAGCCCATGTTCAGGACCCTGCTCAGGCTGAGGAGGGCGAAGTGCGGGCATGAGCCAGGCGGCATGCGGCGATTTTCCTGAATATTCTGCACTCCTTGGTAAGTCATATATTTCCGGGTCCACGCGGAAATATCAGATGTAGAACGCTATTCCGATTGCGAGGTAGAGCGTCCTCATGGCCCCTGCGCTCTGGGAGGAGAAGGCCGCCGACAGCTGCGGCGTGCCGAGGTGCGAATAGCAGGTTTCGATGAACCCGCCGAAGACGCCGGTCCTTAGCTCCAGCCCCAGGCCGAACGTCAGGAAGAGGCCGGTGGAATCCTCGTAAAGCCGCTGATCAATATTAATGGTCGAGGAATAGCATTCGACGTCCACCTTGTTCAGCATCGAGGCTCCCGCGCCGAATTTCAGATACGGGACAAAGCCGTACCCGTTCTCCGCCTTCGATATGCAGAACAGCCTGGAGCCGAGCAGCCTGACCGGGAACTTCACCCTCACTCCGGCATAGAACATCTTCGCAATCTGGTCGTCCACGTGAGACTCGTACCTGTCGGGACCCAGGACGAGTGCAGGAGAATTGTCGGCGAATCCCTCGAGCGCAACGCCCGCGAAGATGTTGAGCAAGGGCATCAGCGTGAATCCCAGCTCGAACATCAGCGTCACGTTCGGCTTGAACATGGCGCTGTACGAGTTGTCGTCGAACATGTCGGCGCCCTTGCCGAAAAGGCCGTACATGCCGCCGATGCCGATTGTGATGGACATGCGGTCGCTGCGCCTGATTTTCTGATCCGTCACCCATGTTCGCCATGCGCCCGGGTCTTCGCCCCTGGGCGCAGGCTGGTTCGGATCGGGAATGCCCATCCCTTCCCCGGCAGGGGAGCCGCCTTCGCCCTCGCCCGCGGGGTCCTGCGCGAAGAGGCTGCCTGCGGAAAGAAACAGAGCCAATGCAGACGCGGCCAGTAATGAAGGAAGATTCGACATCGGACGACTCCGCAATCGGCCGGCCCATGCACGGCCGGCTTAAATGTGACAGGCTAGTCTAAGTCATACCGACGACAAGTTCAACCCTGAGCAGCCGCGCCGGGTCGCGGCTGCTCAGGGGTCCAGCTTTTTTCCGTGGATTTTTCCGGTGCGCAGAGGATTTCTCCGCGCCGGAAAAATCAGAAGAAGAAGGCGATCCCGACCACAAGGCACAGGGTCTTGAGGGGTCCCGACCCCCCGGACGGAAACGACTCTGCGAATTCCGGAGTCCCAAGGTCGGAGAAGAACGTCTCGACGAACCCGCCCGTGGTCCTGCCCCTCAGCTCAACGCCGATGCCGAACATGGCAAAAAGGCCGTTCGAATCCTTGAAGAAAGGGGTCTTCTCCCCGGTCGAAAGGTTGTGCAGCTGGATGGATCCAAAATGCGAAAGCCCGAATCCGAACTTGAAATACGGGACCACGCCGTGCCCGGATTCGGCCTTGGAAACGCTGAAAAGCCGCATGCCGAGCAGGTTCAGCGGGAATTTCACCTTCGCACCGAGGAAGAGCTGGATTGAGAGTTCTGCATCAGGCTCGAACCGCACGGTGCCCGACGGGTCCCTGACGTGGCCGGCTGTGAAAACCTGGTATGAGCCCTCAATGTAGATGTTGAGTAGCGGCATGAGAGTGAAGCCGAGGTCCAGTCCGGCGGAGATGGCTCCCTTGAACAGCTCGTCGTACGCGCTGTCCTGGAAGAAGCTCGAGCACTGCCCCATGATGCTGTAAGCGCCGCCGACGAACAGCGAAAGCGTCACCCTCTCAGAGCGGGATATCTTCTGGTCCGTGCCCCAGGTCCGCCATGCGCCGGGATCCTCGCCTTTGCCTGCCGGCTGGTTGGCGTCGGGCACATCGAACTCGGGCATGCCGGGGTCTTCCGGCTGTTTGTCCCTGTCCGCGGCATCAACCCGCCCGGCGGGGACTCCGCCGGTCTCCTGGGCCCATGCCGCCGCCGGCAGAAGGGAGAGAATAAGGACGGCAGCTATCAACCTGCGGCCTACCGAGGACATGAAACACGGCGGAGACCATGTCGCGCGACGTTTCGTATTCGAGGCCGCCATGCAGGACGGCATATTGTCAGCCTCCAGATGACCCATGCAAGCTGGAACCGGAGATGTTGATCGCAAATGCGCGCACTGCCGCATTCAGCGCATTTTCAGTCGACCTTCCAGATTGCGCAGCGGAACCCTATCATCTCGCTCCTGCCCTTGAACCCGGACCTGCGCGTGGAAGCAATATCGTCGTCGCCGTCGTCGAAACTCCCGCCGCGGACCGCGTGGAGGCCGAGGGCGTTCGACCTGAAAGCGGGATTCACCGCCCACCTGCCCTTGCCCCCGGGGTATTTCGTCCGCAGGTCCGACAGGAATTCCTCAGAATAGTCGTCCAGGCACCATTCCGCCGCGTTGCCGTTCATCTGCTCGGCGCCGAACACCGATGCCGAATTGGGGAAGGATTTGACCTCGACCGTCGCCTCCTTCAACCCGTCGAAATTGCACAGGGACCCCGTCGGCCTGTCGTCGCCCCACGAGTACCTCGTCTTCAAGTTCTTCGCCACGTTCGCGCATGCGGCCTTTTCCCACTGCGCCTCGGTCGGCAGAAGCTTGCCGGCCCACCTCGCGAACGCGTACGCGTCGAACCAGTCGACGCCGACCACCGGCTGCTCGGGCTTGTTGAACCTCGCGTCGTTCCAGAAAGCGGGCGTGTGGTCCCTGCCCTTGGGCTGCGAGGGGTGGTCGAATTTCCCGGGCGTCTTGGACTTCCCAATCCAGTCGAGGAACCTGCGGTACCTCGCGTTGGTGACCTCGTGCTTGTCGATGAAGAAGGCGCTGACGTAGGCCATGACCTCCGGTTTGTCCTCGTCCGGCGCGTAGAAGTCGTTCGTCCCCATGGGGAAGAACCCCTCCGGGACGTAGACCATGACCGCGCCGTCATAGGCGCAGTGGTACTCGCCGTCCTTGTCCCCGCGGGATATGCCCTCGGGCGTCTTGCCCTTGAACCCTATCTTCCCGGTCTTGTCGTCGGTCCACCCGAACTTCGCGAGCCTGGCCTCGACCGCCTTTCGGAACCATCCCTCCGGATAGTCCTTGAGGTAGGCCCTGCAGTTGTCGGCGGATTCGGCCGTGGCTTCGAAGGACTTGATTTCGGCAGCGGCCTTCTTACCCTTTGCTTCCGCCTCCGCAAGCCTGTCCCCGCCCGGGAAGGCGGCGACGTGCGCAGCGGTCCGTCGGGCAATCTCCTCGACGTCCTTGAGCGGCTCAATCCTGCCGTAGGATTCCTGCTCGGCAGACTGCAAGGACTCGACCGCCTTGCGTACTTCGTCCGCCTTGAGCCCCTTTGGGAAATCGGCCGCGTATTTCCTGCCTGCCGTGAGCTTCTTCCCGAATTCGTCGGTCGTGGTGAACAGCAGGTGCTGCTTCTCCTCGATTTCGGTGTCCGCCCTGATCTTCCTCGCCTCCTCCGCGTGGGCGCCGGAGGGGAAGGAGTCCAGGTACTTGTCGGCGGCGAGCTTCCTGCCGTAGAAGGTGTCCTTCGCGGATATCGCCTTGAACGCCTCGTCCTCCATGGAAGACGAAATGGCCTCCTTCCTGGCCCTGATCTCGCCCGTGAACCACCCGTTCGGATACTTCTTGTCGGCATGCTTCGACAGGTATTTCTCGCATGCGGCAAGCTCGTCCCCGGTCTTCCCCGCCTCCTTGGCGGCCTTGTAGTCCGCGTCCTCCTCCTCGAGCCCCGCTATGGCTTTCCTGGCCTTCTCCGCCGTGGGACCCGAGGGATGCCTCGCCAGGAATCCCTTGTAGATTTCCACGGTCTCGGGAAGGGTGGTTCCCCTGGGGAGCGATTCGAAGTCCGCCTTCTCCTCGCCGGCGAGCTTCGCAAGGTCGACCTCTACCGTCGAGGTCTTGCCGTCATGGACCGTGACCGGGATCCGGAAGACGGCGTCGCCTTCCCCGATGATCTCCACCACCTGCTCGCCGGTCTTGGCCTTCTCGATGAGGACCGGCGTGGGTCCGTACGAGCGGCCCTCGAACCTCACGTTCGCGGCGCCGGCCTTGGCGAAGATCCTGATCGAGCCGGACTTCTCCTTCTCGAGCTTCTCGACTACCAGGCATCTCTTCCCGGGTTCGCACTCGATTTCCCTTGTGACCGGGACGAATCCCTTGAGATCTATGAGGAGGCTGTGCTTTCCGGCAGTGATTTCGCCGTGCATGCAGGGCGTCCTTCCCACGGACACGCCGTCCAGGAAGACCTCCGCGCCGAGCGGGTCGGATTCGACCACCAGCCCCTTGAAGGTCTCCATGGTCTTCATGAGCTCCTTGTACCATTCCGACGCGGCCGCGAAATGCCCGCCTTTCGGATATTCGGCGGTGTATTTCCCGTAGAGCGGTATTGCCTGCGGGATCTTCCCGGACTCGTCGAATTCCTTGGCGGACTTGAACGTCTCCTCCGACTGCTGGACTATGGCTCCGAGCTCCTTCTCGAGCCTCTCGGCCGCCTGCTTCTGGTCCACCCTGGTGTGGTTCTGCTGCAGCCCGTAGCTGACCTCGCCCAGCGCCTTCTCGTAGTCCTTCTCCTTCATGAAGCCCTCGTAGAGCGCCATGTGCATCTCCCACCTGGTCGCCTTCAGAAGCTTCTCGATGTCCTCCGTCGCCCTGATTTCCTTCGCCTTGGAGAACTGCTCGATTGCCTTGTTCCACTCGCGCGCCTTGAAAGCCTTCTCCCCGGCGGCCTTGAACGCATCGTATTCCTCGTTCCTCTTCCTCTCGGTCTCCTCCTTGGAGAGCTCGGTCCTGTCGGGGGGGCGGTCCGGCGACGGGCCCGTCGACTTGAAGGGATTTACGATGATGAGGACCGCCACCGCGGCGGCTGCGACCGCCCCGGCGATGATCACGGGCAGCAGCAGCCCGGACCCCGTCTTCCTGATTGCTATCGTGGACTGGAGCCCCGAGCAGGCCTCGAGCTCCGCCAGGAACTCCGCGGCGTTCCGCGACCGCTTCTCCTTGTCGCGGGAGAGGTTCTTCATCACGAGCTGCTCGAACTTCTTCGACACTCCCTTGACGCGCTTCGCCAGGGGGAATGGCTCCTCGGTCGCGAGCTTGAACATCATCTGCTGCATGTTCGCGGCCTCGATGTGCCTCGCGCCCGAGAGGCTCTCGTAGATGATTGCGGCCAGAGAGTAGAGGTCCGACCTCGCGTCTATGTCCAGGGCCCCGGACGCCTGCTCCGGGGACATGTACTGGATTGTGCCCACGACCGTGCCCGTGCGGGTCAGCGTGGAAGTGCCGGCGGACGGCTCGTCCGCGGTCGCGGTCATCTTGGCCACGCCGAAGTCCAGGATTCGCACGTAATCCTCGCCGTTGCGGTATTCAATCATCAGGTTCTCGGGCTTCAGGTCGCGGTGTATGAGCCCGGCGCTGTGCGCCTCCCTGAGCGCGCTGAGGACCTGCTGCGCGATTACCGCGGACCTCCGCTCGGCTATCGCCCCGTCCTTCTCGATGATTGACTTGAGCGTCTTGCCCCTGGAAAAGTCCATGGTCATGTAGAGCTTGTCGCCGTCGCGTCCGAAGTCCCTTATTTGGATTGCGTGCTTGTGCGTGAAGGCTGTGGCGGCCTTGGCCTCCCTCAGGAAACGTTCCTGGAAGGCGGGGTTGGACGCGAGCCCGGGGTTCAGGACCTTGATTGCATAGTCCTGGTCCAGGTCCGTGTGGCGCACCAGGAACACCGCCCCCATCCCCCCTTCGCCCAGCTTGGACCGGACGAGGTATTTGCCTCCTATGACCTTGCCGACCATCGTGTCGTCGGCGTTGCCGATGATTTCCCCCGTGTCCACCTTCTGCGCCAGGGCCGAGTTCGGATCTGCCGTCGCCTGCGTCAGGTCCTTCCTGATTGCGTCGCTGACGATTTGCCCAAGCCCCCCGTCGTCGAGCGTCATGTCAATCTTCGCCCCGGCCGCCGCAGCCTTCTCGAGGTCCCACCCGGACTCCGCGCCGATGGCCGCTATGCCGTCGGCCACCTCCTGCATGTCCTGGATCCTCTCGGACGGCTCCTTCTTCATCATCCTCTCGATTAGCGCAATCACCTTCCCGTCCAGGCCCGGAATTATCGTGGCCAGCGGGGGCGGCTCGTCCTTAATCTGCTTCACGACTATCTCGAGGGGCGTCGACCCCTGGAACGGCCTCTTGCCGGCGAGCATGAAATAGAAGGTCACGCCCAGCGAATAGATGTCCGACCTGTGGTCGACCTTCTCGCCCTTGCCCTGCTCCGGGCTCATGAACGCGGGAGTACCCATCACCTGGCCGGTTATCGTGAGCTTGATGTTGTCGGACGTGTCCTTGGCGAGCCCGAAATCGGCGAGCTTCACCCTGCCGTCGCGCGTGATCAGGATGTTGTCCGGCTTGATGTCCCTGTGGATTATGTTCTGCAGCTGCGCGGCTTTGAGGGCCTTCGCAGTGTTCATGATTATGGATGCCGCCTGGACTACCGGGATTTTCCCGACGTTCTTGATTACGTCGCCGAGGGAAAAGCCGTCTATGAACTCCATCGCGATGTAGTAGCTGCCGTCCTCGGCCTCGCCCATGCTCTCGACATGGAGGATGTTGGGATGGCGCAGCTGCATGAGGATTTTCGCCTCGCGCTCGAAACGCGAGATGTACTGCGCGTCCTTGCTCGCCCCCTGCGGAAGAAGCTTCACGGCCATGATCGACCCGTCGGACTTCTTCCGCCCCTTCATCACGACGCCCATGCCGCCGCGTCCGATTTCCTCGGTGATTTCTATGCCCGCATATTCCTTGCCGATGTAAGGATTCTGAATCATGCGCCTACTCCGCAACCGCGCTTTTCCGGGTATCCCGGATTCAATCCACGAATGAAACTCTCCATAAACACGTCATTATCCCCGGCTTGCGCCTGCCGGTCAAGGCATATAAAAACGGGCGGCAAGCCGCAGCTGCGATTCGCCGCATGTTCCCCCGGATAATTCGCGTTCACGCGCGGATTTCCCGGGCTACAATGCCTCTATGGTCCTCCGTTTCTTGTGCGTGCGCCCATGATTTTTTCGAGCCTCGACATCTGGCTTGACCCGGCCGATCTCATGAAGGCCTGCGGCTTGACCCCGTGGACCTCCGCGCGCAGGCGGCTTGCTTCCGCCGCGGCCTCGGCCGCTGCAAGGGCCGCGGAACTCATCGAGCCAATCGGCGCGGTCGAGACCGCTCACGTGAGCCCCGGAGGCGCGGGCTTCCGCGCAGGCGGGCTGGAGTTCTCCCCGCCGACTGCAATCGTGGAGGCTGTCCTGAGCTTCGGGACGGCGGCGTTCGCGGCGGTTACAATCGGCGAAGGCGTCGACCGCGCCGTGGACGCGCTTCCAAAGGGCCTCGACCAGCTCCTCCTCGACATGGCCGCGTCCATGCTCGCAGAAAAAGCACGCGCCGCCGCGCTGGAGCTCGTGCGTAACCCGGCGTCATCCGGGGATCCGCCGCCCCCGGCCTTCGCTCCCGGCCTCTGCGGCTGGCCTGCAAGGGACCAGGCTGCGCTGCTCGCCGTGGCGGGCGCGGTCCGGATAGGAATAACCGCGACCGCTGCGCATGTCCTGGTGCCGAGGAAGTCCGTCACCTTCGTCACCGGCGTCGCTGCAGGACCGGGATTGGCAGGCCGGCGCCCTCCATGCCATGACTGCGGAAATCCGAGGTGCCTCGGCTAATCGCGCCGCGCACCATGATTGACCTCGAGCGCGATCCGTGCTATGTTGCGGCGTTGGTCACCAGACGCGTTGGGAGGGCATACGTGAACCGGAAGGATTTGAGTTTCGACACCAGGCTCCTGCATTCCGAAGGGCATGACAAACCGCTCAACTCGCATTCGATTCCCATCTTCCAGTCCTCGACGTTCTATTTCGACAGCCCCGAGAAGGGCGCCGATCTGTTCTCGGGAGCGTCGCAGGGCCACATCTACACGAGGCTCGGCAACCCCACGACCGAAGCCCTCGAAGGAGTCATGGCCTCAATCGAGGAGGCGGACGGGGCCGTCGCCTTCTCCTCGGGCATGGCCGCAATCACGGCCTCGATTCTGCCGTTCGTCGGATCCGGGGACCACGTGATTTCCGGCGACACCCTCTACGGGCCGAGCATCCACCTCATCAAGGACGTTTTCGGCAGGTTCGGCGTAAAATCGTCCTTCGTCGACACGTCCGACCTCGGCGCGGTGCGGTCCGCGTTCAGGAAGGAGACCCGCCTCGTGTTCTTCGAAACCCCTGCCAATCCCACGTGCAGGATTACGGACATAGCGGCTGTGTCCGAAATCGCGGCGAAGAACAAGGCCATGGTCGTCGTGGACAACACGTTCTCCACCCCGGCCCTGCAGCGGCCGCTTTCGCTCGGCGCCCAAGTTTCCGTTTACAGCGCCACCAAGTACCTGAACGGCCATGGGGACATCGTCGGGGGCATGGCTGCCGCCGGCAGGGAATGCATCGAGAAAATCAGGACATTCCGCAAGGACACCGGCGCGATTCTCTCGCCCTTCGAGTCGTTCCTCTTCCTGCGCGGATTGAAGACCCTCGGCATGAGGATGCGCAAGCACCATGAAAACGCGGTCGCAGCAGCGGATTTCCTCAAGGGACATCCGAAGGTCGAGAAGGTGCACTTCCCCGGACACGAGGATTTCCCCAATCACGCGGTCGCGAGGAAGCAGATGAAGGCATGGCCCTCTTGCTTCTCGTTCGAACTCCGGGGCGGGCTGGACTCGGGCCGGAGGCTCCTCTCCTCGACCCGCATCTGCACTCTCGCCGTGAGCCTGGGAACGCTCGACACGCTCATCCAGCATCCCGCTTCGATGACCCACGCAGGCGTGCCCCGCGAGATGAGGATGGCCCAGGGACTCACCGACGGCCTCGTGCGGATCTCCGTCGGCTGCGAGGACGCCGCCGACATCATCTCAGACCTTAGGCAGGCACTGGACAAGGCGTAGCGCGCAATGGACGATCAGACCGAGAGGATGTACCAGGCATTCATGGCGAAGGCCCTCGGACGCCAACGCGTTCAAATCGCTCGCCGAACAGCTCTATTTCAAGGGCGACTGGCAGCTTCTCATCGAGGTCTACGAAAAGCGCGCCGCCAACGAGGACGAGACCGAGGCCGCGAAACTGTTCCACAAGGCGGGCGAAATCGCCGAGAAGAAGCTGAACCTGCCCAGGAAGGCCATCTATTTCTTCAAGAAGGCCGTCGCCTCCGACCATAACCTCTCCGCCGCCGTGGCCGACCTGAGGAGGAAGTTCGCCGAAATCGGGGACTACGACGGCGCCGTCAAGCTCATGGAGGAGGAGATCAGGAGCATTCCGGACGCGGCGTCCAAAATCCGCAAGCTCCTCGAGATAGCGGATGTCTACGAGACTAAAATCGGGCTCATCCCCAAGGCGCTTGAGAAATACGAGCAGGTTCTCGACCTCGAACCCAGCAACCGCAAGGCCCTGGCCAACCTCGAGAAGGGGCTCAGGTCCCTCTCGGCATGGGAGCAGCTCCGGGAGCTGTTTGACGGCCTGATTCCGGAAATCAAGGACGATGCGTACAAGGCACAAATCCTCTTCAAGCTCGGCAAGCTCTACCAGAACCAGATTGGCGATTTGATTCGGGCGGCGCGCTGCTTCGAGATGGTCAAGGAGATCAACCGCGGCGCCCAGTCGATATACAAGGAGCTCGAGAGCCTGTACGAGAAGACCGAGAACTGGGAGTCCCTGGTCAGAATCCTGAAGGAGGAGGCGGAGCTGAGCCTGAAGCCAGGGGAGAAGACGGATCTGCTCCAGAAGGCGAGGAGGATTGCCTCCGAGAGAATCGAGGGCGCGCGCGCCCCGGATTCCCCCGCGGCGTCGCGGGACCCTGCGCGCCCGGAAGGGCGGGCCGTGGCGGTTTTCGAGCCGGCGCCGGACAGGATGAGGGACATGGAGGAGGCGATTGCCGCCGCGCACGATCCGGCGGAGAAGGCGAACGCGTTCCTGAATCTAGCGAAGCTGCACCTCGACTCGGGCAATGCCGGGAAGGCCGGCGAATGCGCGCGGATGGCGGCTGATCTCCTGCCGCCGGGCCATGCGGCCGAAAGGGATGCCTTCTCGCTGCTCTGGAAGACCGCGGGGCCCGACGAATGCGCGCAGGTCCTGAATGCCAGGATGGACGTAACGGACGACAGCCGGACCAAGGCGTCGCTGCACATACTCCTGGGTGATCTGCTGTCCTCAGCGGCTGCGAGGAAGAAGGAGGCCGTCAGGGAATACCAGGCCGCGCTGAAGATGCACCCGGAAAACACCGCTGCCCAGAAGGCGCTCGAAAAGCTGTGGTCCGAGACGGGGCACAAGGATGGGCTCACGTCCCTCTATCGCTGGCAGATGAGCAAGGGCGCCGAGTCGTCCGGAAGGCGCGGCGCGGCCCTCAAGCTCGCCTCGCTGATGGCGGAGGACCCCGCAAAGGCCGCGGAGTCGGAGAAGATCTTCCGCTCCGTCCTCGACGAGGACCCGGCCGACCTGGGAGCGCTGAGGGGGCTCGAGAGCATCTACAAGCAGTCGAAGAACCACGCTGCCCTGGCCGAGGTCCTCTTGCGCACGGCAGCGGCTTACGAGGGGGCCCCGCAGGCGCTCAACGCCCTCTTCAGCGCCGCAAGGGTCTACCGCGACATGCTGGGCATGCCGGACAAGGCCGCTGCAGCCTACTTGAGAGTGCTTGCGGCTGATCCGGAGAATTCGCAGGCGCAGGCGTCGCTCGAACAGACGTACGAGGACGCAGGCGACTGGCAGGGCCTGGCCGGGCAGATCCGCGCCCGAGCCGAAAAGGCCGATTCCGGCCAGAGGCTCGAGCTGCTCTTCAGGCTCGGGACGATGCTCAAGGACAGGGCCGGCGATGCGGCCGGGGCCGCGGAGGCCTACGAGGAAATCGCCGCCGAGGAGCCCCAGAACCTCGAAATCCTCGCGGAACTCGAGCAAATCTACGCGAGCATCGAAAGATGGGAGGACGTGGCCGGGGTGATTAACAGGAAGCTCGCGGCCTCGCCCGACAGGAAGGAATCCCTGAGGCTCCATCTCGCGGCCGGAGACCTGTGGGAGACCAGGCTCAACGACCTCGAGACGGCGTCAATCGCGTTCGAGAAGGCTGCTTCGCTCTCCCCCTCGGACCCGGAACCGCTGAAGCGCCTCGCGGCGATTTACCGCAGGCTGGAGAAATGGGAGGATTTCCTGCGAATCTCCGGCCGGCTGCGCGACGCCTCCGCCGCCGGGGCCAGACCCCTCATGCTCGCCGAGGCGGCCGAGGTCTCCTGGAGGAGGCTGGGCGACGCGCAGATGGCCCTCGAACTCTACGAGCAGGCGCTCATCATGAGCCCGGGGCTTGCCGAGGCGATACGCGGCCAGCAGCTCCTCTACCTTGCCAGGAGCGACTTCGCGGGCTATGCAAACAGGATCATCCTGGAATCCGCGTATGCGACCGACGCGGCGGAAAAGGCCGCGAAGCTCCGCGAGGCCGGTCGCATCCTGATTGAAGCCGCCCCGCTCGAGCCGAACACGCTGGAAATCTGGGAGGACCTGGCCTCCCTCGAGCAGGACGAGGAGGTCCTGGCCGCGCTGTCGGCAATCCACCGCGGAAACGAAAACTGGGATAAGTTCGTGGAGTACACCTTGCTGCTCGCGTCCAGGGAGAAGGACAGGGACAAGGCGGATTCGCTCATGCTGGACGCCGCCCAGGCGCTCGAGTCCCAGATGTCGAAGCCCGGCGGCGCGCTCGAAATCTACAGGAGGATAGCCGAGAGGTCTCCCGAAAATACCGCCGCCGTCGAGGGGATCGAGAGGCTCTCGGAGGAAGCGGGCGACTTCGACGCGGCCAGGATTTCGCTCGAGAACAGGCTCAGGAAGGACCTCGGACCCGGCGAGCGGGCCGAGACGCTCGAAAAGCTCGGATTCATGCTCGAGAACCGCGCTATCGACTTCAGGGCCGCATCGCGGGTCTTCGAGGAGCTCTACAGGCTCGACCCCGCCCGGCCTGGAGCGCTGGCGGGAGTGGAGCGCACGTTCCTCAAGGCCGGCAGGGACCACGAGTTCCTGGCCGTCCTCGAATCCGCCGCCGCGGAGGGCGAGGCTCTCGTCAACTTGAAGCTCAGGGCCGCCGACCTCAGGGCGAGGAGGCTGTTCGACCTCGAGGGCGCGGCCGGCGGGTTCAGGTCCGTGCTCGAGCTCGACCCGGCGAACCTCGCGGCCAAGGAGGGGCTCAAGGACGTGCTGGGGAGGCACGGGCGCTTCGAGGAGCTGGCGAGGCTGCTCGAGGACGGAATCGAGGCTTCCCCCGGAGCCGGGGCAGGACCGCTAATCGAGGCCGGCCTCGTGGTCGAACGGAGGCTGCACGAGTTCGAGAGGGCGGAGAAGCTGTTCGCGGCCGCAGTGGAACGCGACTCCGCCAACCTCGTGGCGCTCCGCTCGCTCGCAAGGGTGCGCAAGAGGCTTGGCAGGTGGAAGGAGCATGCGGCGGCCCTGGAGATGCAGGCCGCCCTGCTTCCCGAGGAGGCGGCGGCCGACGTCGCGCTCGAAATAGCCGGGGTGTACGAGGAGCGGCTGCATGATTCGGCCGGGGCAGCGAGATGGTACGAGACCGCGCTCGACCTGAGGAAGACCGACCGGCGCGCGCAGATTGCCCTCGAGTCGGTCTACGAGCGGACGGGAAACGCCGACAAGCTCGTCGAGGTCCTGAAAATCCGCCTGAGATCGGATGCCGACGACCGCCAGAAGTCTGCGATTTGCTCCAGGCTCGGGAAGCTTGCCTTCGACAAGGGGGATTTCAAGGCCGCTCTCGAGAGCTACGGCGCCGCCCTGGATTTCATCCCCTATTCGCTCGAAGCCCTGAGGGGGGTGCAGAACTCCGCGAAGAAGCTCAAGGACTGGGACGCATGCATCGAGGCCCTCAAGAAGGAGGTCGCTTTGCACGGGGAGGCCGGGCCGCGCGCCAACGCCCACAGGGCCCTCTCCATCCTCTATCAGGAGAAGGGCCAGTCCGACCTCGCCATGGCCCAGCTCTCCCTTGCTTTCGAGGCCGAGCCGGGGTCCCCTGAAATCGCGCGCGAGCTCCTGGATCTCCTCAAGGCGGGATCGAGGTGGAAGGAACTCGCCGACCTGCTCGAGAAGTCGGCCGCCCTCCTCCCGTCCGCGTTCGCCAAGGCCCAGGCCCTCGTTGAAGCCGCCAGAATAGCCGGCGAGAAGCTCAACGACTCCGCGAGGGCGAGAAGGGCGCTCGAGAGGGCGGTCTTCTTCAATCCCCGGTCCGAGGATGGGCTCAAGCTCCTGGGGAACATCCTATTCTCTACCGGCGATCACGAAGGGCTCCTCAAGCTCATCGAGAAGGAGATGCAGCTCAAGCCCGACGGCCCGGCGAAGTCCACGCTGCTCTCCAGGTCCGCTGATATAGTCCTCGAGAACCTCAATGATCCCGCCAGGGCCGCCCGCCTGCTGGTGGCGGCGGTCCAGATGGATCCAGACAACCTCCGCGCTTTGAGGATGCTCGGGAGGCTCAAGGACGACGTGCTCAGGGAAGTGCCGAAATCGATCAGGACCAGGCTCAAGTCGGAGGTGTCGCGCGAGGAGAAAATCAAGGTGATTGGCAACGCCGCGCGCGCCGCTTCCGGCGAGAAGGCCATGGACCTGTGGAAATCCCTCCTGGACGAGAACCCGCTCGACATCGAGGCGATGACCGAGCTGGGCAGGCTCTGCAGGGAGAGGTCGATGCTCCGCGAAGCTGCGATTTGGGTTTCCATGGCAGCCTCGGCCACCGGCGATCCGCGCCGCGCGCACAGGCTCTACATGGAGGCGGGGGAGCTGCTGGAGAGCGGGGCAGGACCTGCTCCGGCGGCTTTCGAGGCCTTTTACCAGGCATGGAAGGCCGATCCCGCCGCAGAGGGCCTGGCCGAAAGGCTCGCGGGCTCGGCGAAGGAGCTCGGTAAATGGGAGGAGTACGTGGAAATCAGGAAAGCCGTGGCGGAAACGCTGCCTTCCGCGGAAAAAGCCGCGGCCCTGGCTGAAATCGGCGGCATCGTCTCCCGCGAGCTTGGTAACCCGGCGAACGCGGCCGAGTTCTTCCTCGCCGCCGCGACGCTCCTGCCCGACGACGGGAATCTGCGCTCCTCCGCCGTCGAGGGGCTCAAGTACTCCGGTGATTTCGAGAACCTCTGCAGGCTCCTGTCGAGGGAATACGAGGCGCTCTCGTCCAGGGGGGCGAAGGCTGCCGCGCTCGCGGCGGAAATCGGGGATTTGTACGCGTCGAAGATCGGCGACCTCAACTTCGCCGTCGAATGGTACTACAAGTCGGTCAAGGAGGACCCGTCCGATGCGGCGGTCCTGAGGAAGATGCAGGACGTGCTGCGCAGGGCCGGGAAATACCGCGACCTCGAGGAAGTGCTCGACCTCGAGATCTCCCTCGATTCGACTGCCTTGCCGAGGAGAATCGAGCTCATGGAAATGAAGGCCAGGCTCTACGAGGAAAGCCTCGTAGACGAAGCCATGGCCATAGACTCCCTCGAGGCGCTCCTCAAGGAGAAGCACGGCGACGTCGAGATTCTCAGAAGGATCGAACGCGTCTGCCGCAGGGGAGGGTACTGGTTCCACCTGGCAGGAGTGTTCGAGAGGCTTGCCGGGAAGGCCGCCTCGAACCAGGAGAAGCTCGAATACCTCCTCAAGGAAGCGGAGGTATTCACGTCCAAGATGAGCGACCCGGTTCGCGCACTCGAGGCCGTGCGCCGCGCCATCGAGGCGGACCCGGGCAGCCGCAAAGCCCAGGAATTGCTCGCCGAACTGACCGGCTTCTCCCCGCAGGGAGGGTAGGATTCCTTCCGAATCCGGCGGCGAAGGCGCCGGGGGCTTGCACCTCTTCCCGTTCTGTCGCACGATCACGGCAGCTGAGTGCCGTGGCTAAAGCGATGCGCGATCCAAAGCCTGCGGCCACGGTCCCTGGCAGGGGCGACGCATGCGTCGCTCCAATCGGTCCACGGCCGTCTTTCTGACCTCCGCACTCAACGGTCTACGGTTTACGGAATCGGCCCGGCGGGAGCCGGGCCCTCCCGGCAGCGGCATGAATTCCGGCTTTCGCCGGAATGACGGGACACTGCACCGAATCGGGTTGAAACTTTAGTCACTTAATGAAGAGATTCTCGTAACAATTGAAATGATTTACGTAATGCACGCGCGAGGCGCGTGATATACCAGGACGAGCCTGATTTTACATTCTTGTTTGGTTCCGGCTCGTCCGGGTTATGTTTGAGTTCCGCCGCTCAACCCTCTACCCTGCACCCTTCACCCTGGCAACCAGGCTGGTGTGGGCTTTGGACGTTTGATTTCAGGCTTCAGTCCCGGTCTTCCCTGCTTACCCGGTCAGAAGCTCGAGCGCTTTGCGGTACTTCTCCGACGTCCTTGCCACGACCTCGTCCGGGAGGCCCGGAACAGGGGGCTGCTTGTTCCACTTTATGGACTCGAGGTAGTCTCTGACGTACTGCTTGTCGAACGATTCCTGTGATCCGCCGGGCTTGTAGGCTTCCTTGTCCCAGAACCTGGAGGAATCGGGCGTGAGCGCCTCGTCGCAGAGCATTATGCCGCCGTTCAGTGCGCCCCATTCGAATTTCGTATCCGCGATGATAATCCCCTTGGATTCGGCGAAGCCCGCCGCGAGGCCGTAGACCTCGAGGCTCTTCTTCCTCATCTTCTCCGCCGCTTTCGACCCCACCGTCTCTTTGACCTGCTTGAACGTTATGGGCTCGTCATGGCCGATGCTGGCCTTGGTGGTCGGCGTGAAAACCGGTTCCGGAAGCCTGTCCGATTCCCTGAGGCCCTTTGGGAGCCTTATGCCGCATATCGATCCCGAATTCTGGTATTCCTTCCATGCGCTTCCGGACAGGTATCCGCGCACCACGCACTCGACAGGGAACACCTCCGCTTTCCGGACCAGCATGAACCTCCCTGAGAGATCCGCGGCATGGGCCTTGAGTTCCCTGGGCAAATCCTTGTCGTCTACGGAAAGCAGGTGGTTGTCAGTTATCTTGGCTGTGAGTCCGAACCAGAATGCCGACAGCCTGTTCAGAACCCTTCCCTTGCCCGGGATGCCCACGGGCAGGACGTAGTCGAACGCGGAGATTCTGTCCGTGGATACAATCAGAAGCCTGTCGCCGAGATCGTACACGTCGCGGACCTTGCCGCGGCCGAAAAGGGGGACTTCCTTGTATTCGGTCTTCAGAAGCGCGCTTTCGTTCATGGGAGTCTCCTGGAAAACACAGCAGCAACCGCAGCTGCCGCCGGTTTTTTTAACATTATTCGCGGAATCTTCAAACTCGAAAATGCGGAATCGGGGATCACGGCATATGCGTCAGCTTAAGAAAGACCTAAAGAGGGCATTCGACACTGAAATCGCTGAAGGGAGGCTGAATACGCTGAAATGGGCAAAAAGGTAGATGCCTGTGTTCCTGCTTATCGAGATTCAGCGTTTCTCAGAAAGATTCAGCGTCTTCGAATATCTCGTCTTCTTGCGAACATTCATAGCGTTGAGCCCGTAACTTCATTGGAAATTGGAGGTTGGGATTTCATTGGGATTTGGCTATCGGTGGTTGGGATTTAACGCAGCGTTTGGTTGCGGCCCGGCTGCGTTATGCTTCGGACGTCGGACCTTCGACCCAATCTGCACACACCACGCCCAGGCACAGGCGCTGTCCCCGGTCCTGAAATATCTTGCCCGTCCCGGGCCCAGGATATATAGTCAGAAACCCTGTGTTCCGAGAAGGCAGGCCGCGAGTTCCGGAGGAGGCGGGATTGAGCCCAAGACCCCCTCCGCAAATCGCAGGCCGTCACGTTCCAAGGAGGTTCAAATGCTGTTCCGTCAAGCCCGGGCGGCCCTGATTGCCATTGCGGCCATGCTGGCCGCCGCGGCCGCCCCGTCCGCCGCCGCGGACTATGCAGCCGACGCTGCCGCGGAGATGAAGGACGCGTTCGATGCCCTGCTTTCCGCGGAGTACGCGGACGCCGCCTCCGTATACGCGAAGCTCTTCAAGTCGGACCCGAAGAGCCCGGTCGCGGAGTACTGCTTCCTCCGCCTGCTCCAGTGTTCGGGGCCCGGAGGCAAGGAGGCGGCCGCCGAACTCGACGACATCAAGACGCTGGTCAGGAGCGGGGAAGGGCAGCATCTGCTCAAAGCGCTGCTCCTTTGGATGGCGGCGGGCGAAAGCAGGGGCAAGGGCGAGCTGGACAAGGCCGAGGAAGCCCTGAAGAAGCTGGGGCTGGTGCGGTCATATTCCTTCCTCGGCCCCTACGAGAACGAGGGCGAGACGGGCTTTGCCGCGGAATACGACGTCGAGGCGGACCTCAAGTCGAGGAAGGACTTCCCGGACATGGAGAAGGTCTTCGACGGAAAGGCCGGCAAGGTGCGCTGGAACACGCCCCCGATGGGACCCCCGACCGGCGCAATCGACCTGAACCACGTGTACCGCGAGTCGGAAAACGTCTCCGGCTACGTGATGACCTTCCTCTACGCCTCGGCTCCATGCGACGTCGCGCTGAGGACCGGATCAGACGGAGCCATGAAAATCTGGCTCAACGGCGCAATCCTGTTCGAGGGGGACACCTACCGCAGCCCGCGCCTGGACCAGGACGCTATTGGCGCCAGGCTCGAGGCGGGATGGAACGAGGTGATTGCGAAGGTCTGCCACAAGAAGGGCCCGTGGCGCCTCATCGTGCGCGTCACCAATCCCGACGGCAGCCCTATCGAAGGCCTCAAGGCCGATGCCGCTCCCTGGGCTTCCGACCCCGGCGCCCGCCCGGCCCCTAGGGCCGCGGCTCCCCACAAGAGGCCCGAGGTCTACGGCGGAGCAAGGGCTTACTTCGACTCGCTCATCCAGAAGGGCGACGACTCGGCCATGACAGTCGCGCGCTGGGCATGGACGGCCATGCAGTCCGACGCCCTCGACGAGAACGACCGGTCGCCCCGCGACCGCCTCAAGGCCGTCGTGGCTAAGACCGACCATCCCTACCTGAGGATACTCCTCTCCCACGCCATACCCGAGAGGAACCTTGCAATGGAGGAGCTCAGGAAGGCCGTGAAGCTCGCCGAGGACCGGCCGCTGCCCTATTTCGAGATTTCGAGGCTCTACGCCGCCCCGAGGCCGATTGAAAGCTACTTCTGGTTCTTCACGATCGGCGGCGAGGACGCGGCCGCCACGCAGGAGGAGTACGCGAAGATAAGGGAAGTCGAAATCTGGGAAAAGGAGGAGGAATACCTGAACCGGACGCTCGCCCTTGCTCCGGGCTTCCTCCCGGCGGAGATTAACTACGCCCTCCTCTTCTGCCGCAAGGCAGGGATGCGCCAGCCGAACATGGACCCGGTCCGGCTCTCTCAGCCCTGGGCGCTCGAGGCGAAGGCGAAGCTCGCGAAGCTCCTCGAAAGGTCGCCGGACAACAAGCCGCTCAGGCGCATTCTCGAATCCCTGACACCGAGGACGCCGGCAGCCATGATTGACCTCTGCGCCGGCTACGTGAAGGAGGACAACGCCGATTCCAAGACCCGCCTCAGGCTCGTCGATCTCCTCGTGAACGCAGGCAGGCTCAAGGAAGCCCTGCTCGAGTGCGGCAACGAGCTGCTCCTTTCGCCCTACAATACCGAGATTGCCTCGAAGATGGCCGATCTCCTGCGCGCCCTCGACGACTACGCCGGAGCCGCCGGCATGTACGAGTCGGCGCTGAGGATCTGCCCGGACAACGTCGCGCTCCTGCAGGGCCTCGCGGAATGCAGGCTCGTGGCGGGCGACAGGGAAGGCGCCGCCGCGCTCTTCCGCAAGGCGCTCGAGATAAAGCCCCAGCTCGCCGATGTCTCGAGGAGGCTGAAGCACCTCGGGCCCAAGACGGCGGATTTCTGGACCGCGTACAAGGCAGACCTCGGGCCGGTTGTCGAAGCGGCGCGCAAGGCCTCCGACTTCGGCAAGGAGGACGCGGTCTGCTTCCTCAAGAACGACGTGATTCTCGTGAACGAGAACGGGACCTCGAAGATGTTCACGCAGAAAGTCATCAAAATCCTGACCGAAAAGGGCAGGCGCGACTACAACTACGTCTCGGCCTATCCCTCGGGGCTGGACTACTGGGCCGCCGCCACCGGCGAGGTCAAGACCGCGAAGATTATCAAGCCGGACGGGACCGAGGTCGAGGGCCAGTGGTGGGACAACTCGACGTACGCCAGCTTCGACGACCTCAAGGCCGGCGACATCGTCGTGTTCGAGTGCAAAATCGAGGAGGTCGGCGAGGCGAGATACAAGGGGTACTTCGGCCTCATGCTGCTCCTCCAGGACGAGTTCATACCGTTCAGGGAAAGCAGGGTCACGTTCCTCCACAACAAGGACAAGAAGATGTATTTCCAGGCGGTAAAGTGCCCGTCCGAACCCAAGGTCGCGGCCGAGGGCGACGTCGTGTCACACACCTGGACCTTGCGCGACATCCCCGAAGTGAAGGAGGAATGGGGCATGCCCGTGATATTCGAGCTCTGCCCCTTCGTCCACGCCTCCACGTTCGGGACGTGGGCCGAGATTTCCGACTGGTTCCTCGGGCTCTGCAGGGACCAGTTCGAGACCTGCGACATCCTCGACAAGGCGGTTTTGAGCGTCGTCAAGGACCTGAAGACCGACGAGGAGAAGGTGGACGCCCTGTTCAAGTACCTGGTGTCGGAAATCAGGTACGAGTCGCTGTCCCTCGCCGACCACTCGTTCAGGCCGTTCAAGGCCTGCAAGACCTTCCAGCGCAAGTACGGCGACTGCAAGGACACGGCGGCACTCATGGTCACCATGCTCAAAATCGCCGGCATCAAGGCCAACCTCGTCCTCGTGAGGGCGGGAAGGGGCGACAAGCTCGACCTCGAGCTCCCGTCGATGCACATCTTCAACCACTGCATCGCCTACGTCCCGGGCCTGGGCCCCAAAGGTCTGTTCCTCGACTGCACCGCCCGCTACTGCGGGTCGCGCGAGCTGCCGTCCATGGACCAGGGCGCGGTTGCCATGGTCGCCGCGGAAGGCGGCGCCGCACAGGCCCTGTACCTGCCATATGACCCGCCCGAGGCCAACCTCGTCCGCCTCGTCTGCAAGGCCACCATCAACGCCGACGGGTCCGCGAAACTGGACACCCGGGCGAGGATTGTGGGCCAGGAGGCGTACAGGTACAGGTCCGAGTACCAGGAGGGATCCAAGCGCATCCTCAACATCGAGAAGGAATACAACTGGTTCTTCAAGTCCGTGAAGGCGAAATCCATCGACTTCTCCGACCTCTCGGACTACAACAAGCCGGTCGAGTACTCCGCCGAGTTCGACATCCCCGCGCTGGCCAGGACCGAGAAGGGCGGCCTCGTCCTCCGCGGGTCCCTGTTCGCGTTCGAGCTCTGCCGCAGCCTCGCACAGACCGACACCAGATACCACGACCTCATCATGGACTACCCCTTCCGCCACGAAAGGGAGGTCGTGCTGACGATTCCCGAGGGGCTCAAGTTCGAGTCCGTGCCCCAGGACTGGAAGAACGAGTCAGAGTTCGCGTCGTTCTCGCTCGCTTTCAAGAAGATATCCGGAACGTCGCTCAGGATTACCGCGGCGTACACCTTGAAGGCGTCCCGCGTGAAGCGCGACGACTACCCGAAGCTCAGGAGCTTCGCTGTGGCCTGCGACAAGGCCGAGTCGGCCGAAATCGTGATAACGAAGCAGTAGAAGCAATCGCCGCTTTTAAGGCGGTTTTCGGAGGAAATCGGTATGCATAGCCACGTATCGTCTGATGGGACGCATGGAAGGCTGTTCTTCTCGGCGGCGGTCGTCGCCGTCGCGCTCGCGGTCCTCGCCCAGGCAGCGGCCGCCGAAAACGTGCATTTCCTCAATCCGTCGAAAGGGGAGCACGTGAAGGCCCTCGCCGACCTCTCAGCGAAAGCCAAGGCCGCCCCCGCCGCGCAGACGCTAGCCGACCTGGGATGGGTGCGGATGCTCTACTTCGCTGACATGGAAGGCGCCTCCGGGCACTTCGCCAAGGCCCTGGAGCTCGATCCCCTGGCGAAGGACGCGCTCGTCGGGCTCGCTCTCGCGAATTACGGAAGGGCCATGCCCGACGCGCTGGCCGAATGCGTCAGGACCATAATCGAGCGCTTCCCGGATTCGCCCGAGGCCGAGCTCCTCGTGAAGGAGGTGGAATTCTTCTCCGAAGGCAGGGAATTGACCCGCAAGGAGCGGCTCGCGTGGTTCGAGAAGACCCTCGCCGCGGCCAAAAACCCCGCTCTCGCTACGGAAATCCGCG
>DYIT01000075.1 GCA_020723505.1 Candidatus Kuenenia stuttgartensis
ATCTCCGCCACGAGCTCGCGTATCGGTCGCTTGTCACGCGACAGGCGCCGCCTCACGCGAACCGCGTTCGCCGTCTCCGGGTTATCGGATTGCAGGTCCCTGAGAATCTTTTCAGCAAGCAGCCTGGCGGCCACTCCGCCCTGCTGCTTCGGCTTGCCGCCCTGATCGCCGGATTCTTCCCCGGCCGGATTCGATGCGTTCCCGCATCCCGCCAGGCATGCGCAAAGAAGGATGGCAGCGCCGGCAATGGCCGATGAAATGGCCGGACGGACCCGCCCGCCCCTTCCAGGGCATTTAGACGGACATGGTCTCATTTCTTCTTCCCTGCCACGATTCAGATTCCCTTTTTTCTTATTCTCTCCGAGAAGAGCTTGTGCAGCTTGACCACTTTCGGCGATATGACCGTCTTGCAGTACGGCTTCTCGGGGTGGAGCCGGAAATATTCCTGGTGCCCCACTTCCGCCTCGTAGAAGACCTCGAAAGGCGCAAGTTCCGTTACAAAACGCGAACCCCAGAGTCCCGCGCTCTCGAGCTCCTTGATAACCTCGACTGATGCCTTCCTCTGCTCCTCGCTCCTGTACAGGATTATCGATCGGTATTGAGTCCCCTCGTCCGGACCCTGCTTGTTCAGAGTAGTGGGGTCGTGGGTGTGGAAGAAAATCGTGAGCAGGTCCTGGAACCGGATTACTTCCGGGCTGAAGGTTATCTTGACAACCTCTGCGTGGCCGGTTTCCCCTGTGCATACCTGTTTGTACGTCGGATTCGGCGCAGTGCCGCCTGCGTAGCCCGGGAGCGCGCGCACAACGCCCCTCAATTCGCTGAAAACCGCCTCCAGGCACCAGAAACATCCTCCCCCGAGGATTGCCAGATCCACCGGAACAGGCAGGTTCGTCCGTACTTCTTCTGTCATCGCACGTTCTCGACAGGTTTGAGACGTCGTATTCTTGCGGCTTGCCCCTGCTTATTCATGAAATTTCGTGACGCGAAGCGTCGACAACTCGCAAAAATCGGCAGACACAAGGTTTGCGTCGATACGAGTCCGGCCCCCGTATAATTCACGTTCCTTCGTGAATTATACGGGTTAAAGACTGGTGCGCCCCGCAGGAATCGAACCTGCATCACGGGTTCCGGAGACCCGTGTTTTGTCCATTAAACCAGGGGCGCGTTGTTGTTGATTATATCTGTTCTGAGGCCGATTTCAAATCCGCCGTTCAAGCATAGGGGCTCATGGCGATGAGATCGCCGCGTCGTGCTTCGCGCTCCTCGCGATTGCCGGTCCAATGTGACTCAGACGGATTCTCGTCGTTTCCGGTGATGCCGCAAGGCATGAATGGCCGCGGAGGGTGGTCTAAACGGGAAGGCTGCTCATGCCGCAGGTTTCGGCGCGCCTTGTGCGCCGCCCGTGTCGTCGCCGCCTTCCTCCTCCTCTGCGATTGCCAGCTTCTTCTCGGCCGAGAGCGCATCGCTCAGGTCAAGAAGATCGGGCGGCGTTATTTTGCCGTTCCTGTAGGCCTTGAAGAACGCGCGAACCACCTCCCGGTCGAACTGGAATCCGGCGCAGCGCTTGAATTCCTTTATGACCTCCTCCTCGGAGAAATTCCTGCGGTAGCTGCGCGTGGACGTCATGGCGTCGTACGCGTCCGCCACCGCCAGGATTCTCGCCCCAAGGGGGATTTCCTCGCCCTTGAGCCCGCGCATGTAGCCGGAGCCGTCCCACTTCTCATGATGGTTTGCGACTATGTCCTTCACCTTCTCTATGTTCTCAATGTTCGCAATGATCTCGGCCCCGATGTTCGGGTGGCGCTTCATTATCTCGTACTCGCCCGGCGTGAGCTTCCCGGGCTTCTTCAGAATCTTCTCGGGAATCCCGATTTTGCCCACGTCGTGGAGAAGGCTCGCGAGCTCCAGCACCTCCAGCTCGGCGTCGGCCAGGTCCATCTCCGAGGCTATCTGCATCGCATAGGTGGTCACCCTCTCGGTGTGCCCCTTGGTGTAGTTGTCCTTGGCCTCGATGGTCGCGACCAGGGTCCTAATCGCGCCGTAGAAGAGCGTCTCAATCTGGGCCTGCAGCTTCGCCCGCTCGATTGCTATGCCCGCCTGCTTCCCGATTGCCGACAGGAGTTCGAGGTGGAACTCGGAGAAGGCCCCGATTGCTGACAGGCTGTCGAGGTATATGGCTCCGAGAATCTCCTTCTTGGACTCGAGAGGCACGCAGATGGCGGACTTAATCCTGTTCATGATGATGCTCGCGCCTGCCTTGAACCTCGTGTCCTTCATGGCGTCCATCGAGATTATCGACATCCCCTTCTTGACCGCCTCTGTGAGAATGGTCCTGCTGAGGTTGAGGTCGATGCCGTCGTCCCCGCATCCCCGGACGACTATCGGCTCGATGATGTCCGTTCCGCTGTCGTAGAGGATGAGGAACCCGCGATCGGCCGGAATTACCGACAGGACGGCGTCCATGATGGTGTCGAAGATGCGCTCGCTGTCGATTTCGGAGTTGATGATGTTGCCGACCTTGTAGATTGTCGCAAGCAGACCCTGGAGCTCGACCTCGCTGTACTTTGCATTCGGCCCTTCCGGAGCCTTGCCTACCTCGCTCTCCTCGAACCGCCTCCGGATCTGGGGTTCCTGCAGGTCGTCAGTGATGTTGACTCCCATGGCGGGCATGGGCCGGCCCGACTCGACGTCCGCCTTGAAGACGAACTCCGCCTCGCCCACGTTGATTCTGTCGTCCTGCCTCAGGATCATGGAGCTCACCTGGACGTCGTTCACGTAGGTTCCGTTGGAGCTCTGCAAGTCCATCAGAAGGAAGGAGCGGCCCCTGCCCTCGATTTTGAAATGCCTGCGGGAAACCCCGTTGTCCAGTATCTGGATGTTGCAGCCTTCGTCCCGGCCGACTACGACCGTCTCATCGTAATTGACGGCGAAGGTCTGGCCTGCAAGCTTGCCCCTCACAACCGTCAGTTTCGCGGCCATCGCTCTCCTTTTACAGGGAACAGGCCCTGATGAGCCGTTAACGATGTTCAGTCCGTATGCTGCGTTAACCAGCCTGCATTAATAATACCCTGAAATGTCTAAAAAATCAACGGAAAGCGCAGCGCCATGGAATTAGGGCGAATCCGGTCACAGAGACGGCTGGAATGAATCCTCGTCCCGTACTGCCGGCCGTCGACCTCGCCGGAGATCCTTTCATTTCAGGTCGTATTCCTTGATCTTCCGGTAGAGCGTCCTTTCCCCGATTTTCAGAATCCTGGCAGCCTCCTCGCGGTTCCCCCCGACCATCGACAGCGTGTCCCGGATTAGTATCCTCTCCACTTCCGTGAGGCTCAAGCCCGCGAGATTGTCGAGTCCGGCGGGCTTATCAGCCTTCCCGGTGATGGATGGCGGGATGTCCTGCGCCTCAAGCATGGGCCCGCGGGCCATGACGACCATGTTCTCGATGCTGTTCTTGAGCTCGCGGACGTTGCCCGGCCATTTGAAGTTCATCAGCATCCGCCTCGCTTCAACGGATACGCCTTCGATTTCCTTGCCGTAAATCTCCGAGAACTGCCGGACGAACGCGTTGATGAGGATCGGGATGTCGGAAGGCCTGTCCCTCAGGGGCGGAGCGTTGATGTGCACGACGTTCAGCCTGAAGTACAGGTCCTGTCTGAAGAGCCCCTGCTCGAGCTGCTTCTCGAGGTTCTTGTTGGTCGCCGCTATCAGCCGCACGTCGATTCTCAACGGGTTGTTCGAGCCCACGGGGTAGATTTCCCCCTGCTCTATGACGCGCAGGAGCTTGACCTGCGTCCGCTCGTGCATCTCTGCGACTTCGTCAAGGAAGAGGGTTCCCCCGTTGGCTGACTCGAATCTCCCCTTCCTCTTGAAGTCAGCGCCTGTGAAGGAGCCCTTCTCATGTCCGAAGAGCTCGCTCTCGAGAACCCCTTCGGACAGCGCCGCGCAGTTGAGCGGGACGAAAGGCTTGTCCTTGCGCAGGCTCAGCCGGTGTATGGCCCTTGCAATGAGCTCCTTCCCGGTGCCGCTCTCGCCGGTTATGAGGACGCGCGAGGCTGATGGCGCCACCAGCCGGATGCGTTCGAATACGTCGGCCATCGCCTTCGAAGAGCCCAATATCTCCTCGAGCCCTTCCCGCCCGCATGCCTCCTTCCGGAGCTCGATGTTGCTCTTTACGAGGAGTATCTTCTCCCCGACCTTCTTCACGACCTCTCTGAGCTCGGGCAGGTTCACGGGCTTCCTCAGGTAGGTCGCCGCGCCCTTCTGCATCGCCTCGACGGCGGTCTTTATCGAGGAATAGCCCGTGACCACTATCGACTCGATGAGCGGAAAGCGCTCCCTGGCTTTCTCCATGAGCTCGATCCCGTCCATCCGCTTCATGACGAGGTCGGTCACGAGTATGTCGAAATGCCCGCTCTCGAGCAGGGCCAGCGCCTGCGCGCCGGAATAGGCGGTCCTGCACTTGTAGCCCACCATCGCGAGCGCCTCGGCGAGCGTTTCGGCGTGCGGCTCCTCGTCGTCGACGACCAGTATCTCAAGCGGCTCGTTTTTCATGTGCGGACCGGTTTCATTTCGTCTCGAAAGGAATCCTTATCGAGAACTTGCTGCCCCTGCCGGGCTCGGACACGACGGACAGGTCGCCTCCATGCAGCCGCGCGATCTTCCTGGCCGTGGGGAGTCCCAGCCCAGAACCCTTCTCCCACGTCGTGTAGAATATCTCGAAAACCTTCTCGAGGTTGTCCTGCGGTATCCCGACTCCGGTGTCCGTGACGTCAATCGTCACGTTCCCGCCCCTGAGGGTCGTCTGCACGATGAGCTCGCCGCCTTCGGGCATGGCGGCCTCGGCGTTCTTGATTAGGTTCATGACCGAGTTGCGTATCTGCTCGAAATCGAAATAGAAGAACGGAATCGAGTAGTCGAGGTTCTTCCGAATCTGAATCCTCAGCGCCTTGGCTTCGGGCTCGACGAACTTCAGGATGCCGTCAAGGAGATGGTTGATGTTCCCGGGTTTCTTGCAGGGATCCCGCTCCCTGAGAAAGTGGAGGAACTTCTCGAGGATGTCCTCGAGCCTCTTGGATTCCTCCATCAGTATCTTGGTCCGCTTCAGTATCCTCGTCTCCCTCGGGGCCGGGTCCTGCACGCTTTCGAGCTCCTCGCACAGGAGCTGGAGATTCATCGATATCGTGCTGAGAGGGTTCTTAATCTCGTGCGCAAGCCCGGCCGCGAGCGCCGTAACCTGCTTGTAAGCTTCAGACTCTTCGGCCATCGCTCCGCTCCTTGATCCTGAGAGGCGGCGCTGACGCCTGCGGAAACGCCGCTGCTCCGGGTTATATGATACCGGATTACGGCTTTCGCCGGAATGACCGGACATGAAAGGATTCCGCCGATGCACCCTCTCCCCCTGGTTCGGGGAGAGGGCTGGGGTGAGCCCTGCTTCGCCGATTGGTCAATGTGGGGGCTACGCAGGGTCTTCGAGGGGCGTTTATTCCACACGAAGCGCCCGGCACCATGCTTCGTGTGGAATGGTGACACTTTGGCAGGTTTGGGCAGGGAAGCTGGCGCCAGTAATGTCATTTTGGCAAATCCAAAGAGCAGCGAAATTCGTTTGATTTTTCGAGGCGGCGCAATATATTATGATAACAAGAGTTAGGTAAATACCCGCGAAAAAGGCACGTGCTTTGCTAAAACCAAGGCGGATTTCCACATTTTAAGGAATCAAAAATGGCAGGAGTCTCCAAGAAGATAATCGGCATCGACCTGGGGACCACGTTTTCCGTGGTCGCGGTCATGGAAGGGGGTTCCCCGGTCGTGATCACGAATCCCGAAGGATCAAGGCTCACGCCTTCGGTCGTGGGGTTCACGGATTCGGGGGAGCGTCTCGTCGGCATCCAGGCCAAGCGTCAGGCCGTGACGAATCCCGTCAATACTGTCTTCTCAATCAAGAGGTTCATGGGCAGGAGGCACCACGAGGTCGCGGTCGAGGAGAAGATGGTGCCGTACAAGATTGCCGGCGGCCAGAACGATCCGGTGAAGGTCTCCATCCGGGGCAAGGAGTTCACCCCGCCCGAAATATCCGCGATGATTCTGCAGAACCTCAAGGAGACGGCCGAGAACTATCTCGGAGAAAAGGTCGAGAGGGCGGTCATCACGGTTCCCGCGTATTTCAACGACTCCCAGCGCCAGGCGACCAAGGACGCGGGCACCATCGCCGGCCTCAAGGTTGAGCGCATCATAAACGAGCCCACGGCCTCAGCGCTTGCCTACGGAATCGACAAGAAGAAGAAGGACGAGAAAATCGTCGTGTTCGACCTGGGCGGCGGCACGTTCGACGTATCGGTTCTCGAGGTCGGCGACAACGTATTCGAGGTCCTCTCGACGAACGGCGACACGCACCTCGGCGGGGACGACTTCGACGAGGTCGTCATCAACTACGTCGCCGAGGAGTTCAGGAAGCAGAACGGCATCGACCTGAGGAAGGACCAGATGGCCCTCCAGCGGCTGAAGGAGGCCTGCGAGAAGGCCAAGTGCGAGCTGTCAACGTCGATACAGACGGCCATCAACCTCCCGTTCATAACGGCCGACCAGTCGGGCCCAAAGCACCTCCAGATGAACCTCGCCCGCGCAAAGTTCGAGCAGCTCGTGGAGCACCTGATTGAGAGGACCAGGGGGCCCTGCGAGAAGGCGCTCGCCGACGCGAAGCTCAAGCCGTCTGATATCAACGAGGTCGTCCTCGTCGGCGGATCCACGCGCATTCCCGCGGTCCAGGCGATGGTAAAGGAAATGTTCGGCAAGGACGGCAACAAGTCGGTGAACCCCGACGAGGCCGTGGCAATCGGCGCGGCAATCCAGGGCGGCGTGCTCGGCGGCGAGGTCAGCGACCTCCTGCTTCTCGACGTCACCCCGCTAACGCTCGGCATAGAGACGCTGGGCGGCGTTCGCACGCCGCTCATAGAGCGCAACACGACCATTCCCGTAACGAAGAAGGAGATTTTCTCCACGGCCGACGACGGCCAGACCGCGGTCGACATTCACGTGCTCCAGGGCGAACGGGAAATGGCTTTGGACAACAGGACCCTCGGCAAGTTCAGGCTGGACGGCCTGCCCCCCGCCCCGAGGGGGATGCCCCAGATTGAGGTGTCGTTCACGATAGACGCGAACGGGATTCTCAACGTGAGCGCCAAGGACATGGGCACCGGCAAGGAGCAGTCCATCACGATTCATTCGGACTCGGGGCTCACGAAGTCGGAAATCGAGAAGCTGAGGAAGGACGCCGAATCCCACACCGAGGAGGACAGGAAGAAGAAGGAGATCGTTGAGGCCAGGAACATGGCCAACCAGGTCGCCTACATGACGAACAAGGCGCTGAGGGAACACGGGTCGAAGATTCCGGAATCGGACAGGAAGAACATCGAATCCGCCATGAAGAAGCTCGAGGACGTGGCGAGGGGCGAGGACGTGCAGGCAATCAGAACCGCCATCGACGAACTGAACAGGGCCTCGCAGAAGATGGGGGAGATTCTGTACCAGGAGGCGGCCAAGAAGCAGAAACCCGGCCCCGAGGCGGGCGGTCCCGGCGCGGGGCCTCAAGGCCCGGGCCCGGAATCGGGCGGGTTCAAGCAGAAGGGCTCCGCGGGAAAGGGCGGCGACGACGTAATCGACGCGGACTTCGAGGTGAAAAGCTGAATTTCACTCCCAGGGGGCGTGGAATTCTCAGTATTTGTACGCGCTCCCGCCGATGAACTCCCTCAAGAGGGAATCGGCGGGAATCCGGCCGTGATCCGGGATCGAGTCGAATTCCGCGAGCATGCGGCGCACCCTGGACGCCCTTATGAATGCGTCCGCGTATTCCTCGCGGCCTTCGAACTCCCCGATGAAGCCCGGGAACTTGTCGAAAAGCAGGTGCTTGAGCACCGGAATTTCGTAGGGGAGCGCGCTGTTGACGATGAAATCGACGTCGCCTATGAACGGGATTATGTGCTTCATCTCGGCGCGCCTCACGTAGTGCCAGTGCATCAGCGTCTTCCTCGAGTCGTAAGACCTGTGCAGGGTGTCGCGCACCATCCTCCGGAGCAGCCTGATGTCGGTCCATCGCACGAACTCCCTGTCGGCGGTCCTTATCTGCTCCAGGGTCTCGACGTATATCCTGCTCTTTTTCTCCGCGGGAACCGATTCCGTCAGGTGATCGTAGAGGCCGTGAAGGCAATCCAGCAGCAGCACCTCGTCGCCCCCCAGGCGCATCTCAGTCGTCCGCCCCGTCCTGGTCCCGGTCTTGAAATCGTAGGTCGGGACTTGCACGGCCTTCCCGTCCACCAAATCCGCCAGGTGGGAGTTCAGCAGGTTCAAGTCGAGGGCTTCCGGGGTCTCGTAGTCGTAATCGCCGAGGGCGTCCCGCGGATGCAGGTGGATGTCGTAGAAATAGTTGTCCACGTTGAGCGCGCGCAGGCTGATCCCCGCCGCCGACAGCCTCTCCCCGAGCTTGATGGTGGTCGTCGTTTTGCCTGAGCTCGACGGCCCGGCGATTATTATCACCTTGACGCGGCCCCGCGCCGAGGCGAGATCCTCCCCAATCCTGTCGATTTGGTCCTCGTACCTTTTCTCGGAGTCTGAGACCAGGCCCGGGAATCCGCCGGACCTGAGGAGCATGTTGAACTTTTCGGCCGTGTCCACGCCGTGATCAGCGTTCCAGATGAAATCCCTCCAGAGAATCCGGTACGGGATGTTGTCCTGCCTGTTCCGCCTGCAGTCGTCCCTGCTCTGCCGCGCCTGGGATCGCTTGAACCTGTATATGATGTATTTCTTCGCCGCCGCGGCGTGCCCCCCGGCAATCAGGGCGTTCTCGACAACGTCCTGGATGTCCTCCACGGTGGGGGGCGATTCCGTCGAATAGGCCCGCTCGAGCACCTCGACAACCTTGTCCGAGATGCCCGCAGCCAGGGGCCGGTCGTGGACCCCGAGGGAGGCGAAGGCCTTGTAGACCGCGGTTTCAATCTTCCGCGCGTCGAACGGCACCACGGAACCGTCGCGCTTGACGATGCAGCCGATTTCCGGCATGGAAAAACTCCCGTACGCAATCATGACCCGGACGAGCCGGTACTAAACAGGGATATGAGACGGGCGCAATGGAAATACCTGGTCGCAAGAAAACGTAGTTTTCGAAGCTCCAGCGCAGCATGGCTATCCGCCCGTCTGCATTCCCTCGCACTTCCATTTGCCCTCCGCGAGGACCAGCCTTAGCTTCATCACGATTTTCATCTTCCCGCCGCCTGTGTCGATTTCCGCGGCGATGCGCGCCTCCGCCGCGCCGTCCTTCTCCTCCACGGCATCGAGGCTGAACTTCGCCGTCTTCAGCATCTGGAGCTGGCCCCGAAGCTGCGCCGCGGACCGGGCGTCGTCCAGGAAAGCCCTCATCTTGCCGCACGTGAGCCCCTTGAGCGCCTCCAGGTCGTTCTGCGCTATCGCCGACATCATAGCTGCCGCAAGAGCCCTCGGCGACTTGTGAGGATCCGCCTTCTTCCCCTCAACGACAGTCACCTTCCCGAAGTCCGAAAGCCTTTCCTTCCTGGCGGGGTCGCCGTCCTGAATCGGGCCCGCGTCGCCCACGCAGCAAATCAGGAACTTCCCGGGCACGAAATATTTCGCCGCAAGGCCGGCCAGCGACTCGCGGCTCAACTTCCTCGCCGCGGTCTCGAATTCGCGGTAGTACTCGAGCCCGGCGCCCCGGGCTTCGAGCTCCGCGAACGAGTCCGCAGCGTCGTTCCCGCTGGCAAGCGACATCCTGAGCGACGTGTCGGCTCCCATCCTGCCCTCGATCATCTCCTCTTCCGTCGGGCCGTCCTTCGCGATTGCCATCGCCTCGTCCACCGCGAGCCTTACCCCGAAGGGGACGGACGAGCACTTCGTCTGGAAGGATATCGTCAGCGGCGAATCGTACTGCCAAGACTGGTCCAGGTGCGCATGCGCTCCATACGAAAGTCCGTGCACTGACCTTATGATGTTGAATATCCTCTTGCCGAGAATCGCCGAAAGCACCCTGAGCCCGGCCTCGTCCTCGTGCCCCTTGCGCACCGTGAGAATCCCGACGCGGACGTAGCCCTGGTTGAGCGGCATGGCCTTGACGTGGACGCCTGCCGCCGCCGCCAAGGGATCGTTCTTCTCCGCGGACCGCGAGTATTTCCTCGCTCCGCCGGGCTTGATGGCGCCCAGGGCTTTCTCGGCCATCTCAATGAGCGCGCGCTGCTCGAATGGCCCGGACACGGCGAGTATAATCCGCTCGGGGCCGGTTCTGGCGAGGATTTCCGCCCTGACCTCGTCGATGGTCATGGAGTCGAGCCCCTCGGGCGTAGGCCTGATATTGGCTTTCACGCCGCCCCAGAGCAGGTCGGAATAGAACTTCGACGATGCCATGTGCGGGTTAATCTCTTCGTCCTCCAGGCCCGCCTTCATGGCGCTCCGGGCCCTTTCGAACACCTCGGGATCAAAGCGCGGCTCCGAGAGGAGCTTCCGAAACATCGCAAGCCCTTCGTCCGCGTCCGAAGGGAACAGGTCAATCGCGACCTTGTGCCAGTCGTCCCCGGATTCCACCGAGAACTCGGCGGCCATGCCGTCGAGCTTGTCCTTCACGGCCGCTCTCCCGAGATCCGGCGTCCCAGCTTCCGACCAGAGCCTGGCCGCGAGATCCGATAACCCGGCCTTCTGCGCGGGATCCTCGAACTTCCCGCCCTGCACGAATGCGACTACCCGGAGCGTGGGCGACCCGGGATCGGTCACTGCGAACGCCCGTATTCCGTTTGAGAGCACCTTCCTGGCCTCGGCGCCCGAGGGGACGGAGAAGGGCCGGGATTCGAACCTGAGGCCCGTCCATGAATCCGGCACGTCGGTCTGCGGGACCGGCGCGGGCGCGGCGGCTTCCACGGGCGCAGGCTTCGGAGCGACCGAATCCTTTCCGCCCTGCAGATATACGGCTGTGACGCTGTTCTCCCTGGTGAAGTATTTCCCGGCCGCAGCCTTGATTTCGGCGGCGTCCATGACTTTCGCCCTCTGAAGGAGGCCCTCTATGTCGCGCCAGGATCCCACGGCCTCCCGGTGCAAAAGCATGAAACCGAGCCGCATGTCGCTTCTCACCGTGCCGAGGACGTCGCTCCTGTATTTCCTGCTCAGCCGGTCCATGTCCCCGGCCTGAAGAAGCGACGATTTGAGCTCGTCCACCGCCGCCCAGACCGCCTCCTCCGCGGCGGCCGGATTGGCCGGCTCGGCAAGCTCGACCCTAATCTCGAACATGCCGGCATGCCTGTGCATCTCGCAATCGGCATCAAGCGATACTGCCGCCTTGCGGTTCTCGACGAGTTCCTTGAAGAGAGGCTCCTCCCTCCCGGACAGGCGCCGGGCGATGAACTCCATGGGGAGCTCCTCCGCGGATCCGACCGCAGGCACGCGGAAATATATCCTGACCGACGGCTTGCCCCTGCCGCTTCCGCTCAAGCGTATTTCGCCCGCTCCGGTAATCAGCTGCGAAGGCACCCTCCTGCGCCGCTTATCCGACGCCGGTATGCCGCCGAAATAACGGCTCGCGAGAGCGAACGCCCTTCCGGGCTCCACGTCGCCGCCGATTACGAGAAACGCGTTGTCCGGCGTATAGTGCTCCCGGAAGAAGGCGTAAAGGTCTTCGCTGGTAAGCCTCCGCAAATCCTCGTGATAGCCTATGACCGGATGCGAATACGGGTGGCTCCCGTAGAGCGCCTTCTCCGTCTCCTCCCTGAACGCGGATCCCGGCCTGTTCTCCATGAGCCGCCTTTCCTCGCGGACCACGTCCTTCTCCGCGTGGAACTGCCGGAACACCGCGTTCTTCCACCTCTCGGCCTCAATCCAGAAGAAGAGCTCAATCTTCTCCGGCGGCAGGACGCAGTAGTATCCGGTCCAGTCCTCGCTGGTGGACGCGTTCGTGAACGTGCCGCCCGCGTCGTGGTAGAGCTTGAAGATGTGGTTGAGAACGATGTTCTTCTTCTGCTCCTCGAAGAGCGAGTCCCGCTTCGCCCTGAGCTCCGCAAGCCTCTGCCTGGATTCCTCCGATCCGGGCGAATCCTCGATGACGATTATCTCCCGGATCGTCTCGTCCAGCTTCCGCTCAATCTCGGCGTCCGCGGCGGCGTCCTTGACCCCAATCTTGAGGGTCCCCTTGAACATCATGTGTTCGAGGAAATGGGCTATTCCAGCCTGCCCGGGAAGCTCGTTGACGGATCCCGCCCGGAAGACGAGCGCGCATGCCGTCGAAGGCGATCCCTTCTTCGGCATGACCAGGACCTTGAGCCCGTTGGCCAGCACCTTCTCCTCCACGCTCACGGGAAACTCGGCTGCCAGGGCCGCTGACGCGATTGCGATGCAGCAAATCATGGAAGCGATTGATGCCGATGCTCGATTCATGGTCCCTCCGAAAATCTCAGAAACAAAACATTGGATGGCGTGTTCTATAAAATATCTGTATCTTCTATGAATGTAAAATGTTAATAATATATGTAAATCATGTTTACAGCAGATTCGGGAAGAAAGGGCAGCGTGGCTGAGATTATCCATGAAAAAACAGGCATCCCCGCGGATTTGCCGGGTCTTTGCTCGACCATGAATTGCGGTCTTCCTTTGGTATCGGATTTGCATCCTGGAAACACCGGTGGTTGTTTCGAGGATCCTTTCATGGCCGGCGGAACTGAGCCCGGAGACGGCAGGGAGCGCAGCATAGTCTCGGGGGAATCGGGGCAGACCATGGTCGAGAAAGCCATGCTGCTCGCTTTCCTCATTGTGCCTGTTGTGCTCGTCTTCAGCGAGGTGATTGACGGTTTCGTGAGCTATTACTCGTACCTCGTTTCGATTATCTGCCTGCCGATACCATAATCCGCCGGAAGCCGCGGCGGCAGGACATTTTGGGAGGATGAGAATGAAAAGAGCTGGATTGAGGCTCAGGAAGATCGGACAGACGATGACGGAGTACATCATCATCGTCGCTTTAATCGCGGTGGCTTCCATCGCCGTCGTGACGATCTTCAGCAACCAGATACGCTCCCTGTTCGCAGGGTCGGCCAAGCAGCTGGCAGGCGACGATACGGCGTCGCCCGATGACAAGACCCAGGGAGTGGACGACAAGGTCGAGAGGAAACTGACCGACTGGTAGAGCGTTTCCCCCTGCAGCGGGTCCTGTTGCGTCAGGCGGCGGATGGATTTCCAGATAGGACTTATCCTCCAGATTGCCCTGTTCGCCGTGCTTATAGTATCGGCGTACACGGACATCACCCGGAACAAGGTCTACAACTGGTGCACGCTCCCGGCGATTGCCGCCGGGCTCGGCCTCTCCTACGTGGCCGGAGGCGTCGCCGACTCGCACCCCTTGAACCTCGCCAATTCCGTCCTCGGGCTTTGCGCTGGCGGCGGCATATTCTTCCTCGCGAGCTTGTGGGGCGGAATCGGGTTCGGGGACGTCAAGCTGATGGCGGCCGTCGGCGCGCTCACGGGGTTCAAATTCACCCTCCATTCACTTTTCTACTCCACTCTCGTGGGCTTTGCGTTCGCGATTGTTCTGCTTATATGGCAGGAGCGGTTCCTGTCGGGCGTCAAGTCGAGCTTCAGGTACGCGTTCACGTTGAGGGGCAGGAAAGAGATGATGGAGAGGTCCAAGGCCGAGGCGGCCGCGGCGGGAGCGCTGCAGCCCGTGCAGGAAACCTTGCCTGCCGCACAGGCAGGTCCGCCGGAAAAGACCCTGAGGAACACGATACCTTACGGTGCGGCGATTGCCATCGGCACATTCTGGGCATGGTTTTTGCAATCCGGTATAGTAAATCTAGGTTTGTAAACGGCATGCATGAATAATCCGGTCGAAAAACTCGCGAGAATCTTCCGCCGGGAAGAGGGGCAGGCGGTGGTCGAATTCGCCGTCGTCTTCCCGCTGCAAATCATGATAACCCTTCTCGTGATTCAGATAACCCTGATAATGGTAGGAAAGCAGGTGGTCAACTACGCGGCATTCACCGCAGCACGGGCGCAGGTCGTGGGCGAAAGCCCCGAGGACGCGGCGGCGACCGTTTGCATCCCGATTGCCGGCACCGTCGACGAGGGATCCGGAAATGAGAAGGAGGTCCTGCTTCCGGCATGGAACACGGAAGGCAAGGCTCCGGATTTCCTCAAGATGTCCCGCAGAGCTCGCGGAAAGCTCCGGGTGTTCGTGGACGAGACCGCAGACGACGGCAACGCAAGGGTGGCCGTCAGAGTCAACTTCGATTTCGAGATGAGCCTGCCTTTCGTGAACTGGGTGATTTATTATGCCCTCGACGCCGTGTCTCCTGGGCTCGTGCACGTGAAGGGGATTGAGGCGACCTCGGGCCCGGAACCGGACGATGAGCTCGCCTGCGTCGTGAAGGACACGCCGCACATCATCCTGAAGGAAAAGGCCATGCTCGCCGTGCCGTGGGCCAACGACGAGTCGGGCCAGAGGCCGCACGAGTTCATCGAGGAATTCGACGATCTCGGGAATTGATGGGGGATTCGGAATGGACCGCGGATTGAACAGGGCCGCTCCCGACCGCAGGGGGACTGCTGTGCTAGAGCTCGCGATACTGCTCCCGGTATACGTGCTGCTGGCATACGGAATCCTGTACCTGGGGTACATCGGCCTCATCCTCGAGGAGGGGGCGGAACTCACCCACTACGCGGTAATGGCACCGGGCAGCCAGGCGGGCACCACGGACGGCCAGTTCTACGACGCCGGGTACGAGGGCGAATACGAGCTCACGGACGCGACGGACAAGTCTGACGTGTTCTCCGGCGAGAACCCGACCTCGGGGAACGACGAGTTCGACGTGCACGACATCCTCGTCGAGCTGAGCTACACGTTCTGGGGCGGATTCGTCGTATCCGCAGGCAAGCTCGAATGGCAAACCGAGGGCGGGAAGAACTGGATTGGGTCGCACATCGACCGGTGGCGGATAATGGAGGAGAACGAGGCGACCGCCTGGATGATGAACGGGTACGTGTACAGGTCCACGGCCGAGGTGAAATACGACTATACGCCCTATTTCATCCCCGCGGTGAACCAGAAGGACCTGCTCACCAAGGAGGTCGACGAGGGCATGGAATGGAAGGACCTGGAAATCAAGTCGGTCAACCAGGCGATGGTTCGCGGCGAGAAGGAGAGGCCCCTCGGCGAGGACTTCTCGGGCGAGAACATATACGAGCTGTCGGACAAGTTCCCGGAGGGCGGCGGCAACAGGCTTCCGGGCTATCCCGGGTTCGGCGGCTCCGGGAAACACTGGGTGCGCAAATAGGGGGGACGACGATGCCGGCAATACTGCGCAGGCTGTTTCGGGAGGAGAGCGGTCAGGGGCTGATATTCGGGGCCGTGTCCCTGTTCGTGCTCGTTTTCTGCGTGTCCATGGCGCACAACGTGGGCCAGGTCGCGTCCGAGCGCACCAGGGTACAGACCGCCGCGGACGCGGCTGCATACGCAGGCGCAATGGTCGAGGCTGACGTCGTCTCCTCCGTGGCCTGGATGAACGACGGCATGGCCTACGTCTACTATCATCTCATGCGCTACGCGGTGGACAATATCTCCTACTCCACGCTGCGCAGGTTCAGGATGCACCCGCCCGGCGGGGGACCCGTGATTAGCGACTCCGAGCTCGACTGCGAAAACGTCGAGGGGCAGTACCAGGCGTCCTTCAACCGCGCGCGCGAGTGGATTGACCGCGGCGAGAAATGGCTGAGGAGAATTTCTAACATCGAGGAGTCCATGGCCCTCTCCTGCTTCACGCTCATGAGGCAGGAGATATTCAGGGTAGGGGTCGAAAACGGCGCGGAACGGGTCACCGTGTGGCCGGACCTCGTCTTCTGGCCCGACCCGGAGTCGGAGCTCACCATAATCATCGAGAAGCTGCCGAACGGCTGGAAACTTACGGCCGACAACGGCTACTGGTACGAGATTACGGAGATTGGCCCGGAGAGATGGCAGATTAAGTGCAACGACGGCACCGAGGTCATCCTGGGCAAGATCGGCGATAATCCCAAGCAGTACGAAATCCAGGTCAACGACGGCACCTATCTGAAAGCCACGGAATTGCCCGGGCTCGGCTGGTCCATCGTCGGGTGGTCCCAGGGCCAGAGCATTTCGTACACGCCCGCGCCTTCCTACGGTGAGGGTGCCTACAAGATTTCCAGCGGGAACGGCTCAGTCATCGTCCGCCAGGGGCCCGATGGGCAGCTGCAGGAGTACTCCGGCGGGGGATGGGAGAACATGGTCAGCCAGGATTCGGTCGACATCGACGGCACCAAAGTGCCTATAAACATGACCGGCGCCATCAAGGCCGGCAACGCGGAAATCTACCTTCCCAACCGCGTCGATATCGGGTCCACCCGCGTGGATCTGCTTTCCGACAGGGTGCTGCTCACGGCCCATATTGCGGACGCGGCCCTGAGAATCGAGAACGACGAGGTCGTCGTCAACTGGCTGAGCAACGTCCACGACGACGACGGGAAATGGCGCACATGGGTCCACCCCGGCGTCCGCTACGCGTCGGGGGGAACCTGGCGCCACAGGATGACCGAGAACAACAGCACCACGTGGACCTACGAGTACCAGAAGAACGGGTCGCACTTCATCCGCGAGAATCCGCACCGTTTCGGAGTCACCCACGCCCTGTACGACAACGACCCGCAGTGCCGCGACTACACGAATCCCGGCTACGGCAGGCTCCCCGACTGGACCGACTGGTTCGATCCTGAGACCGGCAGGGCCGTGTCCGAGTCCCGCTCCGACATCGCTTACTACCAGACGAGGCTGTGCTGGAACCCGGAGCACATGCAGGCGAACAAGGTGCCCGGAAAGCCGGGCTACTATTACGTCCTCCAGGGCGATCCGCCGCAGCCGATCGAAGTGCCGTGCGTGGTCTGCTGCCAGGACCTCTACCCCGGAAACTGCCCGGAGTGCAGGGACTGGGACGGAGACGGGATTAACGAGGTCAGGTTCCACCAGATCGACTCCTGGGTCCCGACCGGGCTCAAGCATGACGACCCGGATTATCACTGGCAGAGGGTGGACTTCCAGCAGTTCAGGCTGCCGCTGGTGCTCGGCGAGGACTTCTTCAAGTTCCAGATTAACGTCGGATGCTGGATGGACAAGAAGCCCGACGACAGGATAATGCTGCTCTACGAGGACCCGCCGTGGGGGTTCTTCAGCGTCGCTTCGGCGAGAATCGGTTTCCTCGACATCAACCTGGACGGCTCGTCCCCGGGCTCGCACAGGTTCCGGTACAAGTTCGATACTGTAGAGGAGCGGCAGGAATGGCTCGAGAGCTACGCCAACCTCTATGAGCCGCACTGGCAGGCGAAGCTGGTCTCCACGAACGAGGCGATAACCGACGAGGACCTCGACGTGGACCCGGCAGCCGAGACCGCGGTGAACTGGATTTACAAGGGCATGGCATATTACGCCAACTGGCGCGGCAAGTGGAACGGCGTGCCCGACAAGGAGGTCAACGCTAAGCTCAGGGCCCTGTACAAACCCGAACCCGTCTCGGGTTTCATGAACCCCGTGACCATGGGTGGAACCAGGGAGAGCCCTTACAGGGGGCCGCATTTCGACCTGTCCGACATCAAGCTCAAGGAATCGGTGAAGCATTGAGCGGCGAGCTTCCTGAAAAGAAAGAGGACAAGCCCGCGGATGCGGAGCCCGGCGGATGCAGGCAGGCCGCTCCCCCGCGCGAGAAGACCGCGCTGCTCAAAATCGCGGCGATTTCGGCGGCAATCGCGGCCGTCATGGCGTTCGGCCTCCTTGAAGCCAGAATCCTTCCCAGGCTTCCGGCCAAAACCAGCTCGATACCAAGGAACGCCCCAGGCCTGGAGGCGGATTTCCCCCTTCCCGAAGGCGACATGCTGATGGCCTCGGAAGCGGTCGATTTCAACGGCAGGAAGGGCCATCACCTGCGCTGCGTTTCCGAAAGGCCGCCCGGGGAAGTGTTGGCCTCCTTCGAACGCATGCTCGTCGACAGGGGCTTAGTGAAGGCAGCGGCCGACCGCCCGGAAAGCGCGCGGGGCGGCAGGACGTTCGCCTCGAGGGTCGGGGGCAGGGCGTGGGCGATGCTGGGATTCCGCGACGACGAGGGGAGGTTCACGGGCCTGACCGCGTTCCGGAACCCGAACACGGGCGGAACGAACTACTTCATCAGCAGGACAGCCGCGCCCGACGCCGAAGTCCCGGAAAGGCTCGCGGACGGCGACGCGCCTGGAAGGGACATCCCCGGAGTGGCAAGGCCGCCCGCGTCCATCAGGGAGTTCTGCATAGACAAGCCCGCGCCCAGGCCCTCGATGATGGTCCTCTACGATTCCACGGCGGGAAGCGCGATGATTGTCGAGCAGTTCAGGTCGAGGATGGCTGAACTGAGGTGGGAGGAGCCGGTGGGATCCGCCGAGGCGCTGGCCGAGAACGCAGACGGCGCGCTTCTCTCCTTCCGGAGAGGCCGGGAATACTGCCTCTTGAACGTGGTGGACGAAGGGGACTCGCGCTCCGTGACGGTGGTCTACAGGACGGACTGATGCGGGCCGGGCATGACGCGGCGGCCCTGATAAACGACTGAAATGCGCAGGGGGAGACTTTGGACCGCGTCCCGGGATTCCGGGCATCTTGTTGAATCCGCCCGGCGTTCGAAGCATAATTCGCCGACGAGTTTTTTTCGGGGTGTAGGATGAAAAAAAGCACGATTGCTCTCTTCTTCGCCCTGGCGCTGGCGGTGCTCGCCGTCATCGCAGTGCGCAAGTACCTGGTCCAGAAGTCGGAGGAGATGGAGGTCGGCAGGAAGAAGGTCGCCATCCTCGTTGCCGACGAGGTCATAAAGCCGGGCGACCGTCTGGCCGAGAACCAGATAGCCGTCAAGAAGATTGACGAGGAGTTCCTCCTCACGGAGTTCATCCTCGAGTCGGACAAGAGGAACTACATCGGCAAGACCGTGGTCAAGGAGGTCCGCCGCGGCAATGCCCTTCTCACGCCCTATTTCAAGGAGGAGATGGTCGAGAGGGTCGTCACAATCACCGCGGGAAGCAGAATCGCCACCGTGAGCGTCAACCCCGTCACGGGCATATCCGGCCTCATCTCGCCCGGAGACCACGTCGACGTGCTGGTGACCTTCAGGGGAGGATCCAAGGAAGCGTCCACCGGCCCGGCCGCGAGGACCCTCACGCTGTTCCATGACATCATGGTTTTCGCCGTGGACGACGTGACCAGGGTTGCATACAAGGCAGGCAGGTCCAAGAGAGGCATGGAGAGCGGGTATTCGACCGTGACGCTGCTCCTTCTCCCGAACGAGATAGAGCTCCTCGTGTACGCCCAGGCCTGCGGGGAAGTCACGCTCTCGAAGCGCTCGAGCGCGGACTCCGTGAGCTCCAAGCTCGCCGGTGTCGACCCAAGCACCTTCCACAACCTCGTAGACGAGGCGCAGCGCAAGAGGGGCTCGAACTGAAAGGCCAGCCTTGAGGCCCGCCATGGCAACACTCATCGTCAAGAACGCGGAAGGCGGCCAGGAGGCCGTGAAAATCACAAAGCGGATTTTCACCATCGGCAAAAAGGAGGGCAACGACCTCGTTCTCGACCAGGGCAGCGTCTCCCGCCAGCATTGCCGCATCATCTTCAGGGACGGGTCCTACACCGTCCAGGACGCGGGATCCATGAACGGGACGTATCTCAACGGCCGCAGGATTATGGGGGAAACCCCGCTCGCGCACGGGTACGTAGTCAAGATCGGCGAGTGCGAGATGACGTTCTTCGACGAGGAGCTGGCCGCCAGAGCCCAGGCGGGCAGGTCTACGTCGCCGCCCGGCGCGGATCCCGCCGGGGGCGCAGCCGGCTCCGACGAGGACGGCGCGGCCCGTACGTCCGTGCAGCCAATCGCCCAGTACGTCCCCACGCCCCAGGCGAGGAGAATCCCGGGCGCGGTCAAGAAGAAGATCCACGCACGGCTGATTCAGGACATGGACCTGAAGCACCTCGACTTCACGAAGTTCTCCGAGGAGGAAATCCAGAGGAAGACCATAGAGGCCACCTGGATTATCGTGAGGGACATCAAGAAGGACGTCCCGGACTTCGTCGACAAGGAGGAGCTCGTAAAGCAGGTGGTACACGAGGCCCTGGGCCTCGGCCCCCTGGAGGACCTCATCGCGGACGGGGAAGTCGACGAAATCATGGTGAACGGCGGGCGGCAGATATTCGTCGAGCGGCACGGCAAGATTGAGCTGACCGACTACGAGTTCATGGACGACAACCAGGTGCTGTCGGTGATAAGGCGCATCATAGCGCCCATAGGCCGCCGTATTGACGAGTCGAGCCCCATGGTGGACGCGCGGCTCAAGGACGGGTCCAGGGTCAACGCAATCATCCATCCGCTCTCCCTCGTCGGCCCCGTCCTGACAATCCGCAAGTTCGCCAAGACGCCCTTCACAATCAACGACCTTGTCTCCTTCGGCACCGTTAGTCCCAACATGGCGAAGTTCATGAAGCTCGCCGTCGAAAACCGCATGAACATCTGCATCTCGGGCGGCACCGGCTCGGGGAAGACCACCACTCTCAACGTCGTCTCGAGCTTCATTCCGTCCTCGGAGCGGATTATCACCATCGAGGATTCCGCCGAGCTCAAGCTGAACCAGACGCACGTCGTCAGGCTCGAGGCCAAGCCTCCCAACATCGAGGGCAAGGGCGACATACCTATCAGGAAGCTCGTGATCAACAGCCTGCGCATGAGGCCCGACCGAATCATCGTGGGCGAGTGCCGCGGCGGCGAGGCCCTCGACATGCTGCAGGCCATGAACACGGGACACGACGGGTCCCTGACCACCGTGCACTCAAACGGCCCCAGGGACGCCCTGTCCAGGCTCGAAACCATGGTCCTCATGGCCGGCATGGAACTGCCGTCAAAAGCCATCAGGGACCAGATCTCCTCGGCCATCAACCTCGTGTTCCATCAGGCCAGGCTGCCCGACGGGAAGCGCGTCATAACCCACGTCACAGAGCTCACGGGCATGGAAGGGAACGTGATAACCATCCAGGACATTTTCCTCTTCAAGCAGAGGGGATTCGGCCCGGACGGCAGGGTCATCGGCGAGATAACCGCCACGGGCGCCGTGCCCAGGTTCGTCCACGACTTGAGGGCCAGGAGCATTCCCGTGGACATGGACATCTTCAGGTGATGGAAGACCAGTTTCTCATACTCCTCCTCGTCGGATCGGCCACGCTCCTCTTCGGCGTGTCGAGCGTCTACCTCTTCAGCAGGGGATGGGAGAGCTACGAGCAGAAGTACGTGGGCGGCGCCGCGCAGACGCTCGATGCCATGTACCTCACCATACCGCCCCAGCACATCGCCTATCTGTCGGTCATGTGCTTCGCGCTGGCGGGCGGCCTCGCGTGGTTCATATTCGGCGAGCCGGTCGTCGGCATGCTGGCCGGCGTCGCGGCCCTCCCCGCGCCGATGGTCGCCCTCGTGCTCCTCAAGCGCAGGCGCGAGAGGATTTTCGGCTTCCAGCTAGTTGACGCGCTCGTCAACATGGGCAACTCGCTCAAGGCGGGCTTCAGCCTTCCACAGGCGTTCCTCCTCATAGAGCGCGAGATGGACAACCCGATTTCCCAGGAATTCAGGCTCCTGAACCAGGAGCTCAAGCTCGGCATGTCGCTCGAGGAGGCGCTGGGACACCTTCACAAGCGCATGCCTTCCGAGGACCTTGATCTCGTGATGACCTCAATCGTCATCTCCAGGGAAATCGGCGGAAACCTGACCGAAGTGTTCGACAACATAGCCCAGACCATCCGGGACAGGCATATCATCGAGGGCAAAATCAGGGCGCTCACCGCCCAGGGGAAGCTGCAGGGCATCATCATGTCCCTCCTGCCGGTGGGCGTCGGATTCGCGATACACGTGGTGAACCCGAAGCTCCTCGAACCGCTCTACCAGGATTACGTCGGCTGGTTCCTCATGGCCCTGATTTTCGTCCTGATAGTCGCGGGCTATTTCTGGATTAGGAAAATCGTATCCATCGACGTCTGAACCCGTAAGAGCGGAGCTCGAACAGCCTCCGCGTCGCCGGAAATCCCGGCGGAAATGATGCTATGGAAATCATCGCGTACATATCGGCCGGCGGGGCGGTGTTCTTCATACTCTGGGCCCTGATGGAAATCTACCTCGAGGCGATGTCCGGCGGCCCGAGGATTGACTCGAGGGCCGCGGAAATCAAGTTCCTCCCCTTCCGCTGGACCCTCCCGCTCGCCAGGGCACTCGGCGCGCCGCTCGGGAGGCTCGCCGCAGACATAGAGCTGAAGAGGGGCAGGGACGCGGACAGCTCGCTGTTCATCATGATCCGCAGGAAGACCGCGCGCATGATTGTGGCCGCGGGCAACCCGGGGTCCATGAGCCCGGACGAGTTCTTCGGCCTGATGGGCGTCTGGTCCATAATCAGCCTCCTGGTCGGCATCGCCCTGTTCCTGTACGTGGACACGCTTTCGCCCGAGGACCTGCCGCTGCTGATATACGTCGTTCTCACGAAGGTCTCCTTCGGCCTCGTCTGGGCCTTCCCGATTATCGGCCTCCTGCTCCCGCTAATCTGGCTCAGGGACATCCTCATCGCACGCCACACGCTCATGAAGAAGAAGCTGCCGTACTCCCTCGACCTGCTCACGCTCGGCGTGGAGGCAGGCCTCGACTTCACCGCGGCAATCGAGAGAATCGTGCGCAAGCTCGGCCAGAATCCCCTGTCCGAGGAGTTCGGGATAATGCTCAAGGAAATCCTCATGGGCAAGAACAGGGCCGAGGCCCTGAGGGACCTGGGCGACAGGAACAACCTGATGGAGCTGACGTCGGTCGTGAGCGCTCTCGTGCAGGCCGACGAGCTCGGGGCGAGCCTCGGCCCGGTGCTGAGGATACAGGCGTCCCAGATGAGGGTCCGCAGGTCCCAGAGCGCGGAGGAGCAGGCGATGAAGGCGCCGGTCAAGATACTCTTCCCGCTCGTGCTGTGCATATTCCCGGCCACGTTCATCATCATCCTCGGGCCGGTCGCCATCAACTACTGGGGGGTCTTCTTCCAGTAGCCGGCCGCTTCCGGGGCTTTCCGCAATGCCGGCGGAAAGGCGCACCTTGTGCGCCAGAGGCGCTTGAATATAATGGAAAAAATGGACCTTCACAGGACGGTGACCGGGGATAGGCTCGCAGGCCCGCTCGAATCCGCCAGGACGCTGTGGGAGAGGACGAGGGGGCTTTTGGGACGCGAGGGGCTCGGCCCCGGCGCCGGGATGATTATCTGGGAATGCAACTCGGTGCATACGTTCTTCATGAAGTTCCCGATAGACGTCGTGTTCGTCGACGGCGCCATGAGGGTCGTGAAAATCGCGGCATGCCTCAATCCCTGGCGGATTGCATGGGCATTCCGCGCGTCTGCGGCAATAGAGCTCGGGGCAGGCGCGTCGGCGGCCGCGGGTATCGTGGTGGGCGACGGCCTGGAAATCAGGCCCGCTGCGCCCATGATTTGACGGAAAGCGCGCGATGGAGGATCAGAAGAGCGCAAGGCTGGTAATCCTCTCGGGCAAGAGGAGGGGCGAGGAAGTGGCGGTCCCCGCCCAGGGGGTCACCGTCGGCAGGACCGAGGACGCCGACGTGGTCATCAAGGACAAGTCCATATCCAGGATTCACGCCAGATTCGAGTTCGATGGGTCGCTGTGCAGCGTCCGCGACCTCGGATCAAAGAACGGAATCAGGGTGAACAACAGGAAGGTCGACTCCTTCACACTCCACAGCGGCGACCTGGTATCCTTAGGCAACGTCAGGCTCAAGTTCATCGACCCGGCGGAAACCGCCGGGCCGCAGCCTGAGGCCGGCTCCGCGATTCCGGTCGCGCCGCCCCCCGCTGTTCCCGCGGCC
>DYIT01000076.1 GCA_020723505.1 Candidatus Kuenenia stuttgartensis
CGAATCGAAGTTCCTCGCCTGGAACAGCAGCGGGTTGCCGTAGTCGGACGTCGTTACGCTTTTCTCTGTCCCGGCCCCGTCCAAGAACTCCACGTCCCCGTACTCCCCGTACCTGTACCGCTCGATTACGTCCCCAGACGAGTCCGTCAATGCCGCCACGTTTCCATGCGCGTCCCGGATGTAATAGTACCTGCTCCCTCCGCGATTCATGGCCAGCACGTCGTCCATGCCCTGTCCGAAGACGTAGGTTGCGATGACGGAGTTGCCCTGGTCCCTCTCCTCGATGACGTTCGGCCCGTCGTAAACGTAGCGGACCGCGGCCGGCCCGCCGCCGATGACCTTTTCTATTCTCCTGCCGAACGCGTCGTACTTGAACGAAGCGACGAGGCTGTTGTCCGACTTTTTCGTCACTGACATCAGCCGGTTCTCGTAGTCCCAGGAGTACAAGAACGTCCCGTCGTCCGTCAAGTTCCCCGCGGCGTCGTAGACGCAAGGCTGGCTTCCAACCTTTATATACCTGTCAATCGGGTCAGGTCCGTGCAGGTAGGCCTCGGAGGAGACGTTGTTGTAGAACTCTGAGTAAGCTGAGCCGGTCGCGGGCGTCGTTCCGACGATTCGCCTCGATCCTTGCTTGTCAAGGTCCCACGTGCGGGCATATCTGGAAGCAACCGATGTATCGTATGGAATCTGCGCAGGGAGGTTGTTCCTCCCTATCTGCCCGGGCGTGATGCTCGATGCGACCCCGTTCTTCACTCCGACAAGACGGTTCATCGCGTCGTAAAGGTAAACGTCCGCATTGCAGCTTGTTGAGTAGGCTTCCTTCCTGAACAGCCTGTTCCCCGCCGCGTCGAATCCGTACTCGAACCAGGCCTGCTTTGCGTCCGTGGCGGGTTTCCTGTTGATGTAGGCGATTGTCCGGCCAAGGGCGTCATACCAGGCGTCTCCTCTGGAAACCTCGGCTGCCCCATTCATCAATGACCTGCGCGCAAGCCGCGAAGTCCCGAGATACTTGTGTGTTGCAATCGGGCTCAGGTTGAACTCGACGTCCCGGACCCTGTCGAGGTTATCATACGCGAAGTCTTCCAGATCCCCCGATGGGTAGACGATTCTATTCAAGGTGGTCGACGTGTAGTACTTGCTGATGCTTGCATCGTGGTTTGTTCCGGCAATCTTTTGCTGTTCGAACACCTGCCTTCCGAGAGAATCAAACCTGTAATTCACCTCGTCCGTATGATCGGTGCGGAATACGCGTCTGGCCTGGCTTATCCTGCCAAGCGCGTCGTATTGGAACGTCGATTCCGATCCGTCATCCTGGAGCCCCGTTGCGAACTTCCTGGTGAGGCGGTTGACGTCATCGTATTCGTGGGTTATTACTCTTCCGCGCGGTCGGTAACGAGCCGTACGTTACCGGCTCCGTCATAGGTTATTATCTTGTTCTTGCCATCCGCGTATGCAATTCCGATAGGTCTGTTCTGATCGTCATAAAGATATTTAGTTCGGTTTCTGTGGCCAAATGAAAAGGGCCTTCGCGAAGAGGCCCGTTCTCTGCATAGGCGACGTGACGGCCGGAGGGGTGATTTCGGGCGTCTCAAGCGGGCGGCAGAATGCTCGAGGGTCTCGATCACGGCTTCCCCACCGTAAAAAACCTGGTCCAAACCCCTGTCTGAGCGGACCATCTCTTTATACCGCATTGCGCGGCTCCTTTCAAGATCCTTCTTGACCTGATGGAGACCCGGCTGCCTATCCCGTCCTGGCGACGGGCGGCTTCTGGAAGCGGTACCTGGCGTCGGGCAGCAGGTCCTTCACCGTGTCCACCAGCGCCGCGATAGGGTGGCGGTCCGCCGCCTCCCGCATGTCGCGCGCAGTCATGTGCAGGTAGATCTGCGTGCTCGTAATCTGCCGGTGCCCGAGCAGATCGCGGATCGTCACCAGGTTCACGCCCGCGCGCACGAGGTGCGTCGCGAACGCGTGCCTCAGACGATGGGGCGAGACCTTCTTTCCCAGACGGGCCTTCCGCGCGTGCGTCCTCACCCGGTCGTAAATCGCGTTCCGCGACATCCGCCGCCCCTTCCGACTGACGAACATCGCCCCGCTCGCGTGCGGGCCGCGGGCGTCGAGGTACGCACGCAGCGCCTTGACGACCATCTCGTTCAGAGGCACCACGCGCTCGTGCCCGCCCTTGCCCTTCACGCGAATCGTATTGAGCGCCAGGTCCACGTCCTTCTCGTCGAGTCCCGAGCACTCCGACGCGCGAATCCCCGTTCCGTATAGGGTGGCGAGGAGCGCACGGTCCCGAAGCCCGATAATCGTGTCGCTCGGAGGCTGGTCCAGAAGCCGCGGCGTCTCCTGCTCCGTAAGGACCTCGGGCAGCTTCCGCGAGGGGCTCTTGAGTTTCGGGAAGTGCGCGAGCGGGTTGTCGTTCGACTCGATCTGCCCCGTGGAGACCATCGCGCGGTAGAAATTCTTCAGTATCGTCACGGCCCTGTTCACGGCCGCATCGCCGTTCTTCCGATCGCGCCTCAGGTGATCCACGTACTCGAGGATGTCGCGCGCGGTCAGAACATCAGGCCCCTGCCCCGGCCAGTGCGCCTCCGCGTACTCGCGGAAGCGGCGCAGAGTCTCCGCATACGCCTTGACGCTCTGCACGGCCAGCCCCTGCGCGATGCACCACCTCTCCAGGTAGAGCGACAGCCAGTACGACCACTTCTCGCTCACTGCTTGTCCTCCTTCTCGAAACCGCCGAGCCTCACTACCGCCGCCTCCTTCCGGCCAGACAGCGCATGCAGGTACACGCCCGTCTCAGCCGGTCCGCTATGCCCCATGAGCGCGGAGATAACTTCCAGCTTCACGCCGCGGTCCATCAGGTGTGTCGCGAAACTGTGCCGCAGCGTCTTCGCCGTCACCTTCCCTTCGAGGCCGGCGCGGCGCGCTGCAGCGGACACCACCTCACCGACATCCTTCGCTGAAATGCGCCTGCGCATCGCGGCGGTGCGGAATAGCGCTCCGCGCTTCCAGCCACGCTCGCCCAGGTAGGCCATCAGCTCCGTCCACAAACCCTCCATCACCGGCACCTGCCGCGGCTTGTCCCCCTTCCCGTGCCGCACCGTGAGCTCCCGCCTCTCCGCGTCGAGGTCGCCCACGTCCAGCCGGCACAATTCTTTGGTCCGAAGCCCGCAGCCGTAGAGCACCAGGATCATCGCCCGGTCCCGACGCTCTGCCCGATTCCCGCGAGGACAGGACTTCACCAGCCGACGCGCCTCCTCGATCGTGAGCACGGACGGCGCCTTCTTCTGACCGCCGTCCATGAGCTGGAATCCGTCCAGCACGTTTCGATCCGCCCTCCCGCTGCGCCACGCATAGTCGAGCAGACCGCGAACATGGCTCAGATCCTTCGCCATCGAGGCCGCCGAGCGCCTCTCGCCGCGCTCCTTCTCCATCCACTTGAGAAAGTCCTCCAGCCGCGCCTTCCACAGCGGCGTTTCGGGCCTGATGACCGACATGGCCGCGCTGACTCGCTTCAGCGTGCACCGGATGTCCTTCACCGTCGCAGGCGTCAGGCGGCGCACCTCCCCCAGGTAGCCGAGGTATCCCTCGATCCACGGATCCAGCTTCAAGTTAACCATGGCCTCCTCCACTCTCTGAGACTGCCGCCTCGACAGGGCTCTCCGAAGCAGCCACTGCCGTGGCGACGAGCTTGGCCTCCACGCCGCCCGACTCCTCGGCCAGTATCTCGTTCAGAGGGTGCTTCAGGATCGCACGCCTCAAGTCGGGGTCCGAAAGCGACAGGTACCACATCGTGCTCGTGATGGCCTTGTGGCCGAGAACCTGCTGGACCTGGGGGAGCGTCAATCCCTCCTCGATCAGGTCAGACGCGCACGTGTGACGGAACTGGTGCACGCTCACCAGCGGCACGCCCGCTCGGCGCGCCAGGCCGTGGATCATGACGCCGACCCTCTCTCCGGACAGGCGGAGTCCCTTGCGATTCAGGAAGAGAGCCGCCTCCTCCAGCCGGCCGGCCTTCTCGAGGACGTTGTGACGATGCGGAAGATAGGCTTCCAGGCACCGCGCCACGCTCCCGGGCACTGCCGACTTCCGCTCCTCTCCCGTCTTCCTCCCGTCGACAAGCAGCGTCCCCTCGTCGCGACTCCAGTCCGAAACGTCCAGCCTCTCGAGCTCGCCCCGCCTGATCCCCGTGCCGTAGAGAACCGCCAGAATCGCCATGACCTGTGCGCGCGCAAAGCCCTCCCGCTTCTTCACAGCCTCCTCCCAAAGCGCCTTCAAATGCTCCTTGCTAATCCGCCGCGGCAGCCGCGAACGATTGTTCATCTTCGGCCCGCGAAGCCATCGGAGGGGGTTGCTCTTCCATATCCCCTCCCGCACCAGGTACTCGCCCATCATGCGGACGTGGCTCGTCGTGCCCGCAATGGTCGACTTCGCCCGGAACGCCGATCGGCTCCTCAGGTACGCCACTACCATGTCCGTGTCCACCTGCTCCAGCGTCGGCCGCGGCCGCCGGCGTCGCAACCATCGCCCCAGCCGAGCGAGCTCCGCCTCACGAGATCGCCGCGTCCCCTCAGATAACCCCTGCACCTCGCAGTAACGCAGGTACCCCTCTACAAGATTCTCCCACCTCCTCATGCTTCCTTCCTCCTCGGATCCATATATATAGTAGAAGACGACTCCCGACTTCGGCGCCGCCCGCCAGCATTCGAGCCCTAATCCCCGATTGCCGGCACCCCGGCGTCCTCCGACGCCGGTCCTACGGTCTTCCGAGGAAGATATACCCACTTGGTCCGCAGATGGAATGCGCACATTACGAAGAAATATGATGGGCTATATGACGTTTTTAGAAGTGCGATTGATCCGCGAACTGAACGAAAACAATATTTTTTTCGATAATACTGTATGCCGACTGTATGCAATGCATTTCCGGAGAGCTGGACGAAACCATGGATATGCCGCAAGGACATGCAAGCTATTGAGTTAAGCGGTAGGAAGCCCAGAGAGGAAGGGAGGTTGCGTTGAAACCCTCAATCTAGCGCGTCTACCAAATTCCGCCACTGCCGCACTTTCACGCCGGCTCTTGCGCCAGGGAGGAGCCAGCGTGAAAGTCATCCTACCTTTTCATTGACGGGGTGGGAAGAGAAAAACGTATCGTCATGCTGATGGGGCATTGCAGCCAGGCGAGAGATTCATATCGACCGGGAGCTTCATGGGCCGCCGAGCGGGACCTCCACCTCTTCAGCACGCCATGCCGCGTAGGCGAGGGCTTCACGGATGTCTTCCTCTTCCAGGTAGGGGTAGGCTCCCAGGATCTCGCCTATCGACCGGCCGGAAGACAAGAGTCCCACGATCATACCGACCGTGACGCGCATTCCGCGAATGCATGGCTTTCCGCCCATGACAGCGGGACTTCCGCGGATGAACGGGACGCCGTTGTCCCGCGGCCTGTCGCGGCGCTCAGGGCGCGGTGTTGACCCACACGGACGCTACGGGCTGGCCGGAGGACCAGTCCTGACCGCAAATCAGGAAGAACCTTGGCCCGGATCCAGTAGCTGTGATGGGGCTGGTCGCCGCCGCCGCGTTGAAGACGTCAGCGTTGGCGACGTTGCCCCCGGTGAGGCCTTCCCATGCTCCGAGTGTGCCGTCGGCGTTGATTTCGTTCGCGGTCATTTCTGTGCTGCCAATGGCCCCGTCGTAGATCCCCTCGGCTGCCACGATTTGACCGAAGGAGTTCCACATCACGTGCTTCTTGCGAAGCTTGCCGATCACGGTTGATCCCGTCACCGTGAAGGCGCCCACTTCTCCGCCAATCAGCGAGGCGAAATAGGCGTTGTTGACGTAGTTCCCCTGTGCCGTGTCGTTGGGGTTCGTCGACACGGCCGTCTCCCCTCCGAACATGTACATCTTGCCGCCGAACGCCGTGATTGCCGTTGAGCCGGCTGCCATGGGGAGCGTTGTCTGGGAGGTCGAGAACGTTCCGAGGCTGCCGTCGGACCTGACGTCCGCCTGGAATATCGTGTCCACGGGATTGCCCGTGGTGTCGTATCCGCCGACGACGAAGAGCCGTCCCCTGTAGACGATGGCCGAGTGGCCCCAACGGGCCGCGGGCAGAGTGCCGGCGACCTGCCAGGATCCGAGCGTCCCATCGGAGAGCGTCGCCATGGAGGAGTAGACGGCGTCGGTGCCGCCCGGGGCGTCCGCTGCCGACGCCTGCCCTCCCACGGAATACAGGTGCGCGGTCCCCGCGGCGACGGAGCTGTTCTCGCACGTGGCAGCCGCGAGCGAGTGGAATGCCCTTCCCGCGGGCATGTCCTGCACGTCGGTCCAGGCCGTATCCACGGTGAAGACGCCGCCGCTCAAAGTCAGTTCGAGGAACCTCGCGTCGGTCCGGTTAGCCGGGGAAGCCCCTCCGGTCTGGCCTCCGGTGACGTATATGTAAGCCAGGGAGGTCGTGTATGGGACCGCAACCGCTTTCAGGCCCCTGAGGGCTTCGGGATACACGGTAGTCGAGCCCCAAGCCAACGAGTCGGGATTGAAATCCGGGACCGACACCAGGTCGAGATCGACCCCGTTGCTCGTACCGTGCTGCGTGATAACGTATACCTTGACAGTCACCGGGGGCGTGAACGAAGCTGGTACGATTGCGACCACGGAAAGGGCGCTCCATGAACTCGCGAGCGGGACGACGTCGAGGGTGTTTGCCGGCCCTTCGAATCGGATGGTGCCCGGAGAGTCCAGGAAACCGGAACCGTTTATCTCTATTGCCGTGGATATGCTGCTCTGCGGGTCCTGCGAAGAGTTGATGTCGGTGATCTCCGGCAGCGGAGGCGGCGGCGCGGGGGGATCACTGCCGTCCTCGCTGCAGCCGGCGGCGAAGTTCAGCAGAACGAAGACAGGGAGACAGATCCACATGCTGTTTTTCATCTTTCAACTCCTAACGAATGCAGCGGCTATTTGCCGCCTTTTTTCGCGGTGTCCCGCTCGGTCTTTCTGCCGTTGGCGTCCTCGCGCTGATTGCGGGCTCTTTCCTGGTACTCGAGGGCTTTCTCCCTCATGCTCTGCATGATGTCCTCGAGGATGCCTGCAATCCGCCTGGCCTGATCCTCCAGGCTGCCGTCGATTTTCTCCATGGCTTCAATCTTCCTGCGAGCGATATCGAGGACCACTCCTGCCGGGACGCCCTGCTTCATCGCCCTCCTCGCGTGGCGGAAGACGTTCCGGAGCGCCGCGGCGTCCAGGTTCCGCGCCTGGCCGGCCATGACGATTTTCATCATGCGCTCGCAAATCTCCTTCCGGTCCCCGTCTCCGGCCCGGGCCGCTTCCATGGCTTCCTTCATGGCCGAGGCGGCTTTGGCGTGTCCGCCGGAAGCAGAGAGACCGCGGGCGGCCTGGATGACGTCGCTCTCGGCGAATCCCCATTCGCAGAGGGAGTTGCACTGCGCGGCCAGTTCCGCGGCCGTTTCGGGACCGCCCGGTCCCGAAAAGCGCAGAATCTCCGTCACGGTTCGGATGCGCACCGTGTCGTGTCGCATGCACCTGTTCATCACAAGGGCGCAGAGCGCCTCGGCCTCGTCCTCCGACGAGCCGCCCTCGCGGAGGGCAGTCTTCAGCGCGGAGTGCAGGCTTGCGAACAGCCTCTCGCGTCCGGCCACTCTCGCCATCTCCCTCTCCCTGTCAGCTTCGGCCTCGGCGGCGCAGGACAGCGCGCAATCCGCGGCCCTGGCCATGGCGGCGGCAGAGTCTCCAGGCAATCCGCCGGCGGACGCGAGTCTCCCGATTTCACGGGAGCAGCGTCCAAGAGCGGCGGCCGCATTCGAGAACGCCTCGCGCATGTCCTCCCGCAGGGACACGCCGTGCCTCGCGGCTTTCAGGACGCCATCGCGGGCAAGAACCTCGAACGCCGCCGCGACGGACTCGATGAAACGGAAGCGCCCGGAACGGGCCAGCTCTTCCATCTCCCTCACGCGCTCGCACGAGAACCTGAGGCACAGGCTCGCCTTCTCGGATTGCGATTCCGCCATGGCCACGGCGATCTGCTCCTCGGTCATCTTCTCGACGTATGACGGGCTTTCAGGCGTGACCGTCTCGGCGGCCGAGGCGGTCCGCTCGCAGATGGCCAGGCACGCCGAGGCGGCAACCATCAGGCACGTAATTCCGGTTCCTGCGAATGTCAGCGTCATACTGTCGCCTTTCACTCTACTCCAATCTGTTACCAAGCGCGGACACCAGGTCCTCCGCGGTGTCAATCGCGGTCAGCAGGACCTCCCCGGCCTCCTGGTCATCGATTGCGGCGGCCATCGCGCGCCACTGGGAGTCCGCGGCTGCTGCGGATTCAAGTATCTTCCCGGCGAAGGCGCCGACGTCCTCGTCGTTCCGGCCGACCTTCGCGAGGCTGCCAATCATCCCGGTCCTCACTATCTTCTCCCAGGACCTGACGATTGGCACCAGCGAGTCGATGTCTCCCCTGCGGAAGGCCGCGGCTGCCATGCCTGCTTTCTCGCCCGCCGTCCTATCGAGAATCATGATAAGGCCTTCGCCGTCTCCGACCCCGGCCAGCCTTGCGGTGGTTTCCGCTTCCGAAAGGACCGCGCTGCGGATTCCCTCGGGGGTGGAATCCCGCCGTACAACTCCCATGCGAGGGAGAGCGAGGGCGAATAGGAAGAGCGCAGCGGCGGCCGCGACGGGCAGGAATCCGGCGGCGGCTCTCGGGACACCCGCCGATTGCATGCCGGCCGTCCGGCTCGCATCCGTTTCCAGCCGTGCGGCGACCCTTCCCGCGAACTCCCGCCAGTAGCGTTCCCCGGGATCCGGGACCGGATCACTCTCGAGAATGTTCCTGAGATTATCCATCGCCTCGTTGAACTCCATCAATTCCGCATGTTTCCATTTCGGGACCCACCCCGCCAATCAGCTCCCTAAGCCTTTTCCTGGCCTTAAAGAACCTCCATCTGATTGTGCCTTCCGGCACTTCCAGGCTCCTCGCAATATCCGCCAGGGGCAGATCGTCGACTGCGTGCATTATCAGGACCGAACGCTGCTCCTCCGGAATCATCTCAAGCGCACCGCGGACCATCGATGCGGTCTCCCTCATCGATGCGCGGTCCGCCGGGTCCGCCGAATCCGGGAGGGCAGCCCGCGAATCGATGCCTCCGTCGGTTTCCCTCCTGGAAGACTTCCTCCGGAACATGTCCCTGCAGACGTTCGCGGCAATGGCGAGAATCCAGGCCTTCATGTTCGTGCCGGGCCTGAACTTCTCCATGTTCCGCGAGACGTTGACGAACGTCTGCTGGGCGGCATCGTCCGCTTCGTCGTGCTTTCCGGTCATCCTGAAGCAGAAGTAGTAGACGCATCTCATGTGTGTCCGAACGACGGCGTCGAAAGCCGTGAAAATGCCCTCACCTGCCGCGTCAACCGGGCTGTTTTCCCGCATCTCCAGGTCCCATGCCCTTCAATAGGCCCTATGTCGTGGTTAACGCACCTGCGGGCCTGACCGTTTGCGCGATTTCCGATATTCCCGCCTCTTTCCATGCCAGGCGCCGTGGTTGGAATCAATCCGCGGTCGCGATTCGGCGGATTTCAGCCGCTGCCTTGCGGCAGGCGGCGAGCGCGCCGGCCGAGGCCGGGAGTTCTGCGGAGATTCCCAACAGCGATTCCTCCATCCCGCCCAGAGCTCCCAATGCGGTCTGAGAAGCCAGATACAGGTCTTCGCCCGATTCGGACGCTGAGCGGAAGGACCTCAGGAGCCCCTCGTCGACGAGCCTGGAGAACGATCTTACGAGCGGGGCGAGCAAAGCCGCGTCTTGGGGCGCCAGATTCGCCATCCGTTCCACCGCATCCGCCATCAGGCCGACGATTGCTTTCGTACGCGCGTCAAGACCGGAATTAGTCGCAAAGCCCGAAGCCGTCCTGCACGCGTCGCCCGGGTAGGCTCTATCCCCGGGCATGACGGGTTGGGACGAGCATGCGTGCATGCACGGGGCAAGGAATAAGACGGCCGCCCACAAACGGAACCGGGCAGCCCGCGGGCGAGGCGCTATTCCACCACCGGTGCCGCCTGGTCGAAATGATCTCCTGAACTCATCGCAAGGGAATTTCATCAGATATCCAGCCTGAAGCCCAGCCCGATTCTGTTCTGACGGAAATCCTCCGATGAATCGCTGCCCTCGCCGCCGTTGAATGAATATTCGGCGAGGAGGCTGAATTCTTCCGAGACATTGAATTCGACTCTCAGGATGGCCATCAGGGAATGCGCGTGCCGGCCGGAATGGAAAGCGTCATAACGGTATTGCATGTAGAAAGAGACGAGGATTACGTCCGGATCCTCTATGACGACTGTCACGGATGGGAGCGATCCCAGTTTCGATTCCCCCTCGGCGTTGGAGAGGAGGTGTTCGACGCGGATTTCAGCCCTTGCAAAGACGAGAGGGCAGGTGGAAAAGGCGAGCGTGAGACCTGCGAATACCGCGTTCCTGCGACCGTGGCCTGAAATCCGGAAAAGCTCGTCGTAGTCGAAATGATAGCCCGCATCGGCCACCGAGCCGCCGTTGGAAAGGTCGATTTCAATCTGCGCCTGCGCCCTGATTCTCCAGAAATCCCTGAACAGGTCAGCTCCCTCGGCGAACCAGCCGGAGACTTCGGTCGACAGGCCAATCCGGTCGGCTACAGCCTGCCTCGCCTGCGCGCAGCCCTCGATTCGCGCATATGACAGGGTCGGCGAGTATTCTCCGCTGCCCTTTCCCTGGATTCGAATCCTGGTCTCCTTGAAGGGATTGAAATCGAGGCCGCACTGGGCCATCCCCAGTGCATAAGCCCCGTATTCGGGCTCGTGGGGGAGCCAGGAATAATCGAATCCCCCGAGGGCTTCAAAAGCGCCGAAGGCGGTTACGGCCGGTTTGCCTTCGAAAAGGGAATCATGGGCCCATGCGGATCCGCACATCGCGGCGAGTACGAGAACCGCTGCAGCTCCGTGGATTTTCATGAACGGATAAAATAACCGACGCGATTTTGAATGGCAAGCGTGCGGGTGGCATGCCAGCGGTGAAGAGTCGTGCGCGGGGCCGGTCGGGCCGGCAACCGGCAAGGGAGTCGCGGGGTTTTGAAAGGACTTGCAAGCGCGTAGGCTGCTGTTATCCCTCTTCCGAACCGTACAGGAGGCGCGATGCGATTGCCACCATGCGCGCCGCAATGCCGACCATCACGATATACGCGCACGGGATGATGAACAGGGTCAGGATCATGCCGAACAGCAGTCCCGAGGCGATTGCCACGCCCATCGGGCCGCGCATCTCCGAGCCTGAAGTCCGGGATATGGCCATCGGCACCATGCCGAGGATGGTCGTAAGGGACGTTATCAGGATGGGGCGCAGGCGCATGGACGCTCCCCTAATCACGGCCGTGCGCAGGTCCATCCCTCCGGCCCGGAGCTGGTTTATGAAATCCACCATGACAATTGCGTTGTTCACCACGATGCCCATCAGTATGACTAGCCCTATGAACGCGGGCGTCGAGAAGTTCATGCCCATGACGAGCAGGCCGATTACCACGCCGATGAGGCCCAGGGGCACGGTGGCCATGATTACAAGGGGATGCGACAGGGACTCGAACTGCGCCGCCATGATCATGTAGACCAGGATAATCGCGGCAATAAGGGCCTTCAGAAGGGATGAGAACGTCTCCATCATGGACTTGTACGTCCCGCCGTAGTCGATGAAGTACCCGCCCTTCTCGGCCTTGAGCTCGGCCTCGAGCGGCGCGAGGTTCCTGCGCACGTCCTCCATCACGAGGCTGTGCGCCCTGCCGTGTATCGAGGCCGTGACCGTGACCTTGCGCCTCTGCGACTCGCGGGTTATCTGCAGGGGGCCGGTCGACTCCTCGAAACGCGCCACCTGGTCGAGCCGCACGAGGGGGCCTCCGGGCGTGGGGATGCCCAGGGCCAGTATCTTCTCCACGCTGTCCCGGTCCTCCTCGCGGAACCGGACCGTGATGTCCACTTCCTCGCCCTGGGCGCGCAGGAACGTCACGAGCGTCCCCCGCACGCACGCTTCCAGGAGGCTTCCCACCTGCGCGGCGGAAAGCCCGAATCGCGCGGCCTGTTCCCGGTCGATTCGGACGTGGAGCTCCGGCTTGCTCACCTTGAGCGTTATGTCGGGATCGCGCACGCCCTCCACGCCGCGGATGGCCTCGAGGGCCCGCTCGCCGAATCGGCGGAGGGCGGGTATGTCGTTCCCGAAGATCCGTATTGCGATTGGCGTCTGGTCCGATCCGGTTCCCATGCTCTCGAAGCCCATGCTCTGGAACGCGACGGTCGTTCCGGCCAGGTCGGGGATGCGGCGGCGAATCTCCTCCGTGAGTTCCGCAGAAGAACGGACCCTGTCCTCCTTCTCGAGGAACCGGGTGAATATCATGCCCTCGTTCACGTCCGCGGCGCCGAAGCCCTGTGCCGCCGAGTGGCCGGAATCCTCGCTGGGCCCGACCATGGAGATGACGTCGACGACCTCGGGGAGCATGCGCTCCTGGTCCTCGACGAAGCCCATCAGGTGGGACGTGGCCTCGAAGCGCGTTCCGGGCGGCATGCGGACCTGGAGGATTGACATGGGGCTGTCCATGACGGGCATCATTTCCATGCCGGTTCCGGCCAGGATGCCGAGGCAGACGACGAACAGGATGAACGCCGTGCCCAGCGCGGCGAGCTTCCGGTCCAGGGCGAACCCGAGCATGCGTTCGTACGCCCCCCGGACGGCCAGGAAGCCCTGCCCTTCGGATCCGATGGTCCCCTTCCCCCTGGACTTGAAGAGCGTCGCGGTCAGCATGGGGACGATTGTGAGCGCGACCCCCAGGGACGCCAGCAGGCACATGCAGACCGTGAGGGCCAGGGGTCGCGCGAGCTGGGAAGCCATACCGGGGACTATTATCATGGGGAGGAAGACGGCCATGGTGGTGAACGTGGACGCGGATATGGCGAGTCCGACTTCGCCCGCCCCGAGGATTGCGGCCTCCTTCCTGCTCTTCCCCTCCTCCAGGTGGCGGAAGGTGTTCTCTATGACCACGACCGCGTTGTCCACGAGCATGCCGACGCCGAGCGCGAATCCGGCGAGCGTCATCACGTTGAACGTATAGCCCCACGCCCAGAGGCCGATGAACGTCACTACAATCGAGAGGGGAATGGCCATGAAGATGGTCAGAGTAGGCCTCCAGCTGCGGAGGAAGACGAAGATTATCAGCACGGCGAGGATTCCGCCCTCTATCCCGGTCCTCAGCGTCTCGCCGAGGGATCGTTCGATGAAATCGGCCTGGTCGAAAACGGGCGCGAACTGGATTTCCCCCGGGAACTCCGACTTCATGTCCTCGAGGACCTGCCGCACTTTCCGGACCACGGTGACGGTGTTCGCCCCGGACTGTTTCATCACCGCGAAGATCACGCAGGGCTTTCCGTTCAGGCGGGCGTAGCTCCGGATTTCGGCGTGGGTGTCGCGCACGAGCCCGAGGTCCCTGACGTGGACCGGCTTTCCGGTGCGGGCGGTCACCACGGTTCCGGCGATGTCGTCGAGCGTCCGGAACTCCCCGAGCGTGCGTATGATATACTCCCGCCTGCCGATCGACACGTGGCCCGCCGACACGTTGAGGTTCTCGCGGGCCAGGGCGGCCATGACTTCCTGGGCGGACAGGCCCTCGGCGGCGAGCCTGTCCTGGTCGAGGATGACCTGCACTTCCCGGGTGAGACCGCCTATGGTCATCGCCGCGGCGGCGCCTTCGATACGCTCGATGCGCGGGGCGACCGAGTCTTCGAGGTAGCGCTTGAGGACGATTGTGTTCTCGAGGCCGGCCGCGCCGTACACGAGCGCGGGCATCTGCGACGCGTCGAACCGGATTACCTGGGGGTCCTCGGCGTCGGCGGGCAGGAAGCGCTCCACGAGGGCGATTTTGTCCCGCACTTCCTGGGCGGCGCTGTCCAGGTTCGTTCCCCACTCGAACTCCGCCACGATGGAGGAGACGCCTTCCTGCGAGGCGGAGTAAACCGACTTGACGCCGCCGACCGCGCTGACGACCTCCTCGAGGTTCTTCGTAATCAGGTTCTCGACGTCCTCGGCCGCCACGCCCGGGTAGTAGGTGGCGATGACGAGCATGGGGAACTGCATGTCGGGCATCAGATCCAGGCCGAGGCTGAAGAAGGCAATCATCCCGAACAGCAGGATGATGAGCACGAGCATCACGGTCGTGATGCGCCGGTTCACCGAGAATTCCGGAAGCGTCATTGAAGCCTACTTTCCCAGGACAACCACGGGGCAGCCGTCCGAGAGCCCCTCGTTGCCCTTTACGACAATCGCGTCCCCCTCGGCAAGGCCCGAGACGATCTCGATGGCGGCGGGCGACGACAGGCCCGTCTCGATTTTCGCCTTCCGCACCGAATTCCCGGGTCCGAGAACGAAAACGTACCGGTCAGCGCCTTCCTGGACCATGGCGCCGAGCGGAATCCGGAAGACGTCCCCGCGGGATTCCGGCAGCACGCGGACCCTGGCCGACATCCCGGGCCTCAGCCGCAGATCAGGGTTCTCGACGATAATCTCGGCGGAAATCGACCTCGAAGCCGGGTTCAGCGACACGCCGAGCCTCGTGAGGATTCCCGCGAAGGGAGGCTTGCCCGGGTGCGCGTCGGTGGAGACCTCGGCGCGGGTCTTGCCCTCCTCTACGCGGGCGAACAGTGTCTCCGGCAGGTCGACGACGACCTTGACTCGATCGATGCCGACAATCTCGAAGAGAGCGCGGGACGGGCCGGCCATGTCGCCGCGCTCGACGAGCCTCCGGTTTACGAACCCGTCGCGGGGCGCCTTGATTTTCGTCTTCTCAATCTGTATCGACGCCTGCTTGAGGGCGCTTTCGGCCTGGGATTTCCTGGCCTTGGCGAGGTCCTCCATCTGCGCCTCGAACAGCGCGAGCGCCGCCCTGGCCTGGGAGACCTGTGCTGCGGCGAGCGTTTCCTGGTCGGCCAGGGAAGCGAGGGATGTCTCGAGCGAATCGAGCTGGCTCCGGGATATGGACCCGCCTTCGTGGAGGGATCGGAGGCGGCTCAGTTCCCTTTCGACGTTGATCTTGTTCGTCCTGACCTGGTTCAACCCGGCGAGCGCCGCATCGACCCCGGACTGCACCTGGTTTCTCTGGGCGTCGAGGACGGTCTTTCTTGCGGATATATCCGCCATTTCCAGGGCGATTCTGGCCTGATCGAGCTGCAGGTCGAGGATGTCCCGCTCGACCTCGGCCAGTGGCCTGCCCTCGGAGACGCGATCACCCTGTTCTGCATGCAGCGCAGTGATGCGTCCGGGCACCTCGGCCACGACGTCGAGCCGGAATTCGGGCGCTATCGTCCCCACGAGCGCAATCTCCCGGGTGACGTCGCCGCGCGACACGGTCTCGATGCGCACGGGAGCCGGGGCCTTCTCGACCTTGCGCGCCTCCTTCCCGGTGACCATCGCCTTCTCGTCCTTGATTCCGTAGGCGAAATAGAAATACGCCACGGCGGCGGCGACCACGGCTGCCAGGAACGCCGCCTGAATCCACAGACCCGACGGTTTCCCGCTCATGAATGCGTCCTCCCCTAAAAGCACGCAGCGGCATGCAAAACAAGTTAATTTAACGGCAGGCGGGAGGGAAAGCCATAATAACCCGGATTCCCGGCGCAGAACGCGCAGAGACGGGAATCGCGGCCGCGCCTGCCGCGCGGATTGCCTGCCGGATCAGGCAGGCATTGCGTTCGCGTGCTTCCCGAGGACCGCGCGCGCTTTCACTGCGTCCTTGGTCATCGCCTGGACGAGGGAATCCTCGGATCGGAACCTGATTTCGTCCCGTATTTTTTTCACAGGCAGGAGCTCGACGTCCGATCCGTAAAGGTTTCCATCGAAGTCGAACACGAAAGTCTCGACCGTGACGGGCAGCGAATCGCCGAATGTGGGCCTGTTGCCGATGCTGGTCACGGAAGGCAGCGTTTTTCCCCCATGCTTGAAAAAGGTCGCCCAGACGCCTCGCGGAGGCAGCACTTGGCCGTGCGAATCGATGTTTGCCGTCGGGAATCCCAGGTGCCTGCCCCTGCCTTCCCCCCTGATGACGGTCCCGCAAATCGAGAACCGCCTTCCGAGCATTGCGGAAGCCCGATTAAGGTCGTCCGACAGGACGAGTTCCCTGATTCTCGAGGAACTCACCGGAAGTCCTTCGAACAGGACGGGATCCGCGGCGGCCACTGAGAAGCCGAACTCCGCCTGGTTCGCCTCCAGGAACTTGAGGTCGCCCTCGCGGTTCCGGCCGAAACCGGTGTCCGGCCCTACCACAATCTCCCTGATTCCCGAGGCCGACTCGAGCATGACAAGGAATTCCCTCGCCGTGAGTTCGGAGGTCTCCCTGTTGAACCTGAGAACCGCGCAATTGTCCATGCCCTCCGCTGCCAGAAGACCGAGCTTCTGGTGGAGGTTCGTTATGGGACAAGGCCTGGTCCCGAAAATGACCTCGCGCGGGTGCAGATCGAAAGTGACCACCACGGATTCGCCCCGGACCGCGGAAGCCCTCTCCCGCGCAAGACGGAGCACTGCCTTGTGACCGGCATGAACGCCGTCGAAGGTGCCGATGGTTATCACGGGATTGGTGAAGTCCGCCGGACTCAGCCCGTCAAACCCGAAGCTTGTTTTCATCAAGGCGGCCTATCGCGAGAGGGCTTTCTCCTTGAGCCTGTTCAAATCGGATTTTATTACCGTCTTCGAGGCCGGAGGAAGCTTCGAAACGAAGAGAATGCCGTTCAAGTGGTCGATTTCATGCTGGAAGGCTATCGACAGGAGGCCTGTAGCCTCGATTTGGACTTCTTCCCCGTCGAGGTTGAGGGAGGATACCCAGATCCTGCTCCACCTGGAAACAGGGCCGTTTATTCCCGGGAAAGAGAGACAGCCCTCGCTCCTGGTCACGAGTTCGTCGCTGCGCTTCACGATGACGGGATTGACGAGGACGAATTCCTCGCCCGAGTCTTTTTCACCCGAAAGATTTACGACGACTATCCTCTTGAGGACTCCGACCTGCGGTCCGGCAAGACCCACCCCGTGATGCGCGTACATGGTGTCGAGCATCTCGCGGCCGAGCTGTCTCACTGCCTCGTCCACTTCGCCTATCTCCTGCGCTTCCTGCAGGAGAAGCTTGTTGGGATACAGAAGAACCTGCATATGATGATTCGACCGAAATTAATCTCTCATGACAATGATAGCAAATGGGCGAATCCCGGACAATACTGTTATAATCTGCGGTTGTCGGCGGCTTGTGATTTCCTTGCGCCCGTCGCGTCTTTAACGGTCGCTTCCCAAGGAAGTTGCATCCGCAAGGGCCTTGTGAAGGGGATTTCTCATGAAGATGCCGGTCTTGAGGTTTGCGGCATTGGTTTTCCTGTCCTTCGCCGCGTTGCTCGCGCGCGGATGCGCTGACAAGTCTCCCGATCCCGCTAAGAAGGACGACCCGCATGCGGCGCGCAAACACGAAGCCGCAGCCGGGACGGCGGCCAAGGAACCGGCCCGGCCGGCCGCGTCCGATTTGAAGCCGCAGGAGACTTGCCCGGTGATGGGAGGCCGGATTGACCGGAGCCTGTTCGTCGATCACGAGGGGAAACGGATATATTTCTGCTGCTCGGCATGCATTGATGAGTTCAAGGCGTCGCCGGACAAATACCTCAGGAAACTCGCCGAAACTGGCCAGAAGCCGGAGGAAACCCCCAAGTGACCGGAGCAGAATCCGCCGCTGATTCCGGCGCCGGGATTGGAACCGCGCGCGGCTTCACGCGGCCTTCAGGAAGGCGGAGCGCGCGGAACGCGGCTTTTCTCATATTCCTTGAAACTCCGGCAATCCCGATGCTGGCCCTGGTCTCGTTTCTCCACGGGTGCACCGGCACTGAAACGCGGTCCGAAAGGGAGGCGCGCGCCGACCTGGCGGCCGTTTCCGGGCGGTACAGGCCCGGCGACGCAAAACCCGAGCTGCCCGCTCTCGGCGAATCGTCGGGAATCGACGTCTATCTCCAATTCGCCATGCTGAACAGCCCCAGGATTGAAGCCGCCTATTACGACTGGACCGCCGGCGTCGAGCGCATCACCCAGGCCCGATCCAAGCCGGACCCGAGACTCACGTTCAAACTCGACATTTCGAGCATGGCGGCTTCGGCCGCCGCGGGATTGATGACGGACCTGCCCGGTCCGGGCAAGCTCGAGGCTGCGGCCGACGTTTCCGCGGCGGAGAGCAGCGCCTTGTATTCCGCCTTCGAGGCCGAAATCCTCCGCACGGCGTTCGCCGTCAAGAGCGCCTACTTCAGGCTGAAATTCCTCGAGGACAAGCTCGGCGTGCTCAGGGAAAACCTCGGTCTTCAGGCTGACCTCGAGGTGCTCGCCCGCCAGCAGAACGCGGCCGGACGCGCGACGCTGCGGGACGTGCTGCAGGCACAAATCGAGCAGGAACGCCTCAAGACCGGAATCGAGAACCTCGAGGGTTCGCGGTCCGCGCTCCGGGCAGAGCTTAAGGCCGCGCTGGGACTGGGCCCCCGCGACCCCGACCCGCCCGTCCCGGCGAAGTTCACCTCTTCCGACGCGACCCCCAATCGGGACGCCATCCTTGAAATTGCGCTGAAGAGGAACCCATCCATCCGGCTCATGACGGCCGAGCTGGGCAGGGCCGGGGCCATGCTGGACGCGGCCCGCAGGGCCCAGGTACCCGACGCATCCATCGGCCTCGAAGCCGGCCTGGGCGCAGGCGGTTTCATGGCCTCTCCTGCGATAGGGGTTTCGTTGCCGATCTGGATTGACAAAATCAAGGCGCAGATTGCCGCCGCGCAGGCCGGGAAGCGGGCCGCCGAAGCGCGGCTCAGCGGCGAACAGGCGCAAGTCGCCGCCGAGCTCGCGGCCATGCTTTTCCTCAACTCGGAGAGCGTCCGCAACATGAAGCTCCTCGAAGAGAAACTCCTCCCCATGGGACGGCAGTCGCTGGAGGCCGCCCGAGCAGGATATGCGGGCGGCAAATCCGGATTTCTCGACGTAATCGAAGGATACCGGCAGCTGCTCGGCTTCAACATCGCCCTGATTGAAGCCCGTGCGCAGAGGGAGCTGGCGATTGCGTCGCTCTCGCTCCTGATTGCCGGCGTCCAGCCTCAGGGCAGTCCCGCGAATGCCGCCGCAGGGGAACCTGGCGGGCGGAAGTAGGGGGGATACTCAAATGAAGATGAGCAGGACAATCCCGGCCGTCGCCGCCGCGCTCGTGGCGGGCCTGGCGGCGGGCTATTTTCTCGGGCCGGGAGGCCGTGACGGCGGCGCGGGCGGAAGCGGCGGCGCAGCGGCGGCGTCCCTGGTCTATACATGTTCCATGCACCCGCAGGTGCGGCTCGGCGGGCCCGGCAAATGCCCAATCTGCGAGATGCCGCTTATCCCCGCCGACTCCGCGGGCGCCTCGGCCGGCGGCCCGCCCGAGCTGACGCTTTCCGAGCACGCCCTGAAAATGGCGGGCGTCGAGACCGTCCCGGCTGCATACAGGAAATTCGAGGTCGAACTCCACGCGGTCGGCATAATCCGGTACAACGAGGCTTCGCTCGCGACCGTCACGGCCCGCGTGGACGGCTACGCCGAGAAGCTGTTCGTCAACATCACGGGCGTGGAAATAAAAGCCGGTGATCACCTGGTCGAAATCTACAGCCCCGACCTCCTGGTCGCTCAGCAGGAACTGCTCATCGCGCTTCAGGACGGCAAGGCGGGGCCTTCGGCCGAGGCCGCGATGCTGAAGCTCAGGCGCTGGGGCATGACCGAGAAGCAGGTGGACGAGCTCGTCGCATCGCGCAAGATGGCGGAAAGGGCCACCCTGTATTCGCCCATCTCAGGCACTGTAATCGAGAAGTCAATCGTTGAGAACAGCTCCTTCCGCGCGGGGGACGCGCTCTTCCGCATCGCGGGCCTGGACACGGTGTGGGCGTATCTCGACATCTACGAGTCTGATCTGGCATGGATTCGGTACGGCCAGAAGGTTGATTTGTCGGCAGAAGCCTGTCCGGGGCGGATTTTCGCGGGCACGGTCACCTTCATCGAGCCCGTACTGAACGAACAGACCCGTACCGTCAGGGTCCCTGTCCACGTCATGAACGAGCGCCGCGCCCTCAAGCCCGGGATGTACGTGAGCGCGACCGTCAAGGCCGCCCTGGGCGCCGACGGATTTGCGGCCCCGACCGGCGTCGAGGGCAAGTTCACGTGCACCATGCACCCCCAGGTCATCAGGGACGAAGCCGGGGCCTGCCCCGCCTGCGGCATGCCGCTCGGGAGGATCCCCGGGGAAAACCCGGATGCGCGCGGCGCGGGGCACGAAGAGGGGCACGGGAGCGCCGAGCGGTATTTCTGCCCCATGAAATGCGAAGGGGAGAAGACCTACGACCGGCTCGGGAATTGCCCGGTCTGCGGAATGAAGCTCGAGAAGGCCGTTCCCGGGATTCCCTCCGGAGCCGGCGGGGAGCGCGGCCTTCTTGCAGTCCCCGTCGGCGCCGTTCTCGACAGCGGTACGAGGAGAATCGTATACGTAGAGAAGGGGCGCGGCACGTTCGAGCCTCGCGAGGTGGTGGTGGGGCCCCGCGGCGGCGGTTTCCTTCCGGTCTTGAAGGGCCTGGCCGAAGGCGAGCGCGTTGTCGCGCGCGGCGGATTCCTAATCGACAGCCAGTTCCAGATTACGGGCCACCCGAGCCTCTTCTACCCGGGGGGGCTGCTTGCGGGGACGGGTCATCAGCGCTCTGATGCCCCGGGCGGGTCCGGCGCCGACGGATCCGGCGGGAAATCCCCTTCCGGCGGGGATGAAGGCAAGGCGGGCGGCCATGGCAGTCACGGGGAGGGGAAGTGATGGTCGACGCCGTCATACGCTGGTGCTTAAGGAACACGGCGCTGATGCTGCTGCTCATGGTCGCGCTGTGCGGCGCCGGCCTGTGGGCCGTCATGCGCACGCCGGTGGACGCAATCCCGGACATCGGAGAAAAGCAGGTCATTGTCTATGCGGATTGGCCCGGGCGGAGCCCGCAGGACGTGGACGACCAGGTGACGTACCCGCTTGCGACCAGCCTGAGCGGGACGCCCGGAGTCAAGGCTATCCGTTCGATGTCCGGCTTCGGCTTCTCGATGGTCTTCGTCATCTTCAAGGACGAGGTCGACTACTACTGGGCGCGTTCACGGGTGCTGGAGCGCGCGAACGTGGCTCAGCAGCGCCTTCCCGCCGGGGTGGCGCCCGTTCTCGGCCCCGACGCCACGGCGCTAGGCCAGGTGTACTGGTACACGGTCGAGGGTGAAGGATTCGACCTCGCGGAGCTTCGCTCGATTCAGGACTGGTACATCCGCTACCAGCTCCAGTCGGTCGACGGCGTGAGCGAGGTCGCGGGCATCGGCGGATTCGTCAGGCAGTACCAAATCGACCTTCATCCCGACAGGATGCGGGCCCACAGCGTGACGCTCATGGACGTTTTCGAGGCCGTGCGCAAGAGCAACATAGACGTGGGAGCCAAGGTAATCGAGAACGGCGGTTCCGAGTTCTTCATAAGGGGCGTAGGATTCATAAAGTCGGCCGAGGACCTTGAAAAGATTGCGGTCCGGCAGGAGGGGGGCACTCCCGTATTCGTCAGGAACGTCGCAACCGTGCAGATGGGGCCCGATTTCCGGCGCGGGGCGCTGGACAAGGGCGGCGCGGAGTCGGTCGGCGGCGTGGTCCTCATGCGCTACGGCGGAAATCCGCGCGACGTGATACGGCGCGTAAAGGAGAAGCTTACGCAGCTGGAGCCGGGATTGCCCGCCAAGACGCTGGCGGACGGACGGCTTTCGAGGGTCAGAATCGTCCCCTTCTACGACCGGACGACTATTGTCGACGAGACAATCGGCACCCTGAAGACGGCGCTTTTCGAGGAGGCGGTCCTTGCGTGCCTGATTATAGTCTTCTTTCTCCTCCACCTGCGCACGACCGCGACCGTGCTGCCGACGTTGCCGCTCGCGCTGGCGGGGTCGTTCATCCTCATGCATCTCTGCGGCATAGACAGCAACATCATGTCCCTGGCCGGGCTCGCCATCGCCATAGGCGACGTCTCGGACATGGGCATCATAATGTCGGAGAACATCTACCGCAGGCTGGCCGGCGCGTCCGAGGGGGAGAAGAAAGAGAAAGGGCATTTCGGCCTGGTCTACGAGGGCGCGACCGAGGTGGGGGGAGCAATCGTCACCGCCGTGAGCAACACCATCGTGTCTTTCCTTCCGGTCTTCTTCCTCACGGACCAGGAAGGCAAGCTCTTCAGGCCGCTCGCTTTCGCGAAGACCTTCGCAATCGGGTCGTCGGTCGTGCTGGCCGTGACGGTGGTCCCTTTCCTTTGCTTCCTGCTGTTCAAGCCCGTCAGATGGCGGGCTGGTTTCGCTTTCGCGGTCGCGGCGGTCTGCGGCGTCGCCGCCATGCTCGTTTCCCTGGCGGCGTTCCGCTCCGGCATCGCTTCCCACGACCTCGGCTGGCTGATTTCAATCGCGGCCGGCTTCGCCGTCGGGCTCTGCGTCATCCGCATGACGCGCGAGAAGTTCGTGCCCGTAGAGGAAAACCGCGTGTCCCGCCTCATCGCGCGGGTCTACGCCCCGTCGCTGAGATGGGTGCTAGGCCACAAGAAGGCCTTCATGGCGGCTCCGCTTGCCGTCCTGTTTTCCGGCCTGACCGTCTGGCTCGGCGTCCACCGCACCCTCCTCCCGCTGGAATGGGGAGTAAACCTGTTCGCCGGCGGGCAGGCATCGCCGGGGCTGAAAAGGATGATGTACGCGGCTCCGGACGAGGACGTGCCCCGGCCTCTGCTCGAGCTCGACCATCTCCGCTGGCAGCGCGTCCGCGACGGCCGCGGTCCGGAGCGCACCCGCCTCCTCTTCCGCAGGCAGGACCCGGCCGAGCGCGAGGCGGAAACCCGGGAGGGTTTGTCGGTCCTTTTGGAGGGCCGAATCCTGCCCGGCATCGGGCGCGAGTTCATGCCGCCCCTGGACGAGGGGGCTTTCCTCTACATGCCGTCGCTGCTGCCGCAGGGGGCCCTGTCGGAGGCGGTCGCGGCCAACAGCAGGCAGGACATGGCAATCGCGTCGGTTCCCGAGGTTGAAAGCGTGGTGGGCAAAATCGGCCGAGCGGATTCCGCCCTTGACCCCGCGCCGATTGGGATGATCGAGACCATAGTCACCCTGAAGCCCGAAGGCGAATGGCGCACGGTACCCGTCCACAAGTTCTTTTCCGGCTGGCCGAAATGGCTGAAGGCCCTGCCTGCCCTGTTCTGGCCCGAGGAGCGCCGAATCACCAAAGACGAGATTCTCTCGGAGCTTCAGGAAAGGACCGCCATACCGGGCGTGCTGCCGACGTGGCTGCAGCCCATACAAACCCGCCTGGTAATGCTGCAGACGGGCTTCCGGGCGATGATGGGCGTCAAAATCTACGGCGGCGACCTCCGCGAGATTGAGCGGATTGGCCTGCAAATCGAGCAGCTTCTGAAGGACGTCCCGGGGGCCGTGGACATCGTGGCGGACCGAATCGTGGGAAAGCCCTACATCCAGATTGAAATCGACCGGGACCG
>DYIT01000001.1:0-6845 GCA_020723505.1 Candidatus Kuenenia stuttgartensis
CCTGAGCGTTCCCGGGCCGTTGTGCCGGGCGGGAGAGACGATGTCCACCTCGGACCGCCTGCCGCCGGACGTCGAGAACCTGACGTTCCTGTCGAGCCTGAACGTGAGGAGCATGTTGGACTTGAGGTCCATCGTGTGTATCCGGTCCCCTGTGACTACGATGCTGGACGGCTGCGCGCATCCCGGCAGGTCGTACGAGGTGAAGATTATCCCAGTCCACGGATCCACGGCGAAGATCTCCCTGGCCTCCACGTCGAGGGTCCAGAGGCAGCGGCCGTCGTGGCAGAGGCCCCGGCAGGAGTACGTGGGGGCCTCGAAGCTCTCGGCCTGGATGCGCCTTGGGAACTGGACCATGGTGATGATGTTGTTGTTCACCGTGAATTCCGGCTGGTCCGGCGCGATAATCCACAGCACTCCGTCGCGCACGGACATGCCGAGATAGGGCGCATTGACGCCCTCGGCGCGGCCGTAGAGGAAGGCCTCGCCGGAGTTGACGCTGCGCTTGAAAAGCTTCGACGTGACCTCGTCGAACTCCCAGAGGTGCGCCCCGTCCCACGTGATTGTCTGGGGCCTGCGGACGACCGACCTTATCTTCCTGAGCACCTCTCCGGTGTCGGGCTTGACCAGGATGATGTCGCGCGACTCGACGTCCGCGACCCAGATTCCATCGTCGGCGAATGCGATGGAAGCCGGATGCCCGGTGGGCATCGGGATGCGGTGGATGAGCTCGATTGCGGATGCCATGCCGAACCTCCTCAAGGGCTGCCGAATCCAACGTGAGCGCAAGATATTACGGGATGCGGCCGGGATTGACAAGGGCAGCGCGACGTCGGATGAGCAGGGGGACGCCGTATTCCTGCCGCAGCCTACGCCCTGCGGTCCGGAGGGCAGGCCCCCGCGGCCGGCAGGCCTGCATTCGGAGCGGCGGAAGCGCCAGGGAACAGGACGGCCCTTGCGGCGTCGATGGCCAGCAGCGCTGCGAGAACGACGAGGACGGCGGCCACCCAGGTCACCGGATTGGCCCATGAACCGGTACGGAGGAAGTCCACGAGCGCCCAGAAGCTCATGACGTACATGAAGGCCGCCGGGAGCCCGGTGATTGCGAAGGCCCAGCGGGTCCCGTGCTTCTTCCACATCCAGACGGTAATCCCGATCAGCGTGAGCGCAGCCAGGAGCTGGTTCGAGGCGCCGAACAGGTTCCAGAAGACTTTCCATGCGGGAATAGGGTTACCCTTCGCGTCCTGCATTTTCTGCATGACGAAGACCGCGGGCAGGCCCGCGGTCGCTGCCGTGGCGAGGAGCTTCCCAGCCGTCCCCTTCATGCCCAGGAGTTCCTGGAGAATGTACCGCCCGAGCCTGGTCGCCACGTCCAGCGTGTCGTACACGAACGTCGTGAACGCCAGGAGCCCGAAGGATACCCCGAACGCCGCTGGTATCCCGAATGCGTTCAGGAACTTGCCAATCCCAAGGCCGTAGATGTAATTGGGTTTCACGCCCCCTGCCAGCACGCCAGAATCCGATGCCAGCATCATCACGCACGCCAGCGACACCACGCCGACCAGCGCCTCGAGAAGCATTCCCCCGTAGCCAATCGGCACCGCGTCCGTCTCCCGCCTGAGCTGTTTCGAGGTCGTCCCGGAAGCCACGAGCGAATGGAACCCGGAGCACGCCGCGCAGGCGATTGTGATGAACAGAAGCGGGAAGAGCGACGCACCGCCCTCCACCGAAAAGCCCTTGAATGCGGGGTATCTCACGGGCTCACCGCCGAGAACCAGGCCGAGCAGGCCGCCCCCCAGGGCGAAGAACAGGAAGAATCCCCCCAGGTGTCCCCTGGGCTGCAGCTGAATCCACATGGGCACAATCGAGGCGACGAAGCAGTATCCGAGCAGGATGACGTCCCAAATCCTCAGGGCGACCGGCTCGGGCACCGACAGGATGCCGGCGAGGTCGAAGGGGATGTAGCGGCCGATCCAGATGGCCACGCCGATAAGAGGCAGGAAGATCGCCGTGGCGATGTACAGGTTCAGCTTCGCGTAGCGCATGAGCAGGGCCATGATCACCGGGAGCGCCAGGTAGAGCATCGACGACGAGGCTATGGCGCCGCCTGTTATCTCGGTCCCGTCCTCGAGCTTCTGGACGCCGACGAAGGATCCGGCGACTATGTCCGTGAACGCCACGATGATGTAGACGATGGCAATCCAGACGAAGGCGAGGAAAAGGATGTACGACTGCCTCGACACGTGTTCCCTGACCACCTCCGCTATGGACCGGGCCTTGTGGCGCACCGACGCGAGGAGCGCGCCGAGATCGTGCACGCCCCCTATCAGGATTGACCCGGCGAGAATCCAGATTAGGGCAGGGGCCCAGCCGAACATCGCGCCCGCCAGTATGGGCCCCACGATGGGTCCGGCGGCGGAGATGGCCGAAAAATGCTGAGTAATCAGGTACTTCGGATCGGTCGGTATGTAGTCCGATCCGTCGCAAAGGTCATGGGCTGGGGTCGGAGCCGCGGGATCCACCCTGAAGAAACGTCCCAGGAACCTGCCGTAGGCCAGATACCCGGCCAGAAGCACGGCCGAGGAGAACACAACCACTGCGATTAGGCTCATCCTTCAACTCCTTGAACGACTGCAGGCCTGTCCCGCCGCCCTCCCGCATCTTCCGCCATCCCGGCATTTCAGCAATTGTTGAAATGCTGAAGTGTCGAAAGCCATGGTCTGGTAAATACTGTTATGCACTTATTTGGCAGCGGTCTCCGGTCCGGATTCGCGCCGGAAGACGCCGCCTTCCACCTCCGGGATTCCGCACAAGTCAAATCTACCAAATCCCGCGGCGATTTCAGCATGCGATCAGCCGGGGACGAGCGAAACCACCGTCTCCAGGTGCGGAGTGTGCGGGAACATGTCCACCGGCATTGCACGCAGCACGGAGAAGCCCGCGTTCCGGAAGCGGATTAAATCCCGGGCGAGCGCATCAAGGGAACACGAAACGTAGACAATCCTCGAGGGACGCCACTCCGCGATCCTCTTCACCAGGGGCGCGGGTATGCCGGCGCGGGGCGGATCGAGAACAACGGCGTCCGGCGCGTGAAGACCGGACAGCGATGCAGCCGCGTCCCCCTCAATCGTCCTCACGTTGCGCAATCCGTTCAAATCCGCGGACGCCCTGAGATCCGACACCGCCTCCCGGTCCGCCTCCACCGCGACCACCTGCTCCGCCCGCCGCGCGAACGAAAGCGCGAAAAGCCCGGCCCCCGCATAGAGATCCGCGAGGACCCCTACGCGTTCCGGAAGCGCCATCCCGACGGCGTCGACCAGCAAGGGCAGCGCCGCCCCGTTGGTCTGGAAGAAAGTCGAAGGAGAGAGAAGCCATGCAGTCCCGCGGACGCGGACCTCGATTCTCCGCGTCCCTGCAATCAGCCTGGGCGGCGTCCCGGGGAAAGCAGCCCCGGGATCGGGATTATGGCTGGCATGAACCGAAACCACCCCCGGAATGCCGAGCATCCTCCTGCCAATCACGGGGCCGGCTTTGAGCGGCCACTCCCTGATCATGAGGACGACCCCAATCCGACCGGTTTCCGGAGCCACCCGGACCAGCGCGCTCCTCAGCGTACCGGTCCTTCTCCTCTCGTCCCACGGGGCGATCCTGAAGCCGTCGAGGACCCGCTCGATTCCGCGCACAGCCTCAGCCCCGGCAGGAGCATGCACGGGGCATGCTTCGGCGGGAATCAGCTTGTGCGTTCGCGGAACGTACAAGCCAAGCTTCAGCGAACCCGCCGACCCGCCCGCGGCCAGGAGAATTTTGTTCCTGCAGCCGAAACCGTCTCCGGCTCCGCGGATTTCCTCCACTGTTCCATGCACCGTCCCCGCCTGGGACAGGGCTTCCATGAGCCTGCGGGCCTTTTCCCTGCGCTGGGCAGCGAGTTCCCACGCCTGCCACGGGCATCCGCCGCACGCGCCTGCAGCGGAGCAGCGTTCCACGACCCTCTCCGGCGAAGGTTCGATGATGGCAACGGCCTTTCCCCACGTCTCGTTGACGCCCGCGTGCGATATCCGAATCCTGATTCGGTCGCCCGGTACGACGCCCCTTACCCTGACTGTGCCCATGGCCGTCGATGCGGCCGCCTCGCGCTTCCCGGCGGAAACCACAACCCCGTCGATTTCCATACCTCGGGAGAACGCGCGGGCCTTCGCGCCGCAGGAGGATATGAACCCGCCCGGGCCCTCATGCCTGCTCGTTTTTCGACGATTCGCCATGACCGGGATTCTACAAAAAACGCTGGACATACGCCCCCCTCGGCGCGCGACTCCCCGCTGCCGGGCCGACGGATCAGGTCGTGCGGTTTGCCCCCGGCGATGTATAATCGCAACATGTTCCGCCACGCGGGCATTCGCATCGCGGCTTTTTCAAGGGGAACCGCATGGACGTCAATCGGCTGAAAACCAAGGCTCAGCGCCTGTACGACCTCCACCTCGGGCCGGAAATCCTTCTGCTCCCGAACGTCTGGGACTGCCCCAGCGCGGTCGTCATGGAGGGCATGGGGTTCAAGGCGCTCGCCACCACCAGCGCCGGCATTGCGTTTTCAATGGGTTTTCCTGACGGCGAGAGAATCGGCCGCGACGCGATGATCGAGGCTATAGGCAGGATAGCATCGTCCGTTGATGCGCCCGTGACTGCGGACTTGGAGTCCGGATACGGTCGCGAGCCCGGCGAAGCGGCCGAGACCGTGCGCATGGCCATGCGGGCGGGCGCCGCGGGAATGAACATCGAAGACTCGACCAAGGGAAATCCGAAAGACATGGGAAAACCGCTTTTCGACCTGACCCTCGCGGTCGACCGCATCCACGCCTCGGCCGAGGCCGGAAAAGCCGCGGGCGTGCCTCTCGTCCTCAACGCGAGGACGGACAGCATTCTCAGAATCGGAAAAGGTCCCGACGGCGTGAAGGAGGCAATCTCGCGGGCCAACGCCTACGTGCAGGCGGGCGCTAGATGCGTGTTCGTCCCGGGAGTCACGGACGCCGAAACCATCGGGCTCCTGGCGCGGGAAATCAACGCTCCTCTCAACGTTCTCGCCGCTGCGGGCACTCCCCCCATCACGGAGCTCAAAGCCCTGGGGGTCGCCAGGGTCACGCTCGGGAGCTCGCTGCCGAGGATTGCATGGTCGGCCGCGGCTGCGTTCATGCGCAGGCTCGGCGAGACCGGATCGTTCGACTTCACGGCCGCGGAATTCACGAACCAGGACTTGAACAGGATGATGAAGTGAAGAGGGCCGGCAGGCTCTGAGGGAAGCATGGGGAAATCCGCCGGAAATGCCGTCGAGATCCTGTACGAGGACGAGCACATCGCCGCGTTCGACAAGCCCGCCGGCGTGCCGGTGGCTCCGGAGAGGTGGGACAAGTCCGCGGCCTACTTCATGGCTGCGGTCCACCGGCTCATGTCGGACGAGTGCCGAAACGTCCACCGGCTCGACAGGGACACGAGCGGCGTCCTCCTGTGCGCGAGGTCCAAGGAGCCCTTCCGCCGCCTAGCCGCCATGTTCCGGAGCCGGAGCGTCGCCAAGACATACCTCGCGATTGTCCGCAAGACCCCCGTCGTCCCCAAGGGCCTGATTGACGTTCCCATCCGCGCGGAAGAAAGGGACCCGGGCCGCATGCGTTGCGCGAAGGACGGGAGGAAGAGCGAGACCGAATACGAAGTCCTCGAGCGGTGGCGGAACGGATGCGCGCTGCTGCGGATAAGGCCGAAAACCGGGAGGACGCACCAGATTCGGGTGCACCTCGCGTTCATAGCCTCCCCCGTGCTTTCCGATCCCGTGTACGGTGATGGGCAACCGCTCCTCCTCTCGGCGCTCAAGCCCGGCTACAAGCCCGGCCGGGGGCCGGAGAAACCCCTCATGAGCAGGAGCGCCCTCCATGCGGAGAGCATTGCGTTCGCGCATCCCGCGGACGGGCACCCGCTCGAGATAACCGCGCCCGTTCCCAAGGACCTCATGCTTGCGCTCAAATACCTTAGGAAGTACTCGTAGAACGACGGGCAATCGGCGAAGTCCCTCGACTCCGCCATGGACATTCGCCTCCCACAGAGGTTGAAATGGACATCTTCGATTTCCTTATGAAGAGTCGCGTGCGCAATGGGTCGTGCCGGCGACCATCCGGTCGACTGCGGGGTCAGGGAGCGGCCAATCCCACTTGCCGACTTGACCTGACTCGCCCAATTTTCCGCGCCTCGGGCGCCGAAAAGTGTTAATCTTTTCTGCATGAGGATAATCCGAAATCGCCTGCTTTTGCTGCTCTCCGTGCTCGCGATTCTGCTTCCGGACATCGCGCCGCATGGCGGAGCCTCGGCGGCCGACTACGCGCCTGCCGTGAAGAAGGGGGTCAATTCGATTCTCGGGAAGGAAATCCAGGCGCACGTGGAGGTGCTCGCGTCGGACGGCTACGAAGGCAGGGAGGCCGGGGCCAAGGGCGGCATCATGTCGGGGAATTACATCGCCAGGTTCTTCAAGGAATACATGCTCAAGGCCGGGGGCGAGGGGGGGACCCATTTCCAGACCTTCGCCATGGGAGGCGGAGGCGGGGGGCCCGGTCCGATAGCGGACGCGAATTTCATCGAGTTCCCCGGCAAGGGCAGGGAAGGGCCGAAACGCTTCGACTTCGGCAAGGACTTCCAGCCGTACAGGTTCTCGGGCTGCGGGTTCGCCTCAGCCGAGGCGGCTTTCGCCGGATACGGAATAACGGCGCCGGAGTTCGGGTACGACGATTACGCCGGCCTGGACGCGAAGGGCAGAATCGTGCTCGTGCTGTCGCTGCCGCAGGGGGCGATTGAGAGCCAGATGGTCCCCGCAG
>DYIT01000001.1:6855-140495 GCA_020723505.1 Candidatus Kuenenia stuttgartensis
GTCGCACGAGCCGGGCGAGACCGACGCGGCCTCGCCCTTCAAGGGCGCCGAGCCGACGAAATATTCCGAACCCCGGGAGAAGGCCGCGGCGGCCGAGAAGGCGGGCGCGGCCGCCCTGATCATTGTCCCCAATCCGTCCAACCACGGCCTCGACGCCCTTGCGGACGGTCCGCTCACGGAATGGCCGGCTGCCGACGACGGAGGCGGAAGGTCGGGAATCCCCGTGCTTCGCTGCATGCGCGCGGTAGCCGACCGCCTGCTTGCGGGGGAGAACAAGGACCTCGATAAGCTCCAGAAGGCGATTGACGAGAAGTCGAAACCCGCCTCGTTCAAGGCCTCCAAATGCCGCCTGACCCTGCGCGTATCAGACAAGGGGGATCCGCTGGGGATGGGAAGGAACGTAATCGGCATCTACGAGGGATCGGATCCGGAGTTCAAGTCCGAGGTAGTTGTGGTCGGGGCGCACTACGACCACATCGGCACCGGGAAATTCGCCACGATGGGGAAGGCCGGGGAGGTGCACAACGGGGCGAACGACAACGCCTCCGGCACTGCGGGGGTCATCGTCATGGCGCGCACATTTTCGGAATTCTCGGTCCAGGTGAAGAGGACCATAGTATTCGTGGCATTCGACGGGGAGGAGAAGGGGCTGCTCGGGTCCAAGCACTACGTGCAGAACCCGGCTCTGCCCCTGGACAAGACCGTCGCGATGCTCAACATGGACATGATAGGCCGCGGCCCGCCGGACAAAATCAAGGTCGGCGGAGGCACGCTCAACCAGACCCTGCACTCCATACTTTCGACGATTGCGGCCCGCTTCCAGCTGGGGCTTGATTTGAAGGGGCTGGACGCCTATCTCGCGAACTCAGACCAGGCGCCGTTCCTCGAGAAGAGCATCCCCTGCATATTCCTGAGCTCGGGCCTCTACCCGGAGCTGCACAGGCCAGAGGACGACGCGGCGCTGCTCAACCAGGCGAAGATGCAGTCCATCGTGAGGACCATGATGATAGTCACGGTCGAAGTGGCGGACTTGAAGAAAAGACCATAATTCCGAATCAGCTTCGCCTGTCGACCTCTAATCGCCACGGGTAGCAGCAATGCTCCCGTTTTCACGCGTGCGGCTCTGACGGAACACGCTTCATGCGTCTTTCAGGGCGCACGCGTGTCATAATCCGGACAAGCCGAGCCCCCATGGAGTCCGGAAAAAGGCTTGTCCGGATTATCCGAACAGGTAGTGCTTCCGGACCGGCTTCCTTACCTCCCACGTGCATGAAAGCCCCTTCGGGAAAGTGACGAGATCGCCTTTCCTGATGCTCACCGGCTTTCCCCCATCGGGCGTGACGACGACCTCGCCCTCGAGGAAATAGCATCTCTCCTGCTCGTCGTAGTGCCAGGGGAACTTCGAGACTTCCTTGGTCCAGATTTCCCAGGAGTTCACTCCCAGCTCGCCGAGCCTTTTCTCGGTCGGATTCTTCTCGACGCTGATTTTGTCCGCCATGTTTCCCTCGAAAGACGGGGCCGCTTGTTTTCCCCGGTCCTGACATCCGCCGGGTCCACAAGTCCATTGTGCATTCGACCGCATGCGCTTTCAAGGGCCGGGAACGGGCGGACTGGATGATCGGGACGAGGGCTTAATCGCCGCCTGGCTCTGCCTCACCTCCCCGGCGGCTCCCACAGGCTGGCTCTCCCCGAAAGGGACACCGAGGCTCGCGCGCCCCGGCACCCGTTACGACCGATGCGCCTCCATTTGCAGACGGGCCGGGATGTGTCATAATCCATGGTTTACGCCCAGAGTGGTCCGAAAAACCTCAGGGACCGACACATGCATGGCGGCGGGAACGAATACGCGGGATTCGAGGAGCTCGATCGGAGCAAGGGAATCAACCTGGGCCTCCTGCGGAGGGTTCTCCCCCTTTTCGCGCCGCACCGGAAGCTTTTCGCGTTCTGCTTCCTCCTGATGGGGTGCGCAAGCCTCCTTTCCCTCGCCGGCCCACTCCTGCTCAAGAGGGCGATTGACGAGGACATCCCCGCCGGGAATCAGAAGGGGCTCATGCTGACCCTCGGCCTCTTCCTGTTCTGCCAGGCCCTAGTGCACGTCCTCGGGTATGCGCACACCGTCATCACGGGAATTGCGGGCCAGAGGATCATGGCCAGGCTCAAGCTCGACCTCTTCGACGTGCTGATGGGCCTCTCCATGGATTTCTTCGACAAGACGCCGGTGGGGAGGATCATGAGCAGGGTGGAGAACGACGTCGAGACGCTGAGCATGCTGTTCGCGCAGACAGTTCTCGCGCTTGCCGGAAGCGCGGTCATGTTCGCGGGCATGGCGGCGGTGATGCTGGTCGTCGACGTCAAGCTCGCCTTCGTCACGTTCGCCATCCTTCCATTCATGGTGATTATCGCCGCGGCATTCAGCAGGGTATCGGCGCCGCTGTTCCTCAACGTGCGGAGGAAGTACGCGGACGTGACTTCGTTCATCTCCGAATGCGTCCAAGGCAGCCAGTCGCTCAGACTCTCGAACGCGGACGGATTCGCCCGCGACAGGATGGCCGGTATAGCCGGGGATTATTTCCGCTCGCAGTGGAAAGCCGAGCTGTCGGTCATCTTCCTCTGGAACTCGATAATGTTCTTCGAGATAGTGGGCCTGGCCCTGGTCCTTTGGGTGGGTGGGGGATGGGCGCTTGAGGGCGATCTTACAATCGGCGTCCTCGTGCTGTTCATCGGCTACATCCGGCAGCTCTTCGGGCCAATCCGGGCGCTATCCGAGCAGCTCAACGTAATCCAGCGCGGCCAAGCCTCATCCCGCCGAGTATTCCACCTGCTCGACATGAAGCCATCGGTCGCGGACCCCGCCGAGCCCAAGCCGTGGCTGGGATTCGAGAGTACAATCGAATTCAGGAACGTCACGTTCTCCTACGACGGCAGGAAAAAGGCGCTGGACGGCGTGTCCTTCACGATACGCAAGGGCGAACGCGTCGCCGTCCTGGGGCTCACGGGCTCAGGCAAGACCACCCTTGCCAGCCTGCTGTGCAGGTTCTACGACCCGACGGGGGGCAGCATCCTCGCGGACGGGATTGACATCAGGGAGATGCGCCAGCGGGATTTGAGGGCGAAGACGGGCCTCATCCTCCAGGACGTGTTCCTCTTTCCCGGCGACATCTCCGGCAACGTGCGACTCGGCAGGGAGGACCTTCCGCAGGAGAAGGTCGAGGCCGCATGCGTAACGGCAAAGGCGCACGAGTTCATCTCCGCCCTGCCTCTCGGGTACTCGACGGTGCTTTCCGAGCGCGGGCAGAACCTCTCAACCGGGCAGAGGCAGCTGCTCGCATTCGCCCGCGCCCTCGCCGCGGACCCGGAGATTCTCATCCTGGACGAGGCGACCTCCTCGGTGGACGGCAAGACCGAATCCCTTATTCAGGAGGCCATGGCCACCCTGCTGAGGGGCAGGACGTCGCTCATCATAGCCCACAGGCTGACGAGCATCCTCCATGCCGACCGCGTGCTCGTGCTGCACGAGGGCAGGCTCGTGGAGGAGGGCACCCACGCGGACCTGCTCGCCGCCGGAGGGCGCTACGCGGCTTTCTTCAGGCTCCAGTTCGGGAACCACGCGAACGGCGGGGCATCGGGGACATGCGCCGCGGCCGACGGGTCATCAGGCCTGTCGCCAGCGCTGGCCGAGGGGCCGGGAGCGGCGCAATGATGAAGACCTTCAGATGGCTGCTTCCGGTCTACAGGCGCCAGGCGCCCCTGCTCGCGGGGATCGTGGCACTCACGGTCCTGTACACGGCCGGGCACCTCGGATATCCATACATCCTCGGCAGCGTCATAGACGGGGTCAAGACCGGCCTTTCAGGCGGGAAGATCGCCTTCTACGCGGTGCTCATCATGGCGCTCGGCGGCGGTTCCCACGTGGCCTACGCGCTGATTCAGGCCTGCAGGGTGAGGGTCAACATAGGCAACGAGCGCATGATACGCGTGAGGGTGTTCAACCACCTGACAAGGCTGAGCAGCCCGTTCTTCAACCGCTTCCAGAGCGGGGACATCATCACGCGCCTTACGAACGACATATCCGAGAAGATTGCCTGGTTCAGCTGCTCGGGCATTTTCAGGTTCTTCGAAGCCCTGCTCGTGATATCGATAGGCGTGGCGGTGATGACGGGCATCAACTGGAAGCTCACGCTGCTCGCCCTGGCCCCGCTGCCTGGAATCCTGCTCGCGTTCCGCATGCTGTCCTCGCGGTTCCGCAAGGCGTTCGAGCGCGTGCAGGCCACGGCCTCGGAGGCGAACGACGAGCTAGAGTCCGCGCTGTCGGGCGTCAGGATTGTCAAGGCCTACGGCAGGGAGCCCTCGGTGCGCCGCAGATACATGGAAGCCACGGACAGGCGCGTGGAAGCGGAAATCCGCCAGGTCAGGATGCACAACCTCTTCCACAACGCGGGCGCGGCAATCGGAGAGCTCGGGGTCGTCGCCCTGCTCTGGGCCGGCTGCAGCATGGTCATGTCTTCGGAGCTGAGCCTGGGCGACCTGGTCAGGTTCAACATCTACATGATGATGATCATAGAGCCCCTCTGGAGCATCGGATTCTTCCTCCCGGCGCTGCGGCGCGCAGCCGTGTCAATCGGGAGGCTTTCGGAAATCGAGGACTGGAAGCCCGAGGTCGGGGACGCGCCCGGGGCCGAGGCCCTGCAGGGGACGAAGGGAGCCGTGGCGTTCGAGAAGGTCGTCTACTGCCACCCTGACTCCGGCGGCGCGGGCGTCTCAGGACTTTCCCTATCGGTCCCGGCAGGGAGCAGGCTCGGGATCGTCGGCAGGGTGGGATCCGGCAAGACGACCCTCCTGAACCTCATTCCGCGCGCATGGGATCCTTCGGAAGGGAGGATCACCGTCGACGGCCGCGACATAAGGAGCTTCACCCTCTCGTCCCTGCGTTCGCACGTGGGGTACGTGCCGCAGGAACCGTTCCTGTTCTCGGAGACCATAAGGTCGAACATCCTGCTCGGGCGCGGAATCCGGAGCGAAGCCGACCTCGAGGCGGCGGTGAGGACCGCGCAGCTTTCAGCCGAGCTGGCTGGGTTCCCTTCCGGGCTGGACGAGGCCCTCGGCCCGAGGGGGATAACGCTTTCCGGCGGGCAGAAGCAGAGGGTGTGCATAGCCCGCGCGCTGCTGGCGCGCCCGGAAATCCTCGTGCTCGACGACGTGACGTCGAACCTCGACTCCGCGACCGAGGCGGCGTTCTGGCAGGATTTGAAGCGCGACTTCCCGGGCGTCACGGTGATTGCGGTGCTGCATAGATCAGCCACGGTCCGCGAGATGGACCGCATCGCGGTGCTGGACGGGGGGAGGGTGGCGGAGGAAGGCACCCACGACGAGCTGTGGGCGCGCAACGGCATCTACGCCGATCTTCTTCGCCGCCAGATGCTCAAGGACAAGATTTATCCGTGACAGGCTAAGACTAGCGGCGGCGAAGTCGGTTCGCGGATAAAACCGATCCGGAGGGTGAAGTCAATCGGCGGAGTCCGGGCATGGGAATACAAAGCCCGGACATCCGCCTCCACACAGAGACGGGGCTTTCCGATGCTTCGCCGAATAATAAAAATCTCTTCCCGGCAATCCTGCCAAACAGCTATACTATGAACCCAATAAACGGGATATCCGGACCAAGTAAATACAGCTTATAGTGGTAATCATGATCAAGAAGCCCAAATCCGGGAACATTCGCAAGTCAAAGCCGGTTCAAGAGGAGCCTGAGCCGGATATGCCGGCGGAGATCAAGGCTCAACCCCCTGTCGCCAAGGCGCCGGTCGGAATCCCCGAGGCAGTGGACGGCATCGAGGAGCCCGGGGACAAGCCGAAGACCTCTTCGCGAACGCTTGGGGCGAGGAGGGCCACGGCTGTCGACCTGGCCAAGGGCCAGCGGGAGATATCCGTTTCCGAGTTCTTCATGAAGAACCGGCACCTGCTCGGATTCGACTCGCCGCGCAAGGCCCTCCTCACCACAATCAAGGAGGCGGTGGACAACTCGCTGGACGCTTGCGAGGAGGCCGGGGTACTCCCCCACATCGACGTGACGATAAAGGGCATTTCCGAGACGCGGTTTCGGGTGATTGTCCAGGACAACGGGCCCGGAATCGTGAAGAACCAGATAGGGAGGATTTTCGGAAAGCTCCTCTACGGATCCAAGTTCCACAGGCTCAAGCAATCCAGGGGGCAGCAGGGCATCGGGATTTCCGCAGCGGGCATGTACGGGATGCTCACCACGGGAAAATCGGTTGCCATCACGACCAAGCCGCATCCTGCCAAGCCCGCGCACTACTGCGAAATCCAGATTGATTCCAAGAAGAACGAACCGCAGTATCTCAAGGAGGAGGACGGGCACGAATGGACCGGGAGTCCGACCGGAACGCGCGTGGAAATCGAGCTGGAGGCCGAGTACAAGAAGGGCAAGCACTCGGTGAACAACTACCTCCAGCAGACGGCGATAGCCAATCCGCACGCGACGCTCTCCTTCAAGGGGCCTGAGGGCGAGGACATGGAGTGGACGAGATCCTCGGACCAGCTTCCGCCCGAGCCGAAGGAGATAAAGCCCCATCCGCGCGGCATCGAGCTCGGGATACTGATAAAGATGATGAAATCCACGACGGCCCGGAACATGGGGGGCTTTCTGAAGAAGGACTTCTCGCGCGTATCGCCTGCGGTGGCCGCGCAGATACTGGCCGAGGCGAAGATACCCGCCACGGCCAACCCGAAGCGCCTGGCGGCGAGCAACGCGGAGGACGTGTTCAAGGCGATAAATTCCGAGAAGATTCGCATCATGGCGCCGCCGACCAACTGCATATCGCCAATCGGCGGGGACCTCATCGAGAAGAGCCTCAGGGCGCAGATTAACGCGGAGTTCTACTGCGCGCTGTCGAGGCCGCCCGCGGTGTACAGGGGGAACCCGTTCCAGATCGAGGCGGGGATTGCGTACGGCGGTCCCGACGCGGACGCGGACTCCCTGGTGAAGGTGATGCGTTTCGCGAACCGCGTGCCGCTGCTCTACCAGCCCGGGGGGTGCGCGATAACTCAGGCCATCATCGAGACCGACTGGCGCAACTACCACATGAGCCAGTCGCGCGGATCGCTCCCCGCGGGCCCGGCGGTGATTCTGGTGCACCTTGCTTCCGTGTGGGTGCCGTTCACTTCCGAGAGCAAGGAGGCGGTCGCCCAGTACCCGGAAATCCGCAAGGAAATCAAGCTCGCTCTCCAGGAATGCGGCAGGGCGCTGGGAAGGTTCCTGTCGGGCAAGGCGAGGGTCGCGTACGAGGCGAAGCGCCGGAAGATCTTCGAGATCTACATAGACGAGCTGGTGGAAGCCGCCGGGGCGATGGCCAGGATAAACAGGGCGAACCTCCGGAAGGACCTGGTCGGGATTGCCAAGAGCAAGACGCTCGACGCGGAGACCCCAAGCGGCGGAGAGAACGGATCGGAGGCCGAAGCGGCGGCGGCGGCCGGAACCGCGGCCGGCGCCAAGCCCGCGGCGTTCAACGGCGAAGCGAAGGGAGAGGCGGATGACGAAGGCGCTTAAGAAGCTCAGGTCCATGAAGGACCCGGCCGATAAGATTAGGGCCATGGCGGACGCGCTCGTGCGTTTCGCGGAAAAGGGGGAGAACCCCTATCTGGACATACCGTCGAGGACCCTTTCGAACGTCACGTTCAGCGACCGCGATTCCATCATCAAGCTCGGCGACGAGACGCAGAGGCGGTTCTTCTTCAACATCGGCCAGGCCAAGAAGTTCATGCAGACGTATCTCGTGGCGTCGGGGTGCTCGGAGCTGCTCAAGGTCCGGAAGACGACCTCCATCCGCGATCTCTACTACATGACCAAGCACACGATAAAGGACGCGCGCGAGGAGACGTTCAACGACCAGAAGGAATCGGACCCGATAATCGAGGACCTCGAGGTGGCGCTCGGGTCGCTGAGGGAGGAGCTCAACCTGTTCGCGAGCAACCGCGGAGCCATGGTGGGCAACATGACGATATGGGACTCCGGCGACATGATCAACCTCAGGAAGCAGGGGTCGGGCGGCTGGTCGGTGCCGTCCATCGTGGAGGAGAACGTCGTACGGTTCAAGAGCTGCGAGGCGAAGTTCATCCTCCTCGTCGAGAAGGACGCCGTATGGCGCAGGCTCAACGAGGACAAGTTCTGGAAGAAGCACAACTGCATGCTCGTGCACGGCCAGGGCATGGCGCCCAGGGGGGTCAGGAGGCTTCTCTACCGGATGGTGAACGAGCTAAAGCTGCCGCTTTTCGTTTTTGTGGACAACGATCCGTGGGGTTTCTACATCTATTCGGTCATCAAGCAGGGGTCGATAAACCTCGCGTTCGAATCGTCGCGCATGGCGGTGCCGTCCGCGAGATTCCTCGGGCTCAGCTCCTACGACAAGGGCAAGTTCAAGCTGCCCGACAACGTGTCAATCAGCCTCAACAAGGAGGACCGCGACAGGGCGAAGCAGATACTCGAGTATCCCTGGTTCCAGAAGGAGGAATGGCAGAAGGAGATAAAGAAGATGCTCAAGGAGGGCATCAAGCTCGAGCTGGAGGCCCTGAGCGCCAAGGGAATCAGCTTCGTGTCGGAGGAATACCTGCCGTACAAAATCAAGAACAAGCTCTGGCTGAACTGAGCGGCGGGATCCGGGTTTACAGGTACATCAGCCTGTAGAATTCGAGTACGACGCCTTTCGCGGGTTCGACGGTATCTGTGTCGAACATGAACCCGGCGCCGCGCACCTGATCGTAGGCTTCCCTCGTGAGAAGTATCTCCTTGCCGGAGGCAACGTCCTCGCCGAGCTTGGAGGCCTTGTTCACCTGGTCGCCGAACGCGTCGCCCTCTATCCGCGTGATTCTGCCGAAACCGATGCCCGTGCATATCTGGATGGTCGAGTCCGGCTCCGCGACCGCGTTGTAGCCGTCGAGCGCCGCGTTCATGGCTATCGCCGCGTCCACCGCCTGCTTCGCCGAAGGGAAGACCGCGAACAGGTTGTCCACGTCCTGCTTGAGCAGCTCGCCCCTGTGGCGCTCTATCACGGGCCTCAAAAGCTCCGCATGCATCTGGAGGATGCTTAGCGAATGTATGATGCCCTTGCTGGCCGTGATTCTCGTGAACCCCACCGAATCCGTCATCATCACCGCGGCGTCCGTCTCGAACCGCTCGCGAATCTGCGCGTCTATCTTCTCCTTCTCCTCGGGTTTCTCGAGCCTCCGCCTGAGGAGTTCCGCGAATTCGCCGCTGATCCGGCCGGGCCCCCTGTGGACCGGCTTCACCAGGGCCGAAATCCTCGATGGGGCATCGACCGAGGCGACCGATTCCTGCACGCCGCTGCGCATGTCCTTGATCTTCACCTGACCGGCGGCAATTTCATCGGGCCCGACGACGGCGGTTATCGGTATGTTCTTCTTCGCCGCATGCTTGAATTGCTTCGCCAGTTTGCCCGCCTCGCCCACGTAGGTCTCCGCCCTGAGCCCTGCCTTCCTCATGGCGTCCGCGAGCCTGAGCGACTGCGGGGCGAGATCGTCGGAAAAGACCGTCACCAGGACGTCGGCGGCGGGGCTCGCGGCGGCGTCCTTCTTCTCTGCGAGGGCGATGATTATCCTCTCGAGCCCGAATGCGAGCCCCACGGCCGGATAGCCTTCCCCGCCGCCGAGCTGGCCCACGAGCCTGTCGTAGCGGCCGCCTCCCCCCAGCGATCCGATTTTCGGCTCAGTGACCTTTATCTCGAATATCGGACCCGTGTAATAGTCCAGCCCGCGCACCATTCCGGGCGAGAAGCGGAGCCAGCCCGGCTCGCCGGTCGCGGCTTCGGCCAGCGCGTATATCCTCCTCAGCTCCCCGAAGCCCTCCTTGCCCGCGGCCGAATTCCCGACGGCAGCCTCCACCCGCCTCATGTCGTCCGCGGGGTCCCCGGTGGTCACGAGCGCGTCCAGCAGCCCTCCGGCTGCGGCCTCGGCCATTCCAGGGCCGCCGTCGCGGGAGACGAGAATCTCGCCGACCGCCCCGGGGCCCATCTTCTCGAGCTTGTCCACGGCCTTGCATGCAGCGACCCTCGACTCGGGCGGAACGCCGAAGGCTTCCATAAGGCCCGTGATAATCTTCCTGTTGTTCACCTCGACGCAGAATTCCGCGAAGCCGAGCTTCTTCATGGCCGAGCGGACGATGAGCAGGATTTCCGCGTCGGCTGACATCTCCGGACTGCCGATTATGTCGATGTCGCACTGGCAGAACTCGCGGAACCTCCCGGCCTGGGGGTTGTCGGCGCGCCATACCGGCTGAATCTGGTACCGCTTGAACGGCATGGGCAGGTTCTTGCCGTGCATGGCCATCACCCTGCTCAGGGGCACGGTCAGGTCGTACCTGAGGCCGAGCGTGCGTCCGTCGCGGTAGGCGAGAGGGAAGATGAGCTTGTCCTCCTCGCCGCCGCTCTTGCCCGTCAGCACGTCCATGAACTCGAAGGCGGGGGTCTCAATCGGCTCGAAGCCGAACGACTCGAAGGTCTCCCTGAGGATTGAGATTGCTCGATTGCGGACCGCCATGTCCGCCGGCAGGAAATCCCTCGTGCCCTTGAAGATTCTCGTCTCTATGCCGCCGCTCATCATGCGCTCCGCAAAACCCCGGCTGGATTCTATCCTCCGCGTGCCGGGTGTCAAGCGAGCCGCCTGATGCCCAGGGCTGAAGAGTCCGGAACCTTCGCCCCCGGGTCCGCCCGGGAGATTTTCCATTGACCCAGGGATTTTATGCATTATATATATGATCGCTCCCGACGGCGGCTTCGGACGTCGGTGCTCTCCGGTCATTTTGGGGGATTCTCGATGGAGGATCAGTTCGTATTCAACAAGATATTTCTCACCAAGGGTTGGGGGGTCCACAAGGAGAAGCTGTCGAGCTTCGAGATGGCCCTCAGGAAGGCTGAAATCGCGCGGTTCAATCTCGTCAAGGTGTCGTCAATCATTCCTCCAGGCTGCAAAATCATCTCCAAGGCCAAGGGCCTTTCGCAGCTGAAGTCGGGCCAGATTCTCTACCTGGTCCTCGCGCGCGCCGAGACAAACGAGCCCAACAGGATGGTATCGGCGTCCATCGGCATGGCCATTCCGCGCGATCCCACGAAGTACGGATACATCTCCGAACACCACAGCTTCGGGCAGACGGCGAAGGAAGTGGGCGACTACTCCGAGGACCTCGCGGCCACGATGCTCGCCTCGACTCTCGGAATCCAGTTCGACCTGGACAAGGGATGGGACTGGAGGCGCGAGCAGTTCAAGATGGGCGGCAACATCGTCAAGACGCAGAACCTGACGCAGGTCGCCCGTGGGGACATGAAGCACAACTGGACGACGGTGATATCGGCCGCCGTGTTCGTGCCGTAATGAGGAGCGGGAGATTCATCTACGAGACCGCCGCGGAGATGCCCCGGCCGCCGCGCGTGCGCGTCATCCCCGTTCCCATGGAAGAGACGGTGTCGTATCGCCCGGGCGCGGCCAGGGCTCCGGCCGCGATTCTCAACGCCTCGATGCAGGTGGAATACTACGACGCCTTTCTGGGGACAGAGCCCTGCCTCGAATTCGGAATCGAGACCTCCGCCCCGGTCCTCGGGCGCGGGCCTTCGGACTGGGTCCGCAAGACCGCGGCCGAGTGCAGGAAGGCCCTGCTTGCCGGCAGGATTCCGGCGTTCATCGGCGGCGAGCACACTCTCACGGCCGGAGCGGTGCATGCGGCCATGGACGTCCATCCGGACCTTATCATCGTGCAGATTGACGCCCACGCCGATTTGAGGGACTCGTACAGGGGCAACCCGCTGTCCCACGCGTGCGCGATGCGCCGCTGCAGGGACGAGGGCGCTGAAATCGTCTCGTTCGGCGTCAGGGCCTACTGCGCCGAGGAGGCGGAATACGTCAAAGGGGACAGGGGAATAACCGCCGTCCCAGTGGAAGCCCTTTCGCGCGACGGGTCATGGAAGAAGCTCTTGGCGTCACGGCTCAAGGGGAGGCCCGCATATCTGACCGTGGACCTGGACGGGCTGGATCCTTCCGTCGTTCCGGCCGTGGGCACGCCCGTTCCGGGCGGGCTGTCGTGGCGGGAAGCGAAGTCGGTAATCGACACGGTCTTCGCCTCGTGCAGGCAGGTTGCCGGGCTTGACATGGTTGAACTCGCTCCCGGGAAGGACGACCAGACGTCCGAATTCGCGGCGGCGCAGCTCCTCTACTACGCCATCTCGAGGGCTGCCGGCCGCAGGTGAGGGGGAGAGCGGGGAATACATATGCGGTATCGGCGAAGTGCCGGAAGGCCTCACGGCACATTCGCCTCCCGCAGGATTGGTTACTGCAGCCTTCCGCGGATCTCGTCGACGAGGTCCTTTTCGACCGGGCAGCCCTTCTCGCCGGCAATGCGCACGTGAATCCATGCCATGTTGGCGTCCCCGGCCTTGAAATAGGCCCTGGCGATTGCGTTGTGCACCGGTCCCGAATCGGGATTTTCCGCCGCCCCGGTCTTCAGCATCCCGAGCGCCTGCTCCGTCTTCCCCGCTTCCATGAGGGCCATGGAGTAGTCGAACAGCGTCTCGTCCGAGGGGAATCGTTTGTACAGGTCCTCGAGCACGGCCTCGGCCTCGTCGACGGTCCCCGCGGAAATGAGCATGAAGGCGTAGTCGCGCCGTATTTTCAGGACGTCCGGGCTCGAGTCCGAGGCCAGCTTCATGTGCTCGAGGGCCTGCTTCCGGTCCCCGGCGGCGGAGAGGGCCAGGGCGAGCCTGTATCTCAGAGCCGGGTCCTCAGGCCTGAGACCTACCGCCCGCCCGACGAATTCGACGGCAGCGGCGGGGTTCCCGGAATCCAGCAGGAGCGAACCCCGGTCCGCCAGGAGGAACGGATCATCGCGCGAAGCCGCAAGCCCCCTTTCGAGGACGAGGAGCGCGTCCTGAATCCTCCCCAGCGACTTGAGCAGCGAGGCGAGCTTCCTCGCCATCTCGGCGTTCTCCGGCATAATCTCCAGGATGGCGCCGAGCGCCTCAAGCGCGGCCTCGTTCTTCCCGGCCATGACCAGCACGTCGGCGAGCCTCATCCGAAGCTGCATGAGGCCCGGCTTGAGCGCGATGGTCTTGCTGATTACCTCCTCGGCCAGGTTGAACTCGCCCCTGTCCACGTGGACTTCCGCAAGCAGCCTCCTCGCGTCCACGTGCTCCGGGTTGCCGGAAATGACCTCGACGAGGAGCTTCCTGGCTTCCTCGGTCTGCCCGAGCCTGTGGTGCGCCCTCGCGAGGTTGAAGAGTATCTCCTCGGACCGGAACCCGTGGCCCATCGCCGTGGACAGGATTCCCTCCGCCGCCTTTGGCCTGTCAAGGTCCACGTAGAGCTTGCCGAGCCTCACGTAGGGCAGCTCCATACCCGGTTCCGCGTCAATGCACGTGAGATAGATGCCGACCGCGGCGTGCAGGTCCCCCACGCCTTCGAGCGCCTTGGCCAGGTTGAATCTCGCGGGCATGAAGTCCGGCTTGCTGGAGAGGACCTCCACGAAGGCCGTCTTCGCCTCGTCGAACCGCTCGAGTTCAAGGAGGGCCGTCCCGGCGTTGTTCTCGGCGTCAAGGAACCCGGGTGACGACTTGAGGGCTCTCCGGAAGAACTCGAGCGCCTTGCCCGGTCTTCCCGTCTTCATGAAGACCATGCCTATGGCGTTCCTGGCCTCGGCGTTCTCAGGCGAGAGCTCGAGAGAGGTGAAGAGGCTCGACTCCGCGGCGCCGAGGTCGCCCCTGTAGTACTCCTCGAGGCCCTTGTTGTACGCGGCCTCGAACATGTCGGGTTTTATCCTGAACGCCTCGGCGAAGCTCTTGAGCGCCCCTTCGGAATCCCCCATGGCCCTCATGGCCACGCCGAGGTTGACCCTGCTCACGGCGCTCTGGGGGCTCAAGTCCAGGGCCTTCTCGAAGCTCGCCGAGGCGCCGAACGCGTCGCCGGCCGCGAGCATGGCGAGCCCCTCGTCGTTGTACTTCTTGACGCCGGCGAGGCTGTACTGGAACGAGAGCTGCTGGTAGTATCGCGCCTCCTCGTTGCGGCCGAGGGCGCGCAGGCTGACGGCAGTGAGGTAGTAGACCTTTCCGTTCTCGGGATTCTGCACGCGGGCGGAATCGAGAACGGCAATCGCCTTCTCGTGAGCGCTCACCTTCTGGAGCGCCTGCGCATGCAGGAGCATGGCCTCCTGGTTCGATGAATCGAGCTCGAGAGCGCGGAGGGCGAGCTTCCCGGCTTCGTCGACCCTTCCCACCGCCACGTACCTCTTCGCGAGTTCGACGTAGGGCTCCGGCGCCGACGGATTCGTCTTTATGAGCTCGGCCAGGTCCTTGAGGGCGAGTTTTTCCATAGCAGCCGGCGGAATCGCACGTTCCCTTTCCCGGAAAGGGCGTCAAGCGCACTTCGTCCCGGAAGAACCTCGATGCCCCGCGTTCTTCCGGCATGACTGACATCGCTGCGTCGGGGCTTCAGGCCCTGGATGCAGCACGAGATTTTACCAATCCGGATAGCGCGTTCAATCCGAATCCGCGGTTGCCGAGAAACCGGTAGAAGCCGTGGACGGACTTCCTGGACCTCAAGTAGAAGGCCGCGTACGCCTTGACGAGCATGAGCTGAATCTCCCTCTTCCCGATGTGGTCCAGCCTGAACACGGAATGGACGGAGTCGTAATGGCTCCAGTCGCGGTCGAATATCCGGTCCCGGACATCGTCGTAGAGCGGCGTTCCCGGATAAGGGGTCAGGATTGTGAACTGCGCCGTGTCGGTATCGAGGTCGCAGGCGAACCTGATTGTGGCCCTGAGATCGGAAGGAGTCTCCCCGGGAGCCCCGAGGATGTAGCTCGCCAGCACCTCGTATCCCCTTTCCCCGAGGATTTCCCGGGCCTCGCGGGCGGTTTGCGGCCCGATGCCCTTGTTGTAGTTCTCTAGGGTCCGTTCGGCGGCGCTTTCCACGCCCATGAACACCGATTTCGCGCCGGCCTTCGCCAGAAGAGCGAAGGTGTCGGGGTGCCGCACGACCGTGTCCGCGCGGGTGAAGAACCACCAGTGGATGTCGAGCCCCCTCCTGAGCACCCCTTCGGCGATGTCCTCTATCCGCCTGGGATTCAGGGTGAAGTTGTCGTCCATGAAGGCGATTGCGCGGGCGCCGTACCTGTCGTGGAGGAACGTGATCTCCTCGAGCACGGACTCAGCGCTCCTCGATCGCCAGCGGGCGCCGTCGAAGGACGTGGACGAGCAGAACCTGCACGCGCCCGGGCATCCCCTGCTCGTGTGGACCGGCATGACCGTGCGGTTCCCCATCCTGGCTGACGCGTACCTCCCGAGGTCGATGAGGTGCCTCGCGGGAAATGGAATGGAGTCGACGTCCCTCATGTGCACGGCGGGCGGCCCCTGGACGACTTCCCCCTCGCTGAGCCAGTACAGGCCCGGGATTTCCCCGAATCCGCCTCCCGAGGCCATCGCATCGAGGAGGCGGACGAACGCCGTTTCGCCTTCGCCTTTTATTATGAAGTCCACAGCCCCGGACCCGAGCACCTCCCCTGCGGCGAAGCAGGGATGCGGGCCGCCCATCACCACCTTGGCTCCGGCCGCCTTCGCCCTCCTGGCGAGCGCGAGGGCCAGGCCGGACCTCGATGTGTCCGAGTGTATCCCAACGACGTCGAACCCCGTCGGCGAGAACTCCCGTTCGTCCGCGGCAAGGTCGATTACCGTCACGTCGTGGCCGGCCTTTTCGGCCGCAGCCGCGACGTACAGAATCCCGAGCGGCGGCATGGTGAAGCTCAGCAGGCCGAAAACCCCGCTCGAGGTCGGATTGAGGAGCAGGACCTTCATTTGGGTGTCTTTCCCTCCACGTCGAACGCCTCGGCGGAGATCTTCCCGTTCATCTTCTGCTTTGCCGTGTCGAAGACGAACTCCTGGTACTCGTCCCTCGGGTCGATGATTTTCACGTTCATGGGCATCGAGTCCTTCGCGGAGAGCTTGACGTGCATCTCCTTTACCCATTTTTCCAGGTCCTTCTTCTTCGGAGCCAGCACCAGAAGCGCTGAGAACGATTTCTTCTCCTCTTCCTCGAGCGTTCCAAGGCGGAACGTCCAGCATTTCCTCAGGTCTTCCATCGGCCTTCCGAGAATCCACATCTCCGAAGGCCTGACTCCGCCTTTTTTAGGGTCGAAGACCTCGACCTTGTCAGTCTCGAGATCCCTGAAGACGACCGCGTCGTCGGTGAAAAGCAGCTTCATCCTGTGGGGGACGGTCTCCTCGAACAGAATCCTTATGCCTGCTGGGGCGGGCCTCTTCTCGAGCAGCATGACGCCCTCGGATTTCCGGATCTTCTTGGAAATCCGCACTTTCCTGTTCTGGACGTAGGGCACGACGAGCGTCGTGAGCCTGGCATTGAGCTTGTCGAGCGCGGCCAGGGCGGCGGCGAGCTCGGGAGGGTCCGGAGGTGGGTCCGCGGGTTTTTCCGGCTGCGGTTCCCCCTTCTCCCCGTCGCCTTTCTCCTTCCCGCCGTCCTTTCCGGGTTCGGGTTCCCTGCCTCCGCCCTCCTTTGAATCCGGAGGCTTTTCCCCGGCCTCGGCCGCGCCGGGTCCCGCGCCGGACGCGAGGGCTGCGGCGATGGCCAGCGCCGCCAGAATGGACCTGAACATGCTGCTATCCGTCATGCGCCGCCTCCAGTCCCGCCGGGTCGCGGTCGTCCTCCCAGTCGGGGAAGAAGTTGTACCACTGGTTGAAATGCCTGCCAACCATGCGCTCGAAAGCCTTCGCCATCTCGGCGGTAATCGCTTCGATTGCCCGGTCGCGCGGAAGGCGCCCGAAGGGACCCGGGTAAATCGGAGGCTCGTTGCCGGCGAAGTACTTGCCGCCTGCGCCCCGGACCACGTAGACCGGGAGTATGGGCGCGCCGGTCACGAAGGACAGCACCGCCGCGCCTGACGACATCCGCATGCTCCCTCCGAGGAATGGGACCTTGAGGCTCCTCGAGGAGCTGTCCCTGTCGGTGAGCATGGCTACGAACTCGTTCCTCCTCAGCGCGTTGACAAGCGGGATGGACGAGAGGGGCGAACCTGATTCGTTCATCGGTATCGTCTTCATCCCAAGGCGCTCCCTTATGCCGTCGCGAAGGGCCTTTGTCCAGGGGTCGGCGGCCATGAGCCCGGTCACGTTGACCGGGTAGCCGTCGGCCGCGAGGAGCGCTCCGCCCAGCTCCCAGTGGCCCAGATGCGGCGTGACCAGGATGCATCCGTTGCCGGCCTCGAGCATGCCGTCGAAGACGCCCCTGCCGCCGAGGTGCTCGACGACGGTCCTCACGGCTTCGCCGTCCATGAAGGACATCTCCATGAAGTCCACGACGCAGCAGGCGTAGTTCTGAAAGGTGCTGAGGATTTCGCGTCTCAAGCCCCGCGCGGGCGCCCTGCCCCTCAGGGCCATCCTGATGTTGTATCCGACGACCCTCCTCGTCTTCCTCATGGCATACGCGAGAACGCTTCCCAGGCCCGCGGCAAGGATGCGGTTGAGCCTTCGGGGCATGAACCGCACGAACACCAGGATGGGGTACAGGTGCTTCGCGTTGTGCGTCGTGTTCCTGTCCCATCTCCAAGTGCGGACGGGCCTCCAGTCGGGATTTGCCGCCTGCTCATCTGCCGCCTTGCGGTTCATCGAAGCTCGTTTCCCGAAAAACGCCGCGCGGAACCGGTCCTTGAGCGCAATCGAAGGAGCGCCCGCGAAGCCAGTTAATTATAGCAGCGTGGCGGAACGGCCGCGAGCGGGCCGGCTTCATGTGGAATTATGGTTCTCCGCGGGTAGAATCAGGAGCCCGGAGAGCGCGAATCCCCGCTCTTCCGGGCTTGACGGATTCCGAGCACAATCATGGCAGCGACTGGACCTTTGAAGTTCGGATTGCGCGCGAAGCTGATTGTCATAACAGCGCTGATGCTCATCTATGCGGGCCTCGGCTTCATGTTCGAGGTCTGCTTCGGCGAGGAAATCCTCTACACGCATTTCGGCTACCTGCCGATTGTCCTTGCCGGGTTCTGGTGGGGAATGCGCGGGTGGGTCGTGGTGGCGCCTCTAGCGGCCCTCGTGCTGACGTTCCACGCAACCGGCATAGACGGAGGGGGCATCCTGCCGGATCTCGGCAGGATAGCGTCGTACATAATCGTGTCCTCGGCCGTGGGATTGATTTCGGACAGGCTCGCCTCCGGTCGCAGGGCGCTGGAGGCATCGGAGGAGAAATACCGCCAGGTCACCGAGAAGTCGTTGAGCGGCATCTTCGTGTACAGGGGCGAGACGATAGTCTTCGCCAATATCAGGCTCTTGAAGATGCTGGACTACGGCCCGGAGGAGATGATAGGCAGGTCGATTTGGGGGATAATCTGCCCCGAGGACCACCCGAAGGTCAGGGAACTGATAGAGAGGCGCATAAGGGAGGGGTTCTCCGACCTCCATTACGAGGCGAGGTACGTGAAGAAGGACGGGAGCGTCATCTGGGTCGAGACCAGGAGCTCGATTACGGGAATCGACGACGGGCCGGAGGTCATAGTGAACATCTACGACATAACGGCGAGGAAGGAGGCGGAGGAGAAAGAGCGCAAGCTGTCGGAGCTTGCGAGGACGCAGGAGGAGCAGCTCATCCACTCGACGAGGCTTGCCGAGCTCGGGGAGATGGCTGCCGGGGTGGCGCACGAGCTCAACCAGCCGCTGACGGGAATCAGGAACTTCGCAAGGAACACGATCTTCATGGTCGAGCAGGGAGCGGGCAAGCCGTCCGAGGTCGTCGAGAACCTGAACATGATTTCGCGCCAGGTCGACAGGGCGTCGAGGATAATTTCGCAGATGAGGGAGCTTGCGAGAAAGACCGAGAGGAAGCTCGAGCCCGTGGATCTCTGCGCGGTCGCCGCCCAGACCGCGGATTTCCTTGCGCCTGAGTTCTCGCGCAGGGGCATCGCGGTGGAGAAGGACCTTCCCCCGGGCCTTCCGAGCATCAACGGGGACCGAATGAGAATCGAGCAGGTCTTCCTGAACATCTTCAACAACGCGATGCACGCCATGGAGAAGACCGACAGGAAGAAGCTAATCGTGAAGGCCAGGGCCGCATCAGGCGGCCGGGAAGTCGCCCTGGAGATCAGGGATACCGGAATCGGTTTCGATTCCGCGGTCAAGGCCAGGCTCTTCACGCCTTTCTTCACTACAAAGGAGCCCGGCAAGGGCACGGGACTGGGGCTTTCCATCTCCTTGAGTATCATCAAGGAGCACGGGGGAGCCATCGAGGCGTCGGGCGAGCCCGGGGCAGGGGCGTGTTTCACCGTCATTCTGCCGGCAGCCGGCCAGAAGAAGGAGGAGGCGAGGTGATGAGGGAAGAAGGCGTTCAGCATGAAGGCGTGGTGGCCGTCATCGACGACGACGAGGCCGCCAGGGTGTCCATCGGCCAGATGCTCAGGCTCAGGCGGTACAGGGCGGAATCGTTCGCGTCCGCGGAAGCCGCGCTTGCCTGGCCCGGCCTGGCCTCGGCCGACTGCGTGATTACGGACATCAGGATGCCCGGAATGGACGGCGAGCGGTTCCTGGCGCAGATGACGTCGAGGCAGCACTCCCCCCCGGTCATCATGATCACCGGGCACGGCGACGTCTCCACGGCCGTGCGCTGCCTCAAGGCCGGGGCCTACGATTTCGTCGAAAAGCCGTTCGAGGACGACTTCCTTCTCGCCTCGGTCTCGAGGGCCGTGGAGAAGTCATCGCTCAGGAAGATGAGCGCTGACCTGGAAAAGAGGCTCGGCAGCCTCGCCTCCGCGGAGGACGGGCGCTACGGCATGGTCGGGCGCAGCAGGGTCATGCTCGACCTCTACGAGCAGATTGAGGCCCTCGCGAAGTCCAACGCCCCGGTCCTCATCTACGGCGAAACCGGCGCCGGCAAGGAGCTCGTCGCCAGGGCGCTGCACGTCCAGAGCCTCCGCAGCCAGGGGCCCTTCGTGGCCGTGAACGCGGCCGCCCTGCCCGAGACAATGATGGAGAGCGAGCTTTTCGGGCACTCCAAAGGGGCCTTCACGGGCGCGGACGCCGGGAGGGACGGGAAGATAGTGTCCGCTGACAAGGGAACGCTGCTTCTCGACGAGGTAGAGAGCATATCGATGCGCGCCCAGATGCAGCTTCTGCGAGTCCTGGAGGACGGCCAGGTGTACGCGCTGGGCAGGGACAAGCCGAGGGAGGTGGACGTCCGGATACTTGCGGCGACCAAGCAGGACCTGAGGGAAGTCATGAAGCAGGGGATGATGCGCGAGGACTTCTTCCACAGGATTATGGTCCTCTCCATAACAGTCCCTCCTCTTAGGGACCGAACGGACGACATACCGCTCCTGGTCTCCCACTTCCTGAAACTCATATCCGAGAAGAACGGCGTGCCCGTGCCAGCCGTGCCCGAGAGCGCGATGGAGGACATGCTCCGCCACAACTGGCCCGGAAACGTCCGGGAGCTGCGGAACGCCGTGGAACGGATGCTGATAACGTCCACGGGAGGCAGGACCGGCTCGTTCAGCATGGACGAGAGCTTCGACGGATCGCGGCTCGTATCACTCCCCGCCACGTCCGGCAGGCTCAAGGACGAGATGGAGCAGACGGAAAGCCGCGTCATCGAGGCGGCGCTCAGGGAGAACGGGGGCGAGATAAACGCAACCGTGGCTGCGCTGGGCATTTCAAGAAGGGCCCTGTACGACAGGATGAAGAAGTACCAGTTCAGGAAAGAGGACTTCAAGGGATAAAAAAACCGGGGCCGGCTTTCGCCGGCCCCGGCAAGCTTTCACCGGAACCTTCCGGCGGGACGCCTCCTAGAACACCCTCACCACGAAGTCAATCGAAGGATAGGACAGCGAAGCCAGCCAGTTGAAGTCCTGCGACACCTGCCTCAGGACCGGGATCTCCTCGGCCGAGTCTCCGATGTATCCGAGCGACACGATGTACATCGCCTGGATTTCCTTGTTGGACTCCTTGTTGAAGTTGTCGATGAGAGTCTTTATCTGAGTCTCATCGCGGAAGTACCCGATTGCCTGGATTGCTGCTTCCTTCACCACGCGGCTTCCGTCGCTGAGGTTCTTGGTCAGCAGTTCCATGCAGGACTTGTCGCCGAGCCTCGCGAGGCCGATTGCGGCCGACCACCTGAGGTAGGGCACGTTGACCTTCTCGAGCACTGCCTTGAGGTAGTTGCTCGCGGCAAGGTCGCCAATCAGGCCGAGCGAGATGCAGCAGAACCTGCGCACGTCGCCGCCGCCCTTCGGGTCCTCGATTTCCTTGCCCAGAATCGGGAGGGAATCCTTGTCCTTGAGGAGTCCGAGACCCACGGCAGCTGCCGCGCGGACGTCGGCATGCTCGCCGCTCTCGAAGATTTCCCTGAGAATCTTCGCGCCTTCGGCGTCCTCTGAGAGGCCGACGGCAAGGGCGGCGTAGCTCTTCACGATTACGTTCTTCTCGGTCTTGAGAATCCTGCGCAGGAACTCGCGGACCGCGGTCTTCCTGCTCTCGTCCTTCTTAATCTGGGCGAGAGAAAGGAGCGCGAACGACCTCACACCCTTGTCCTTGTCGTCGATGACGACCTGCTCGAGGACGTTGATCGTCTTGTCGTCGCCGAACCTGCCGAGAATCATGGCGAGGGACTGGCGCACGTAGACCTTGGTCTGCTTGTCCGAGAGGTACTTCTCGAAATACCTGACCAGGTTGATGGTGCTCTTCGCCCTGGGATTCGGCTTGAACTCGGTAACGCCGAGCTTGCCCAGAGAGGTGACGGCCAGGGCGCGGATGCGCTCCTCTTCCTGGCTCACGAAGATGTTGAGCAGTGTGCTGACGGCCCTTTCGTCGCCGATGAGGCCGAGAGCCGTGACCGCCGCGGCCTTAATCTCGTCCTTGCGCTCGTTCTGGGCGAGCTGGTTCAGCAGGGAGAGGTTGGCCGAGTCCTTCATGAGGCCGAGCGCGATTGCGCAGTAGGACCTCAGGCTGTGGTCGACGGTCTTGTCGCCGAGCATCTTGCTCAGGAGGAACGAGGATTTCGTCGACTTGAGCATGCCCAGGGCCAGAACGGCGGATTCCTGGACGTTCTTGTCCTTGTCGTTGATTGCCGCCTCGATCTTCTCGCGGATGTCCTCGTTCTTGAGGCCAATCTTGCCGAGCGCGAGGCAGGAAGCAGCCCTGACGTCCCAGTAGTCGTGCTTGAGCTGGCTGGTGAGGAACGTCACGAGATCTTTCATCTCGGGGCTCATGTCCTCCATTGCGAGCTCGGAGCCTGACTTGGTAATCGCCTTCTTCTCGACCCTGATGAAGCGGTACTCGTTGCGAATCCACCATTCCTGCCACTTCATCATGGATTCTTCGATTTGCTGATTGTCAGGTCCGCCCGTGGGAACGCCTGCTCCCGGATTGGACTGCGGTCCGCCCGTAGGAGTCACCTGGGGGCCCGGAGTCGGGCTGGGTCCAGGAGTCGGGCCGGGGGTCGGATTCGGATTGGGAGTAGGATTGGGCGACGGGGTCGGAGTCGGGGTCGGGGTCGGAGTCGGGGTCGGAGTCGGAGTCGGGGTCGGCGTCGGAGTCGGGGTCGGAGTCGGCGTCGGAGTAGGCGTCGGCGTCGGCGACGGAGTGGGCGTCGGCTGCGGCGTCGGCGAAGGAGGAGGCGTCGGCGTCGGAGCGGGCGACGGACCCGGGGTAGGTGTGGGTCCGGGCGTCGGCGTCGGCGTCGGAACGGGAACCGGGACAGGTGTGGGAGTCGGAGGAGGCGGAGCCGGAGGCGGGTGTGTGCCGCCATGCGCAAAGGCGGTGCTCATCATCCAGAAGAACAGGATGAGCGTCGCCAGTCCGAACACTACAACTACCTTTCTCATTTCACATCCTTTCAAGAGTGACGTGAGTTAAATGCCGATTAGTTTGAAGCAAACCACGTACCATTGACGAAATTGGAGAGAGGCTGGAATTACCGGGAAAGAATTCGAACCTATAATGCTGCAGGACTCCTATATGCTGTATTTCATGGAAAAAAAATACTATATATGGTGTTTCATTCATTTGCTCGTCGTATGCCTCGATCTACCAATGCTTCTTTTATATAAGGATATATATATATTAGGCGTAACCGGAAAGTGACATTGTTACAGCCGTGTAACGTCAATTTGCTGAGTTCTTCATCAGGATTTTCCTTACCTGCTACTTTCCTTCCCTCAGCCGGTCCCCGCATCTGGTGTCGATGCATCCGTTCGCTTTGATTTTCGCGGCCGTGGTTTCATAGTCATACGCGACCCTGCGCCATTCGATTTCGCCGGCATCCAGGTCCCAGATAACATAGCAGGCCCTTGAATCCAGATCCCTCGGCTGTCCTACGGACCCGATGTTGACGATTGCCTTCCTGCCAGGATCGAGCTTCGCCTTGTACCCGGTTTCCGCCGGGGACTTGCACTCTAAGTCCTGGTAGATGATGCAGGGATGATGAGTATGGCCGCAGAACATGAGCTCTCCGAAATTATCGAAAATCAGGGAGAGCTTCTCCTCGTTCCACATGGGCGTCAGGTTCTTGCAGAACACGTAGTCGGCGAGCGGGTCGAGCGGCGATCCATGGACGTAGAGCACGCCGCCCTCGGTCCTGTCGTTGGGAAGCCTGTCGATGAACGCCCACCTGCTTTTCTTCTTCATGCACATAATCAGGCATTTCGGAAGCATTGTTTCCCGCTGGCAGTGAATCGCCTCGGCGGCTATGTAGTTGAACCCGTATGGGCCGTTTATGAGGGCGTAGTCGTGGTTTCCCTTGGTGTGGGCGGCGCAGCGGTCCATAATCAGGTCAGTGCAGGCCTCTGGGTCGGGGCCGTACCCCACGAGGTCGCCCAGGAAATAGACGTCATCCGCGCCGGCCTGCCTGATGTCCTTGAACACGGCCTCGAGCGCCTCGAGGTTCGAATGCACGTCCGATATGAGAGCCCTTTTCATCAGTTCTCCTTCATTACGTTAGTATCATATTCGGTCTCGAGACCGAGCTTGTGCTTCTTTTCCTCCTCCACGAGCACGGCAAGCAGGTCCTTTATAATCTTGTCCGCCGAGCGGTTTTTCAGGATGATACTAGATTGACGGACAGGGCGCACATTTTTTCCCGCGCGTTCCGAGGACCGACAGCAGCTCGATACGTCGGCCGATTCGGGCGCTTCCCGGAAAATCGGGGGGATTTCCGGCGCACGCCGTGCTAGGATATCCGGCGCACTGGGCAGCAATTCTGGAGCCCGAAACATGGATATTCCGCAGCAGAATCCAGGAACGCCTTCTCCTTCCGGACCGGAACCGCCGCCGGGAACGCCCAGGCGGTATTTCGAGCCGCCTGCCCCCGACCCGCCCGATCCCGGAGGCGGCTTCCAGGGGTTTCCCGGCAAGCCTTCGGGCGGACTCCTGGCTCTCGGAATAGTCACAATCATCTTCGCGGCGCTGTTGCTGCTCATGAACTGCTGCGGGGCGGGGGGATTCCTTTCGATGATGCTTCTAAAGAACTCGCCGGCCTTCAATCAGCCTGGCACGGCCGAGGCTATGCAGATCTACAATGATCCGGCGTTCGCCGCGTTCGCGGGCGCGACTGTTTTCCTCAACCTCGTCATATACTCGTTCGCACTCGCCGGCGGCATCGGGCTGCTCAAACTCAGGCAATGGGCACGCAAAATCTGCATGTGGTATGCCGTCGCGACCATCGTAATCGTGGCAGTCTCCAGCGCCGTCAACCTGATTGTCTTCAACCCGAGGATGCAGGCCGCCTTCGCCTCCAACCCGCTCGCCTCCTTCATGCAGGGGAATCCGGCCATGCAGGCGCTGGGCATCGCGTTCAATTTCGCCTGCTACGATACGCTTCCCGTGGTGCTTCTCATCGTACTCACGAGGGCCTCGGGAAAGGCGCAGTTCGAGGCCGCCGAAAAAATGCGCCTGAACTACTGGCATGACCGGCAGCCCTGACGAATCGAACGGGCCCCCGCCGTCTTGTGGAAAAGAGCCCCGCAACGGCACTTCCGCCCGCAAAGGCATCGGGAAATCCGAAGCTTCCGCCTGCGCCCTGTACATCCTATTCTTCGCGGGAGCGTTCGCAGCAAGCATCGCAATCCATCCTGATCCGTCGGGCCTGGGCAGCCACACCCAAATCGGCCTTCCGCCCTGCGGATTCCATGCCGCCACCGGAATCCCCTGCTTCTCCTGCGGGATGACCACGGCCTTCGCGCACATGGCCCGCGGCAGGATTGACCTGGGTTTCAAGGCGCAGCCCTTCGGAGCGCTTCTCTTCATCGCAGGCGCCGCATCGTGGTTAGCGTGCGCCTTCGCGCTTGCGTCCGGGTGGAGCTTCCTGGACTGGCTTTCTCGGCTGCGCTGGAAGTACTGGGGCCCCTTGATCGCGCTAGCCGCCGTCGCGGCGTGGATTTACAAAATCATAGTTGTCATTTAACCGGAATGCTCTTGCAGGAATTTTCATGATTTTCGGCAAGGCACGCGCGGAGCGCGTGGTATAACCCGGACGAGCCTTCATCCCTGTTTGCATCCGCTCGTCCGGGTTATGCTGAGTCCGTTCCAGGGCGGCGAATCCATAAATACCGAAAATCATTTTTTCTTTTGACTCCCCGGCAGGATCGATGTATAAAGTCCCGGTACTCGAATCTGGATTGGCTGGCTTCTGATGGCTTTCAGATCCGGCATCACGGCGATGAGGCTTCGAAGCCGGCTGCCCCGGGTGGCTGGAAAGCGCGGGACCGCGGCGCTGGTGCTGGGAATCATCGGGCTCGTGGGTATGGTGCCCGGTTGCTGCAGCGCTTCGGTTCTTCCGTTCGCGATTTGCTCGGTCCTGGCCTGGTCGCTGGGCCAGTCGGAACTGAGGATGTACCAGGCGCTCGGGGCCGTAGGGGCCGAGGAAAGCCAGGCAAGGGCAGGCTACGTTCTGGGGATAATCGGCACGTCCCTGGCTTGCCTGGGAATGATGTTCTGGATAATGTACATTCTCTTCGTCATCGCGGCGATAATGGCCGCCGCGATTGGAGAGAACAGGATTCTGCTAATCACGGAGTTCTAACTTTCTTTTTTTATATAAGGGAGGGATAGATGAAAGGCGGAGTTGACTACGCAAAGGCAGGATGGGAAGCGATGAAGAAGGACCTCGTGAACAACGTCATCGTTTTCCTCGTGGCGTCTATTACATGCATGCTTTTCGGCGTGGGGATCGTGAGCATGTTCTACTGCGCCAACAAGTGCAGGAAGGGCGAAAAGCTGGCAATCGCGGACGCGCTGTGGGCTCTCAAGAACAATCCGGTGCAGAGCATCATCGCGGCAATCATTTTCGTGATTCCCTTCTACATCTGCCTGCTGCCCGGGCTCTACCTCGGACCGCAGATGATTTACGCCTTCCCGATGCTCGCAAGGGAGGAGGAGAAGGACGCGATTGCGGCGATTAAAGCCTCGATGGCCAGGGCAAAAGCCGCAGGCGGATTCATGGATCACCTGATCCGCTTCTTCATCCTCGGCCTCGTTGGATACGTCGGAAACCTGCTCTGCGGAATCGGCGGCCTCGTCACCAACCCGGTAGCCCTGATGGGTTTCGACGCTGCCTACGACGATCTCCCGAAGGCCTAGGAACCTGGATTAGTACGGTCGATGAAAAGGAGCGCTCGCTCGAGCGCTCCTTTTTTCATTTCATTCGGACGGCGGTCGGATGAAGAAGCAGAGAATCGAGGTCATCGAGGGCGACATAACCAGGATTAATGCCGACGCGATTGTAAATGCCGCGAATCCGAGCCTTCTGGGCGGCGGCGGAGTCGACGGAGCCATCCACCGGGCGGCAGGGCCGGAACTGCTCGAGGAATGCCGCCTTCTCGGAGGCTGCGAAACCGGCGGCGCGAAGATCACCCGGGGATACGGCCTGCCTGCCGCTTTCGTCATCCACACAGTTGGTCCGGTCTGGAGAGGCGGCGCGCACGGGGAGGATGAACTGCTCAGAAGATGCTATCTCAATTCCCTGGGTATCGCAGCGGACAGGAGGCTCAAATCCATCGCCTTCCCTGCGATTAGCGCCGGCGCCTACGGCTTTCCGCTCGAACGGGCGGTCGGAATCGCAGTCCGTACGACCAGGGAATTCCTCGACGAGAACAAGTTCCCGGCAAAGGTGATTTTCGCGCCATTCAGTCCGGAAGCCAAGTCGCTGTACGAGAAGGCGTTGCTGAGCGAGGAATGAAGAGGGAAGCCGGGTTCAATCGGTCAAACCGAACACATGTGCGCCGCACCGGCTTGCTGACAGCGGAATTCTCATTCCCGGCCGTATGGCGAATCGGGCCCCATGTCAGGATGATTGATGGAATCCAGGCCGTGCTTGTTGGTCAACCGCTTCCTCATCAGACGCACCCCGTCCTGGCCCTTGAACGAATCACAATACAGGATGCGTTCCGATCTCAGGGAACATTCCTTGATGCAAGTGACACAGATGTTGTTGCTCTTTTTGTTCATCCACAGATGCTCAAACCAAGGTGTAAAGAACGTTAATATCCCATTTTGCCGTAAATTTCATCCTTGGTATAATAACGCTTGCCGTTCTTGAAGTCAATGAACCAGTACACATCCTCTCCCTTGCTTCTTCCCATTTCCACGAATATCAGATCAAACCTCCGGCAGAAGGAATTCAGAAATGCGACGCTCATCTGAGTCCTCCATATTTAGAGATATGAATCTTAGAAAAATACCATTAGTTGTATGACCCGAATAAGCCGGTTTTTTACTCCGATCGCACGCTCCTGTCCAGAGAAAAATGTGATTTCACCGTATTTTTTTCACTTCTTTTTTTTTGGATTTCTTCCGCCGGGAAAAAGTCGTTAAGATTGAATCGCCGGGAGAATTCCACCCCCTGCCCGGCGAATCCAAATCAATTTGCTGGGGTTTCGACCATGGGTTCGCATCGCATCTCTCCAGCGGTCCCGGCAACCGCCGGCCGCCGTGCCAGGGTAATCCCTTTCGCCCTTGCGGTCGTCTGGAACTGCTGCGCCCTTCCCTTCCTCCTCCTCGCATGCTCGACCGTCGAGGAACAGCTACCTGCCGGGCCTTTCGAAACAATCAAATCCTTCTCGCAGGTGGACGAGGACATAATACTTCCCCCAGGCGCTTCAATAAGCGATACCCCGACATCCTGGATGAAGAAGGCTGATGGAGCCAGGTCCTGCAAGATATTCGTGCGCGGCTCGTTTTCCGCCCAGGAAATGGCCGCCTTCTACGCTGTCCACATGAGAATCGCCCTCTGGAGTCCCGACGGCAGCCCTGAGAAGACCGCCTCAGGCTGGATTCTCAGGTTCGGGAAGGACAACGAGAAATGCGTCGTGACCGTACCGGCTCAAGGGAACGAAGCAGGCATCGAAGTCATGCCTGCGGGGGCGAAGAAACAGTAGCCCCACGGCGCGCGGCTCATGATTTCCCCAGCAGAATGGCGAGATGATTCCCGGTAATCGACCCGGGAATCGAGGCCACCTCCTCAGGCGTGCCTTCGGCCACGATCCTGCCCCCATCGTCTCCTCCGTGAGGTCCCATGTCGATTACGTAGTCGGCGCACTTGACGACCTCCAGATTGTGCTCGATTACGATCACCGTGTTCCCCGCCTCGACAAGCCGGTCGAGCACTGCAAGGAGTTTCCTGATGTCGTCGAAGTGCAACCCGGTCGTGGGCTCGTCCAGCATGTACACCGTGTCTCCTCCGCCGGCCTTGGAAAGCTCCCTGGCCAGCTTCACCCTCTGTGCTTCACCTCCCGAAAGGGTCGTGGACGACTGCCCCAGCTTCACGTAGTCGAGCCCGACATCCGCCAGCGCTTCGAGGGGCTTTGCTATCTGGGGATTCGCGGCGAAGAGGTCATGCGCCTCCCTGACGGTCAGGTCCAGCACCTCCGCTATTGAAAGGCCGCGGTATCTGACCTTGAGCGTCGCCTGGTTGTACCTGCTGCCGGAGCAGAGGTCGCAGGGGACGAAGACGTCCGGGAGGAAGTGCATTTCAATCCGCCTGATTCCATCTCCCTGGCAGGCCTCGCATCTGCCCCCCTTCAGATTGAAGCTGAACCTGCTCTTGCCGTAGCCGTATGCCTTCGCCTCCTTGAGAGAGGCGAAGAGGTCGCGGATTGCGTTGAACGCGCCCGTATAAATGACCGGATTGGACCTTGGGGTCCTTCCAATCGGCCGCTGGTCCACGGAGACGACCCTGCTCAAGCTCTGAAGGCCGACTATCCTCTGGTAGCCGCCCTCCTTGAGCCTTGCGCGCCTGCGCATCCCGTTGACGAGCGCCGGATAGAGCACCTGGTTGACCAGGGAGCTCTTTCCCGCGCCCGACACGCCTGTGACGCAGATGAAGAGCCCGAGCGGGAAATCCACCGAGACCTTCCTGAGGTTGTTCTGCACTGCGCCTATGACCCGGATTGCCCCCCTCTGCGGAGCCCTTCTCGCGGGGATTGCTATGCGCATCCTGCCGGACAGATAGGCGCCCGTGAGGCTCTCGGGACAGGAAGAGATGCCTTCCACCGGGCCGGAATAGACGATTCCGCCCCCGTTCACGCCTGCGCCCGGGCCGAAGTCGACCAGATGATCGGCATGCCTGATAATCTCCGCGTCGTGCTCCACCACAATCACGGTGTTGCCTGCGTCGCGGAGGGCCTTGAGAGTGGAGATTAGCCTTCCCGCGTCGCAGGGATGCAGGCCGATGCTGGGCTCGTCGAGGATGTACATGACGCCCGTAAGGTCGCTTCCCAGCTGGCTTGCGAGGTGAATCCTCTGGCTCTCCCCGCCCGAGAGCGATCCCCCCTGCCTGTCCAGCGTAAGGTATCCGACGCCGACGCCCGACAGGAAGTCCAGCCTCGACGCGATCTCCTTCACGATTTCCGCTGCCGCAGCCCGGATTCCGCCTGCGAAGGAAAGGCCCCGGAAGAAGTCCGCCGCCCTGTCAATCGTCATCGCGGTCACGCCCGCGACCGACTCGCCGCCGATTCTGACGGCGAGGCTGGCGCTCGAAAGCCTCGCCCCGCGGCATTCCGGGCAGGTGTTCTCGGCGAAGAACCGCCTGTAATACCGCTGCATCTCTGCGGATTTCGTCTGGTCCAGGCGCCTCCGGATGAGCTCCGCCGCGCCCTCGAACCTGCCCCCGGTCTGCCCCTCCCGGCCGTAGAGCAAGAGCTTCCTATGTTCCCCGGAAAGCGCCCGCCACGGCTTGTCGACCGGTATCCCCTCATCCCCGCAGAACTTCTCGAGCTCCTTCTGGAAGTACTTCTTCGGGGCGTTCTTGTCCTGCGTCTTGAAGAGCATTATCGCGCCGTCCTCGATGGTCCGGCCCTGGTCGGGGACAATCTTGGACGGATCCATCTCGAGGACGCATCCGAGGCCCTGGCACCGGGGGCACATGCCCTGGGGCGAGTTGAACGAGAACGAGAGGGGCGTGACGGGCGGGAACGAGAGCATGCAGCGGCGGCAGGAGAGCTTCTCGGAAAAGGAGGTCTCCGGAAGCCCCTCGGGCGCCACGGTGACGGCGCCGTCGCCGGTCTTGCACGCGAGCTCGATTGAGTCGTTCACGCGGTCGAAGATGTCGTCCTTCATCACGAGCCTGTCGATGACGACCTCGAACGGGGCCGGGCAGGGGGCGTCGGGGACCTCGCCGTCCACGGCAATCACCTCGCCCCCGGCGCGCACGCGGACGAATCCCTTCCGGCGGGCCTCCCGGGCCGCTTCCCTCAGGCCGGACATTGGCCCCTCCCGGAACGGCGCCAGTATGAGGAACCTCGTCCCCTGCGGCAGCTTCATTATCTCCGCCACCATCTCCTGCGCGCTCCGGCTGTAGACCGCCTCGCCGCACGACGGGCAGTGCTGCACCCCGGCCCTGGCGAAGAGCAGTCTCAGGTAATCGTATATCTCGGTGATTGTCCCCACTGTGGACCGCGGGTTCTGGGTCAGGGCCTTCTGCTGGATGGAAATGGCGGGCGCAAGGCCCCGGAGAGTCTCGTACCTCGGCTTGCGCATCTGTCCTAGGAATTGCCTCGCGTACGTGGAAAGCGATTCCACGTATCGCCGGTTGCCTTCGGCGAAGAGAGTGTCGAACGCGAGCGAAGTCTTGCCGGATCCCGACACCCCCGTGAAAACCACGAGCTTCTTCTTGGGAATGTCGAGGTCCACGGACTTCAGGTTGTGCTCCGAGGCCCCCCGTATTTCGATTGACTCGCTCTGCATCACGGCACGCCGGCTATCTTGTGCGTCTGGGGGATGATCCTCACGTCGCGGACGAGGGCAAGGCCCCTGGCCTGGATTTCGAGCAGCCTGGACGGCGGCGGCGGCCCGGGGCCGTCCGCGACCCTCGTCACCGGCTGCACGACCGCGATTGCGGAAGGGGAACCGGACGCTATCAGGCCGAATGCCCTGTCCAGCTCGGCGTCCTGCGTCCCTTCGGCCACGACCATCTTCACGATGAGCTCCCTGCCCGAGGCGGCCTTGAGGAACCTGCCTGCCCTTCCCCAGTCGAGCGGCTCCCCGGTCGCGGACGGAAGCTTGATGTCCGCCGACACTATGTCCACGCGCCTGGAAAGCCAAGCCATGGCTTCCGGGAAATCCGAGTTCGTCTCGAGGAAGGTCCGGAAGCCATTCCCGGCCAGGAGGGAAAGCAGCGGGTCGAGGAAATCAGGCTGGAGAAGCGGCTCCCCTCCGGTGAGAGAGACCGAATGGTGCATGCCCTTGAACGCCTCGAGCGCAAGGACCGCCTCCGCGACGCGCGAGGGGCTCATGGGATTCCGCGCCTTCCTCCGGACGCCGGAGCCGGGTCCCGTCTCTATCGACGCCGATTTCGGCCTCGCGTCGAGGCCGGCGGGCGTGTCGCAGAATCTGCACCTCCTCGAGCAGCCGGCGAGCCTGACGAATATCTGCCTGCAGCCGAGCAGCGGGCCTTCGCCCTGCGCCGACGAGAAGATTTCGCAGATGAACCCCGGCGGGGCGGACGGCTTTCTCGATTTGACCATGTCACTTCCTCAGAGATTCGAACCATTCGAGATTCCCGGACTTCCTGAGCGCCCGGAACATCCTCTGGCAGGATTCGCAGGTCCGGCACAGGTCCCGGCCTCCGCGGTAGCACGGCCATGCGTACTCGAGAGGCGCCCCGATTTCCCGCGCCAGGGAGACGATTTGGGTCTTGTCCATCCCCGACGTGAAGCTGACCACCTTGGGCCTCGACAGCGTCGAGAGGGAGAGGAATTTGTTCGCCGCCGCTATGAACTGCGGCGAGTTGTCCGGGAACGTCCTGGCCTCCTCCGCGTTGAATCCCGCCACGACCATGGCAGCGCCCGAGGATTCGGCGAAGGCCCCGGCGATGTTGATGAAAATCCCGTTCCGGTTCGGCACCCAAACCGCCTGCGCTGACGCCCTGGTCTCCGCGTCGTCGTCGAGATTGGACGGCGAGGGAAGCTCGACTGCATCGTCGACAAGCGCCGTCTGGGTGATGTCCGCAAGCCAGTCGAGCCGGATTACCCTGTGGTCCACTCCGAAGCGCTTGCATATGGCGGCGGACATCTCCGCCTCCATCGCCGCGGCTCGCTGTCCGTAATCGAAGGTCAGAGCCGTCGTTATGACTCCCTCGTCGAACGCCTTCTTGAAATTCACCGTGGAGTCGAGCCCGGCGGAGAGCAGAACGACCGATTTAAGCATCTCATGTCCCTCAATCGCGTGAAAAGGCGGAGTCTAGTACTCGAATGCCCCGCAGTCAACCCGGGCGGATGAACGGGCGGCGCCGGGCTTTCCTTCCGGGCGCCGCGCGTGTTATAACCCCACAAGCCGCCGTCCGGCTTTTCGTCCTGTTCCGGCTCGTCCGTGTCATGGAGGGACCTTGAATCCGCTCGAAGCCTTTCTGCTCGGAATCCTCCAGGGGCTGACCGAATTCCTTCCCGTGTCAAGCTCCGGGCATCTCGTTCTGGGCGGAATGCTGCTCGGCGCCGAGGAGCCCGGCATGCTGTTCGAGGTCGTAGTCCACCTTGCAACGCTGGTCGCGGTCATGACTTATTACCGCGCCAGAATATGGGAAATCATCGCAGGCCTCGCGGCAGGAGGGGAAAGCAGGAGGTCGAGCCTGCGTTTCGTCGCCCTCCTTGCCGCAGCCTCCATTCCTGCCGGGCTTGTGGGACTCCTGCTCAGGAAATGGATTGAACGGGCCTTCGACTCCCCACTCTTCGCCTCCTCCATGCTGATAGTCACGGGATTCGTGCTGCTCTCCACCCGGTTCGCGCGCGGAGCAGGGGATGCGCCCGTGACCCCGCTCCGCGGAATGACCGCCGGATTCGCCCAGGCGGTCGCCATACTCCCCGGAATTTCGAGGTCGGGGTCCACAATCTCCGCCGCGCTCTGGACGGGCGCGGGGGGGAAGAACGCAGCCGAGTTCTCCTTCATGCTGTCTATCCCAGCCGTGGCAGGGGCCGGGCTGCTCGCTTTGCTCGACCTTGATGCGGCGCGCGTCAATCCGGTTCCGCTCGCAGCCGCGGGCATCGCCGCGCTTGCGACCGGGTACGTCTCGCTCGGGCTTCTCACGAAAGTCCTCGAGAAGAACCGCCTGTTCTGGTTCGGCCCCTACTGCATCGCCGCCGGAATCCTCGGCATGGCCCTATGCCTGCTCCGGCCTTGAGCGCTCAGACCAAAGCCCCGCCGATGGGCTGAGCGCTAAGGGCCTCGAATAGGCCCGGGGAATCTCCTCAACTCCCGACCGATTCCAGCCGATAAACGGCCAGGGAGATTTGTTGAGAGGTTCCCATGGCAATCTGCATTTGCTGTCTGTACGAAGTCCAGCATTTCAAGCGGACGAAGACCGGGCTTTGCGTATGCGACTACTGCCTCGAGGAAGGGATAGCCAGAATCCGCGGGGGATCCGTGATCCTGAGACCGATGAAAGCCATCCCCGAGAAGAAGCGCAGGGGAAGACCGCCGAAGAACAGGGCGGTCACCAGTAATGCCGGCTAATCAGCAGCAGCTTCATCGCCCAGACCGCCAGCACCGCGGCCGCGGCGGGTATCCACGCGATTCCGGCAATCCTCCGCCCCGTCCCCACTCCGCGCGCAGCTTCTCCGGTCCCGGCGGCGGACCGTCCTCTCCAAGGCAGAAACCCCGCTGCCCTTGCCGCGAAATACGCCAGCGCCACGGCTGCAAGCGCCCACAAAGCCGGTCCGAGAGGGTGATACTGCAAGGCCTCCCGCAGGCTAAGATGGGCTGTGCAGACGAAACTCCGCGTGAGCCCGCAGAATGGGCAGGGGAGCCCGGTCACGGCCTTGAAAACGCAGAGCGGAATGCCGAGGACGAAACCGCGCCCGGAGTCCTCATCCGCGACGGGAATCGGCAGAAGGAAGGAGGCGGCAAGGACGGCCGCCAATGCGACCGCGGCGAACAAGCTGTTGGAAGGGGATTTCACCTGAGGTTCCAAAACCGCGGCCCGGCGCGCATGGACCGCGGTCTGCGATGCACGAGCCGGGCCGGCTAGCGGATCTTCTTCTCCATTTCCCTTCCGGGCTTGAAGACAACCACGCGCTTGGGCGGAACGCTCACTTCCTCGCCGGTGCGGGGATTGCGCGCTTTCCTGGCTGCCCGGTGCTTCACCTCGAACACCCCGAAGTTCCGGAGCTCGATTCGGCCGTCCCTGGCGATTGCATTTATGATCTCGTCGAACGCCCCCTGGACTACGTTCTTGGCGTCTACTTGCGTAAGCTTATATTTGTCGGCGAGCATTTTGACGATTTCTTTCTTAGTCACGATTCTCCTCCTCATTCACTATGACCTTTGTAAGGCAATATATTACACGCAATTATGGCGACAGTGTCAAGGAATTCATATTTTTTTCCGCAGCCGCAATCTGCGATTCGAGCCGTCCATGCAATCCCGGGCCGGAGGGTACCGCACTCCCGTCCCAAGGCGAGGTCCTGGATGACCGCCGTCAGGGCAATCCCATGAGCCCGGCGAACGTGTGCAATCCCGCCGGCGACGCGGCGAGCCTCTTCGCCGCCCAGAGAGCCCCATGCGCGAAGATTGACCTGTTCTCGGCCCTGTGGGTGATTTCGATCCTCTCGCCTTCCATGAAGAAATACACCGTGTGCTCGCCGGTGACGGTCCCCCCCCTCAACGCATGCACGCCGATTTCGTCGCGCGTCCTCCGCTTTCCCGCGCCTTCGCGCCCATGCAGGACCGGAGCAGCGCTCCCGGCGCCGGATGCGGCCAGCACGCGCCTTAAAATTTCCCCCGCCGTGCCGCTTGGAGCGTCCGCCTTCTTGTCATGGTGAATCTCCGCAATCTCGGTTTCCGCCCGCCCGCTAAGCGCCTTCGCCGCCGATTCGACCAGAGAATACATGAGGTTCACCCCGAGGCTCATGTTCGGGCTGTGCATCACCGGTATCCGGGCGGAGGCTTCGGCGAGGCGCCTCGAGAGCGCGGCGTCGAGCCCGGTAGTGCCCGAAACGAGCGGTATCCGGGCTTCAACGCATTCCGAAATCCTCGCTGACAGGCCCTGCGGCGAAGAAAAATCCACAATCGCGTCCGCCCCGCCCTTGAATCCGGACTCGATTCTCAGGCCTGCGAGGCGCCGGTTCGAAAGCGCCTCCGCCGCGTCCTTCCCGCATGAAGGATGCCGCGCATCTTCGAGGAGCATTCCTATCTCGAATTCGCCGGACTCGAGAGCCGCGGAGACCACCGCCGCTCCCATCCTTCCCATAGCCCCGGAAACCGCAATTCTGAACTTCGACATCGCCGCCTCGCAATCCGGATATCGCGGACCGGGACCGGCCCGCAGTCCCCGTTTATACAGCATGCCGCGCCGCGGTTTCAAGACAATCAGGAGAACCGCCGCTGAGCGCGGATGAACCCTCCTTCTCCAGGATGCTTCCGCCGAGACCGCGTCGGCTTCGCCCGGCGCGCGCGCGTCCATCAAAGCGAAGGCGGGTTCATCGGCGGTTTCCTTCGGCATCCTCGACCCGGAACGCGACAATCGGCCTTCCGCGCCCGTCTGGATCGAACTCCAGGATCTTCTCGAAGCCTTCGATGCGGCGCTTCCAGAGGGCGGCGGCGGCCTTGGGGTAGTCGCGGAGAAACGGCATAGCGCCGTAGTTGACGACAAGCATCCTGCAGTTCCCGCGAAGGCAGGAATCCCTCAGGGCGTTCAAGCCGTCGCGGCCGGGCATGGGAACGTACTCGCCGGCCGCATAGACCGGCACGCGCATTTCCGAACTCATTATCCTGTGCCCCTCCCCTTCAATCCCCGCCAGGGCCTCTCCGATATCCCGGAGATGCCGCTTCTCCGCGCCGAAAGGCCTGAGCGCCCTGGGAAGGCAAAGGGCCGCGAAGAGCGCGACCAGCAAGGCAGCCAGGGCGTATTCGAGCGCAGGACCGCAATCCCTGCCCCGGAAGCGTTTCAGGGCAGCGGCCGAAAGCTTGCCCATACAAATCAACCCCGCCCCTATGAACGGCATCGTGCATATCAGGGCGGCGCTCAGGTGCCTGCTGCTCAAGTAGCCGTGTGTGAAGAGAAGCAGCCAGCATACCGCTCCGTACAATGCGATGACCGAGAGGAGAAAGGCTTTCCCGGTCCTCCGGCCGCCTTCGGGAGGAGCCATGAAGAATCCCAGAAGGCCGATGAGCGGCGGGACGTAGAAGAGAATCCCGACCGCCGTGTTCGCCGTCGCGAAAAAGCTCCACGCGACCTTCGCGGCGCTCGACCGCGTCTCCAGGGCAGGACCGGGCTCGTATTCGGGCACCGGGGGAAGGGATTTATCGGGAGGCGCTTCCTCCCCCGGGCCGGAGTCCCGGCCGGGAACCGCGTCCCCGGCGGCCTCATCCGTCGTCTTGCCGGAGTCCGCCTCCTCTGTCCCCACCAGTATGGAGATCTTCTTCTTCTTCGTTATCTCCCACCTGCCGGTCTGCTCCTTTATGTGAATCATGTAGGGGACCGAACAGGCGGAGAAGACCGCGACTCCGAGCGCGGCTGACGCTGCGATTCTCCATGATGCGGGCGATCGCAGGCGGATCGCCAGGAACGCCGCCCAGAGGACGAGAAGGACCATGAGCCCGCCCCCTTCGGGCCTGCACAGGTACGCGAATGCCGCAGACAATCCGGCGAGCATCCCGAGGCGGACGGACGGAAGTGCGAGGGCGGAGTGAATCGCCCAAAGCGAAAGGATGAAGAAGAAGTAATAGGGCCCCTCCGAGAGGACCGATGATCCGAAGGAGACGTATGCGGGAATTGCGGCATAGGCGACGCAGGCCGCGAACGCGGGCCTTGCGCCGAGAACGTCCTTGGCGAGGAAGTAGAGCGGCAGAACCGCAAGGGAGGAGAAGAACACGGATGAGGCGTACCCGGCGGAGACCAGCGAAGGCGCCGCGATGCGGAACGCTGCAATGAGCAACGACGGGAGCGGATGGTAGTCGTACGAAAGGGCCTCGGCCCACCTGCCGTCGTGGAACCTGCGCGCGATTTCCATGTAGATTGCCGAGTCGTTGTGCACCAGGACGGCCGACGCCGCCGCGGCGGTCCTCAGACACGCCGCGAAGAGGATGAGAACGAGGTGCGGCCTCCGGCGGATCCAATCCGCTGCCCGCCGGAGCGGACCGGTGTTTATCGTTTTCCCGTCCAATTGCCGGCCCTCAGAACCTTGAAGAACGGACCTGCCTCGAAGCCGCTGACGCATGCCCGAGGAGACCGGTGAATTATAGCCCGGCACGGCCGTTCCGCGAGGGCCGCGTTCGAAGGCGCGCCGCGGAAATGCCTGACAGGGCGAGCAACACTTCGGATGGAACATCGAGTATCGAGTTCATCCGGGCGGCGACGGCATCGGCGCCCGGCCCCCACGCCATGGTCATCGCGGGATTCCGCGTGTGCCCGCCGACAGAGACGTCCTCGATGTTCCCGTGGTCCGAGGTCAGAATGAGCAGCACCCGATTGGTATCGAGGCAGGACAGGGCCGAATCCACGAAAGCATCGAGCTTCCTGATTTCCTCCTTCGCCGCTTCCATGTCGCCCCCGTGGCCCGCGTGATCGGTCTGGAAATACTCGTAGAGCGTGAAATCGTACCCGGCCGCCTCCCGCGCGAGGATGCCGCCGGCCTCGGCAGGGGTCCTGACCGGGACGTCGAATCCCATCTCGACGAGCTTCCGGTTGGTGAAGTCCTGGTACAGGCACCTGCCTGCCCTCAGGTCGTCGAGACCGAAGAACGGCGCGCCGGACGCGAGCGCGGCCACAGTCGATGCGGACAGCCTGTCGATGATTCCCGCCGGGTCCTGTTCGAAGAACTGGGGCCGGAACGCGTTCAGGAACCTCGGAACCAGCCCCATCCCGGCGGCCGATTTGAGAATCGATTTCTCCATCAGGATTTCCCGCAGCCTCCTGTTCGGAAAGCCGAAGAGGTGCCTCCCCAGGTCCATGGCCGCATTCACGCCCGTGAAAAGCGCGGTCTGGCCGGTCGCGCTCTGCGGAAGGCCTTCGACGCCGAGACCCGCGTCGAGCCGCGCCCTGTACCCTCCCCGGGGCGCCATGCCCATGGGCCGGTCCAGGAAATCGCTGAAATATGGGCCGCCGACAGCGGCCATGGGATTGACTTCGGGGTCGCATGCGCCGACTCCGAGACCGTCGATGAAGAAGAGAAGGACCGAATCGGGTTTTCCGCAGACATGGGTCAACGACCGGAAATCCAAAGAACTGCTTTTCAAGCGACTAGATACTTCGCGATCCTTCGCGGATTATGCGGGGGATTTCCCCGACCGTCCCGGCCCGGATGCGCGGCATCGAATCAGGATTCGCCGCGCATCCGACGCCAATCGTGAGCATCCTCTTCTCCTCGGCCGCTTCGAACGACCCCGGCTCCCCGGATCCCGCGTAGGCGACCTCCGTGCCGTCGAGCCCCATGGATTCGAGGGCCGACTCGAAGAAGAACAGGTTCGGCCTCCTCAGTCCCGCCTCCGAGGACAGGGTTATTCCGTCCAGGAGGCCGGCCAGGGGGCCACGGGCAATCACGTCCAGGACCAGCCTCGCGGGCCAGGGGGTGTTCGCGCAACCGCGGGTCCTGATCCCCGCGCGGCGCAGCTCCCTGAGCGTGCGGTCGGCACCGCTCGCGGGCGCGAACCGGGCGGCGAAGGGCTCGAACCAGAGGTCGATTGCGCGGGTCACGCTTCCTTTCCCGATTCCGGGAGCCACGGATGCCAGGATTCCGCCAATCTCCTTCTCGATGTCAATCTCCCTGCAGTTCCCGAAGACGAGGCCGAGTTTCGCAGCGGAGAGCGCGGCATGCACGATGCCGAAGGCTCTCGGGAAGTCCGGGAGCTCGACCCCGAGCCCCAGCAGGAAGTCGTAGGCCTGTCTTACGCCCTTCATATGGAGGCTCATGCCGTCCGCGGGGGCGGAGTCCATGAGCACGCCTTCGAGATCGAACAGCACGCCTTTTATGTTCACGCGAAACTCCCGGCCGCCGGCCGGGGGGCAGGCCTCCATCGCGCCCCCCCCCCGCCGCGCCATACATGCCGCGCCTGTCACGGCGCCTTGGGTTTCCCGGCCCTGCGGGCGGCCTTTTCCGCGAGGATGTCCGGGCTCGTCTCGAGGAGCTCCTCAATCGGGATCCCATCGAGGCAGGAATCATCGAAGCCCGTCATGATTTCGCCCGCCGCCCACCTTATCTCCTCGTACCGCTCGTAGTAGTTCCTGAGTATCTTCACCTTGGCGTCCAGCGGCAGGTCTTTCCTGAAGGACACGTGGAACAGGATCATCGGCATGGCGCCGGTGTCCTCCCTCTTTACGATTGTGGGGATGATTGCAATAGCCCTCCTGTCGCGCTTGCCGGTACCGATGAAGACCCTTCCCCTGGCCATGACGCTGAGCTTCGTGCCGGCCAGCCTTCTGGGGCTTGAATAGCGGGACTCGATTTCCCCGGCCACGCCCTGCCTTCTTTCCACGGCGATTGTCGTGTTCTCGTCCCGCCTGAAGGTCTCGTCGAGGCCCAGTATGGAATAGAGGGTGAAGCCTAAGACCTCGCTAATCGCCTCCGACACGTGCTCTATCACGTTGAGGTTCGAGTAGTCTATCTGGTCCGGGCTTATCCCGAGCTCGCCGAGCATCCTGAACAGCACGCCCGTGAACTTGACCTCCTCCCTTGAAATCCCGACTGTGACGGTCTTGGCCTGGTGCTTAATCGCGTCTATGGGTCTCGTGAGCTCCCCGATGCCCTTCGACAGCACCATCAGGAACTCGTCGTACAGAGCGTCCCATCGCGGCGTGATTCCGAAGTCGTATTTCACGTCCTGGAGCCTCGTCCGGCCCGCCGCGTAGGCGTAAAGAGCCAGAATCCTGGTGGAGGTCTCGACCTCGAGGGCGGAGTTGTAGCTTCCCTTCCAGACTAGGTCGCGGAACCTCTGGCCGAGCACGCCGACCTGCCGGGCGAGGAGACCCGCGGTCTGGGCCAGAGCGAAGCCCGACCGCCGCCTGATTTCCGGCAGTGCGGCCACGATCGCCGCCCTGGTCGCCCTCATCACCTGCGCCGACTCGTCCGTCGCCCTCGCGGCGTAGTACCCGAAGAGGTGCCCGACCATCGTGCTGAGGAGGAAGGAGAGCTCCCCCGCCCCCCGCCGCACGGTGAGCACGGCCGAGGCGAAGCTCGAGAACGCGGGCTGGCCCTCCTGCGCAATCACCACCGGGCAGGCCCTGTGCGCCTTGAAGATTGAGACCTCCTTCACGATGTCCCCCAGGTTGGACTCCGGAACGCCGGCGGCGCAGACGATTATCAGGGGCTCGGACGAGAGGTCGATGTGCTTCTTGTCCTCGGTCACGTCGCAGGAGATGGACTTGTAGTTGAGCTCGCTCAGCTTGATTCTGATTTCCTCCGCGCTCACCTTGTCGAAGCCGCTGCCGACCACGGCCCAGTGCCTCTTCGACGGCGCCAAGCCCTCGGCGGCCGCCCGCACCTTCTCCCGGTCGGCCAGCGTCTGGCGCATGAGGTCCGGAAGCCTGCCCAGGACCCACAGCCTTCTTGCGATTTCCTCCTCCGCCATCGCCCCGCACTCGTGCGCGAGGTGCAGGGAAACGAGGTAGCCGGCGGCTACCTGGCAGTAGAACGCCTTGGTCGAGGCCACCGACATCTCGACGTCCCTTCCGTCGGACGTGTACATCACCCCGTCCGACTTGTCGGTGAGGTCGGAGTTCCTCCTGTTCACGATGGCGAGCACGGACGCGCCGCGCTTGCGGGCGAGATCCACCGTCCTGTTGGTGTCGGTCGTCGTGCCGGACTGGGAGACGGCGACGACGAGCGTGTCGGACATGTTCCTGCGCAGCCCGAAGCCCGAAAGCTCGGACGCCTTCATAGCCTGGACGTGGAACCTCTCCCGGCCGAACACCTCCTCGAACAGCGCCGCGATGCCGTATCCTGCAATCGAGGCCGTCCCCTGGCCGATGAACGTCACGTTCCTGATTGTCCCGTTCTTCAGCGATTCCAGGACCGCGGGGGGCACAATCCCGTCCGAGAGCATGAAGACCGGACGAGGGAACCCGGTCTCGGGATCGGTTTCGACCCTGAACTTGCCGCGTATCGTCTTCGCGAAGCTGTCGGGCGACTCGGAGATCTCCTTCAGGAAGAAGTGCTCGTGCTCCCCCCTGTGGATGTCGCGGGTCGTTATTCCCGCCTTCGAGGGCTTTCCCAGGGCCAGTTCCCGCCCGTCGAATCCGAAGGTGCGCAGGCTGCATGCCCCCTCGGGCCTGCATTCGAGCGAGAAGATGCGGCCGGATCCGCCGCCCTTGCCGCCGTCGTCCTCCATCTTGTGGTAGGCGTTCGCAAGCTCGACCATGCCGTAGATCTCGGAGGCGAAGAGCGTGCACATGTCGGACCTGCCCACGTACAGCGCCTGGCCGCTGCCCTTCTGGGCGAGCAGCACCTTCCCCGGCTCGGAGGTGCAGATCGACGCGATTGCGAAAGAGCCCTCGAACCGGGTGACGGCGCTCCTGAAAGCGTCATGGAAGCCCATCCCTCCCGCCATCCCGGCTTCTATGACCATAGGTATGATCTTCGCGTCCGTGGTGACGGTGGGCGGGACGCGCGTTCCCGCCGCCTCGACCTCCCTCCTGAGCGCATGGTAGTTGTCGATGTCCCCGTTGAGGACGGAGAACACGACCGGGACTTCGAGCATGGAGGGGGCGCCGTCCCCGCGGGAGTCCACGGGATGGCAGTTCTCCTCGTTTATTATCCCGTTCGACGCCCAGCGCGTGTGCCCCAACGAAATCATCTCCGCCCCTTCGGTCCCAAGGGCCGCGAGGAACGGCGCATCCAAGCGAATCTTCTGCAGAAGCCCGGTCACGTTCTGCCCCAGCCTTCCGATTTCGTCCGCGACCTTGTGCGCGAACACCAGGCACTGGCCGCCGTCCGGATTCACTGTCCTGAGCACGGCCCCGTCCCTGAGGTTCGGGATTTTCATGCGCTCCAGGAGAGCGCCGCCGGCCCTGCCGAGGAATCCCTCCGCCTCCCCCGCCGTCCGGAACGTGAAGACCGTAATCATCCCGGCCGAATCCCTGCCCCTGACCTCGAGCCTGTCCAGGGAACGGAGCATGGAAGCCAGCTCGAAACCGCGGTTGAACACGTGCGCGGCCCCCTGCTTCCCGGGAACCCCTTCTATAATCAGTTTCACTCGCTCCGCGAGCTCGGGGATGTCCTTGCGGAAACGCCAGCAGGCGTCCTTCAGGAGCACGGCCACGCGGTTCCATTCCTCGAGGACGTCGGTGGACGCTCCCTCGCACCTCGCCGAAAGGGATTCCAGGGCGGACGAAATGGCGGATGCGGCTTCATCGGCCGGCGAGGGGCCGCGGAGCGCAATCTCCCTTATCGCCCAGGGGTTGACGCAGGCCAGCGACTTGTGATCCATCTCCGTCGAGATTCCCATCACGCGCCCGGCGTCCGCACCGCCTGCAATCTCCGTCCTGGCTGCCTGCGCTATCCGCACGGCCTCCGCAAGCCCCCCGTCGCCTCCGTCCGCGGTCTTCCTCGCGATTACCCCGATTATCCCGCACATGCCGTCGTCCTCAACAACCGGTTCCCCTGGATCCTAACAAATCCAGGCCCCGCGGGCTAGAACACGGCCAGGCACCCGGCGATGAAGAGTCGAGTCTTCATCAACGCCGGTCCGTTCAATATTTTCTTGATTTCACCCGGCGCCGGCCGTAGACTCGCTTACGCCTACGCATCTGCGGGGTTCCGTTACTTCGGGTCCGGTGAGGCCGGACAAGGGAGGTTGCGTCTTCATGGCCCTGAGACGAAGAAAACCCATGAACGGGCTCGATGCGCTCAAATCCGCGCTGGGCGCACGCAAGGAAAGGGACGACGACGAGACCGAGGACGAGCCGGAAAAGCCGGTCGTGACCGGAGGCGCGGTCCGCGGCGCCTCGCCGGCTGAGGAGGCGCGCAGGGCCCCCCCCCAGCCTCAGCGCGAGGAGCCCGCGCACCTGCCGGCCGCCACGAAGCCCCCGGCGGAGCAGTCGCAACCGAAGCCAAGGCTTCCGCAAATCGAACCTGTCTCGCCGCCGAAGCCTTCTTTTGCGGCGCGTGATGAAAGAACAAGGCCTTCAGAGACATCCCCGCCCGCGGTGCCGGACAGGGGCGCCGTAAGACCGCCGGCAGGGAGGATTGCGCCTGCGCCCGACGGCTCTGCTGCCGACGGGAAGCGGGCATCCGAGAACCGTTCAATCGTTGGGAGGAAAGAGGAAATGGCGGAGAACATCAGGAAAACCCAGGAACCGGTCCAGAGCAGAGAACTCGCGCCGATTCAGGAGAGCCTGGAAGGCGTTTTCAAGGAGCAGGCCGAGGCGGCGTCCGGAGCGGCCGGCAGGGTGATTTCCAACCTCAAGGAGGCCGGGGAAATCCTCGACCGGCAGTACAGGAAGATAATCGACATGCTGCGGGCAAACGAGCTCCTGACCCGCGACGCCGGCCGGATAAACGAATCCGTCAAGAAGCGCCGCGAGCTCAAGACCTCCATCGAGGAAGCCATCACCGAGCTTTCCTCTGCCAACGAGCAGCTCGACAAGAACTACCAGAGGCTCGTTTCCGAAAAGGACGGGCTGCTCTCCGAGAAGGAGAAGGCCACGGGCGAGAACGACGAGCTCATCGCCTCAATCAGGGAGTTCACCGAGGACATCTCGAGCCTCCAGAAGGAGAGCGAGGATCTGACGGGCGAGACGGCGAAACTGGAGAAGGAACGGGACAGGCTCGAAGAGGACGTGCGCAGGCTTTCAAGGCTCAAGGAGGAGTACCTGGCCAACGTCGCGAGATTCCGCGAGGGCGAGGGCGAAGGCGGCTAGGACGCCTATTGCGCATCCAGGCGGGCCGGGGGGATTCCTGAAGCCGGCTCGCATGCGGGGGCGGCGAGGGATCCGCTCATCCGCTGTCTCCCGTCCGCAAGCGGAATCCGTTGTGCTCTCCCGATGCTTCATTGATTGTTTGTCGAAGCGGTCCATATGAAGTGTCCGAAGTGCGGCTACAACAACCTTGACGGCTCGGCCGTGTGCAACCTGTGCGGGAATCTCATGCACCAGGTCGGCCGGAACTACTTCAAGATGCCTCAGGCCAAGGTGCAGAAGCAGGCTCCGCAGGCCCCGCAGGCCCCGCCGCCCGCGATAGGCGGGGGAATGGCCGGCGCGCCGGCGATCCAGCCTTCCATGAGGGAGATTAGGCACTGCATAGTCTGCTTCCCGCTGGAGCCGGTGAAGCTCGACAGGAACACGGTTTACGAAATCGGGCGGTCCAGGGACTGCGCGCTGATTCTGCCGGTCGGGATGGTCTCGAGGCACCATGCGAGGATACAGTGGAAGGGCAGCGGCTTCGCGGTGTCTGATCTCAACTCCTCGAACGGCACGTTCGTGAACGGCGAGCAGATATCGGAGCATGTTCTCCGCAACCGCGATCAGATTAAAATCGGCCCCTACCTCCTCGAGTATTACGTCTACGCCGGCGACACGGAAATCGTGACCTCCCGCGACAGGGAGATGGAGGTCACCAAGGACATATCAATCGGAGACCCCACGAAGAATATCAACACGTTCAGAGGCAACGTGGGCGAGATGGCGCTCGGGGAAATCATGCAGCTCCTCAACCTCACGAGGAAGTCCGGCAACCTCGTGGTGACTTCCGGCGGATCCGAGGGCACGGTCTTCTTCCGCGGCGGGGAGATAGTGCACGCCGTTTTCGGGGACAAGACCGGGGAAGACGCGGTCATGAAGCTTGTCCGGTTCCGCGAGGGGTCCTTCGTCTTCTCCCTGGACGATTCCGTCCAGCCGCAGACCATCATGCAGAAGACGTCCAAAATACTCGTCGAAGCCCTGAGGTTCGCGCGCAAATCCTGATCCGGACGAACAGGAGCCTGAGAGCCGTCTCGATTCCGGTCGTCCGGGCAGAACGCGCTTCGCGCTTCAATTCCATATTCTCATCGGTTCCCGACCCATTGAACCGGAGCGGACCGGTACGGAGAAAGAGATGCACGACGAGGAATCGCCCGTCAGGGGAAACAAGCACTGGCTAGAGGAATTGCATGCGGCCGTGACCGTTGCGGACGCGGCGGGAACCATAGTCTTCATGAACGCGCTGTCGCGGGAGACATTCGCTTCCCATGGAGGAGGCGCTCTCGTCGGAAAGAGCGTTTTCGACTGCCATGCGGGGCCCCCGCTGGGAAAGATTCGGAAGCTGTACGAGAACAAGGCTCCGAACCACTACACGATCCGGAAGAAGGGCATGAGGAAAATAATCCACCAGCTTCCCTTGTTCGAGCACGGCAGATTCGCGGGGTTCGTAGAAATCTCCATTCCCATCCCCGAAGCCCTTCCCCATTTCGAGAGGGGCTGATTCCCGCCCACCGGCCTTAGCCCGGCTTATTCATGAAATTTCGTGACGCGAAGCGTCGATAACTCGCAAAAATCGGCGGCCACAAGGTTTGCGTCGATTCGAGTCCTGGAAACGGGCTTTGGAATTTTCGACACACTGTTGAAAGCCAAGAACCAAGCCGATTTTTGCTGGCCAGCGCAAATGGCTTCCGAAGCCATTTGCGCGCCCGGCCCCCGGATAATTCATGTTCCTACGTGAATTATCCGGGTTAGGAGCTCTTCTCGGGACTCAGGTACCTGCTTTTTCCGACACTGGGGAATTCCCTGTACAGTTCTGGGCGATCGGGGAAGAGCTTCCTGTAAGGCATGGCCCAGAGATGCCGGACGATGTGCGAAAGATCCTCCGCGGTGATCCAGCCCCTGCCGAAGGTCGAAAGGTCCACGACTCCATAGCCCCGAAGCGTGAGGTCGGTCAGGTCATTGGTGAAATAATTGAAGTAGTATGGATGATAGGACATCACGAGACTCCGCAGGGAGCGGTGCTTCGCCGGCCTGCCAAGCAGATTCAGGTCCCGGGATTTCGCAACGGAGCCGTATTTCCCGTTGGACTTGTAGATGAACATGTTGTGATCTATATCCGCTGCCTCCATGCACATGATGATGGGCGGGTAGCTATGCATCGAAAGCACCGCCGCGGCGAATACGGCTCCCTCGAAGCAGTGCGCCGTCCGGGTGCGCGCCACGCCCCTGAAGGACCTCCACGTCTCTTCCCGCTCGTCGAAGTTGTACGGCATCTGAAGCAGGAATTCCTGGACCTTCCCGGGCGTGTCGCACGCGCGAATGATTTCAAGCTCTTCGGGAGTGAAGTCCTGCATTTCTTCATTGCCTGCCGTGGCAGGATGCACTGATTTCCCGGAAGTCTTCATGGACTGCAAGGATGATAAAAATCACACGATTTTGCGACACTTTTCGGCGGCCCTAATCCCGCGCATGGGAATCCCCATTGGCGTCAACTCGAGGAATCCCGGGATCCCCTAGCGCTTGCGGCTCCTGAAGAACTCCCATATCAGGGAGGTCGTGTCCGGGGCCGCAAGGCACCTGCCCGTGACCGATTCCGGGAGCAGGTTCTTTCCTCCGGACCAGGCGTGACCGTGGCCTTTAATCAGTATGAATACAACGCCCGCGCCGTCGCGTCCGGTGCCGTGGTCCGAGGTTTTCACCTTGCCGTCGTCGGATTCGCCGACCGGTTTCTCGGAGCAGCCGAGAGCGGAAATCCATCTCCGGAGGGATTCGCGCACCGGGGGCTTCTCGCGGCCTCCGAGCGGGATTCCGGCCTCTGCCGTGCGCGGCATGCCCCCGTCCAGGGGATTCATGGGATCGTCGTCGCCGGTGACATACAGCAGCGGAATCCCGCGCTCCATTTCCGGGTTCTCCGTCCAGCATGCGCCCGCGACCGGCGCTACGGCGGCAACCCTCGCCGAAAGCCTCGAGGCCGCCAGGAAAGCCATGGAGGCCCCGTTCGAGAAGCCCGAAAGGTATATACGCCCGGCATCGACCGCGAAACGCGCGGTCACGTCGTCGAGCATGAGCGAAAGGAACTCCACGTCGTCCACGGCCCGCCCCCCGGCCTCGAACCTGCCTGATCCGTCGTTCCATACCTGCGGATTGGAGGAGAACCGGGCGGGCTTCGAGGGATCGGCGGGCATCGCATCCGGATACACGGCCAGGAATCCCCCGGAGTCGGCTTTCTTGGACCATCCGGTCTCTTCGGCGGCGCCCTTCCCGGATCCTCCGCCGCCGTGCAGCATCACGACCGCGGGGACGGGTCTTATCCCGTCATAGGACGGCGGCACGTGCACCAGGAACCGCCTGTCGTGGCGCCCGGCATGCAGCATGCATTCATGGTCGCCCTTTTTCGCGGGCCTATCGAAGGCCTCGGCCGCGCAGCGCAGCCCCGCGAAATCCCGCCTCACGCCCTCCAGAATCCCCGAGGCACCCTTCCTGTCTCCTGCCCCGGCCTTCACGACGGCTTCCTCGATTCGCTTCCGCCCCTCGGCCTCCATGCCGTCCAGCAGGCGGAGCGCCTCGACCGTGAACGGTCCGTGCACTCCGGAATCCGCAATCCCGAGGAGAACCGCGATCGCCGCCGGGAACCTCCGTTCATTGAGGTCCTTCCGGGCCTTTTCGAGATCAGCGGAAAGCCCGGGGGCCTTCGCCCTGAATGTCCCGGCTAGCGCATCGAGCCGGTCGAGAATCCCCCCGATTTCCGCCGCGGGCGCTTCGTGGCCGAGCCCGGGAATCGTCTTCAAGGCGGCTCTCCTGAAGCCCGCGGCCTCGAGCGTCCGGAATCCCTGCCTCATCGCCCCGCAGAAGGGATCCATTCCGCCGACGAAGCCCATGACCGGCAGGCTCCTGGCGCGGGCGAGATCAGCGGCCGGAATTCCCGGCGGAATCATCCCCGCGAAGGGGACGATGGCGGCGTAATCCGCCGGATGCGAAAGGCCCAGCGCGAAAGTCATGTGGGCGCCCGCTGAAAAGCCGAAAACGCAGACCCTCGTGGGATCAACCTTGCACCGCTTCTTCACCTCCTCAGTCACCCACGAGACGAAGTCCGCTGATTTCGGCCCCCACGTGCGCACCATGCCGTCGCATCTTCCGCACTGGCAGGGGACCTCGTGGTTCCCGCCAGGCAACGCCAGGACGTACCCGTGCCTGCCCGGAAGATCGTTGAACACCTCGCGGAAACTGCCGGGATTGTCCCCCATGCCGTGCAGCGCGATGATTAGCGGCATCTCCCCCTCCCCGTCCGCGGGAACATCGAGCAGGAAGAACGAGTCGTAGTCCGGAGCCTCAATCCTCTGCGGCGCCGCGGGAATCTCCTGGCCTGCCGCGTGCCGGCACAGGAGCGCCAGGACCGGGGGAAGAACAAGCACTATTGGAGCGAATCGCATGCACACCTCCGGAAATGACCGCGATTCACGTTGCATGAGCAAGATAAGAATCGCGCTTTTTTCTTCCCTGTTGGAGCTACAATATCATAGCAATGACGAGCCGGACCCGGGAGTGAATGCTCGCGCGGGTTCTTTTCATGAAGTGACCGCGGACCTATTCGGAGGACCATCATGAGGCTGCAAGCATCTGCGGCCGCTGCGGCTGCGTTCGCAGCGCTGATTATCCCGTGCGCGGACAAGGCTTCGGGCGCAGAGGTGCTCGAGGCCTGGAAGAAGGGAGTCGCGAAAACCTGCGCCGCGAAGGCCCAGGAGCATGCAGGCAGGAAATGCTTCCTCGCGGCCCGCACGCTGGTGGATTTCGGGGCGGCCTTCTCTCCTGCGGACGAGGGGCTTTCGAAGCTCAACGAAATGTACAAGTTCGCGCCGCCCGTGCCGCTGCCCGTGGTGCAGGCAGGGTTCAGGCAGGAGGAGATTCCCGCGTCCCCCGAACTGACGCAGAACCACCACAACGTGCCGGATGACGTCGAGGCCCTGAAGAAGTTCTGGACCTCCGAGCGGGACGACATGCTGCTCTCTTTCCTTGGATCGCTCCAGAAGAGCGCGAAGAAGCCCGAGGAGAAGACCCTCGCCGGCCAGTACGCCTCCATAATCCGCGGCCTTTCCAAACTCACGCCGCCGTACGGGAAATGGGACGCGTTCAAGAAGGCCGAGGAATACATGCGCATCCTCGGATACAGGTCCGACGACCGCACCGGAAGGCCGATATCGCCCGAGGAGGTGGCTTTCCTCGAGAGGAGGAACGTCCTGGCCTCGGAGAAAATCAAGGCCCTCAAAATCGACATCGCGGTAGAGGACATATCCGGGCAGTCCGAATTCGAGAGCCAGCTCGGAATCGTCCTCTCCAAATACCGTTCCGACCACTGGCGCGTCGAGGGCTCGTTCCCAAGGCGGGAGGACGCCGTGCTCGCGCTGGCAATCCTCGAGGAGCACAGCAGGCTCTTCGCCGAAAAGATGAAGGTCCAGGACCCCGGCAGGCTCAAGGACCCGTTCGTGCTCGCCATCCTCCCGGGAAAACAGGAGTTCGAAAACTACATCGACATGATGACGGACGAGTCGCCGGAGAGAAGGGAGTTCCTGAAGAAATCCACCGGCGCCCATCCGGTGCCGTCCAAGGGCCTCTTCGTGGTGTACGACCACCTTATAGGCCAGGGGACCCCGTTCGCGGACGTCTCGCTGATACCGCTCCGCGACAAGATCGGCTCCATGGCGGTCGAGACCATAGCCTACAAGTTCGGCTTCTACTACTTCCCGCAGTGGGTCCGCTTCGGCCTCGGGTCATGGTTCACCCTCGCGATACTCGGCACCGCTGAGACCGGGAGAATCTCCATGGAGGAGACCACGGGCATCGAACAGACCGAATGGTACAACTACCTGAAGTGGAAGGAGCTGATGAAGGCGGCGGTCCTCAGGAACGCCGATCCCGGGACCGGATCGCTCCTTGCGAGGGAGAACGCGAACGAAATCAACTGGACCCACAGGGCCAAGATGTTCTCGGTGGCCGACTTCTTCGTGGAAAAGGACGTGGAGTCGTTCAAGCAGTTCCTCAGATCCGTTGGGTCGAACTGGCAGTCGTGGAAGAGGTCCGCCGACGGGGAATTCGCGCCCCTCAAGGCCGTCGGGTATTCGATGTCGAAGATGGATTCGGACTGGCGGGCGTTCGTGAAGGACAAGTACTGAACCCGGACGGTCCCGATCCCGGCCTCATGTGCCGGGCCGAGGTGAACGCAGACGGTCGGCGGTGCCGGGCGAATGTCCGGAGCGGAATCGATGGACTTCGTCGTTTGCCCGACGCTCGACTTCGGATTTTGGACCTTCGACTTTCGACTCTCAGCCACCGCGACTATCACGGCGCTCAGTCGCCGTGATCATCCGGTATGAGGATCTCCGTGATCGCCCGCGGGCTCACGACCGCGGCTCCGTTGTGCTCCTTGCGCATGCCACAACTTGCCGCCTGCGGCTCAAAGCTCGCGCTTAATCACCATGGCCATGGTCACGCCCCCGCCGCCGCAGATGCCCGCGACGCCGAGCTCCCCGCCGGTCCGCCTGAGGACGTTGTAGAGGGTCACGACGATTCTCGCCCCTGAGATACCGGTAGGGTGCCCGAGCGCGATGGCCCCGCCGTGAAGGTTGAGCTTCGCCTGGTCGATTTTCAGCGCCTTCGCGTTCGCGAGCACCTGGGCCGCGAAGGCCTCGTTGATTTCTATCGCGGCCATGTCGTCGAGGGAAAGGGACGCCCTCCTCAATGCCATCGGAATGGAGACCGCGGGGCCTTCGCCCATCGTGCGGCCGTCCACCGCGGTCATGGCGTGCCCGAGCACGGAGAAAAGCGGCTTCGCGCCGATTGCCTTGGCCCTCTGCCTTGAGGTGAGCACCAGCGCGCATGCGCCGTCCGTCATGCCGCAGGAGTTGCCGGCGGTTACCAGACCGTTCTTCCTGAACGCGGGAGGGAGCTTCGCGAGCTTTTCGAGGGTCGTGTCCGCCCTGATGGACTCGTCCTTCGAGAAAACGACCGGATCGCCCTTCTTCTGCGGTATCTCGACCGGCGTGATTTCCGCGTCGAACCACCCGGAATCCTGGGCCTTCTGGGCCTTCCGGTGGCTTTCGAGCGCGAAGGCGTCCATTTCCTCGCGCTTGATGCCGTGCTTTTCCGCGACGTTCTCGGCGGTGTCGCCCATGCCTATGAGATCATGCACGGGATCGAGCGAGTCGGACCAGCCGTCATCCAGCGTCTTCGGGCCCATCTTCAACCCCTCGAACCTGCAGCCCTTGAGGAGCCAGGGGATGGTGCTCATCGAATCCATGCCGCCGGCTACGACGATTTCCGCGTCGTCCGCCAGTATTTCCTGGCAGGAAACCACCAGAGCCCTCATCCCCGCCGGGCAGGCCATGTTGATGGAGACCGAGGGGACGCCCGCGGGGATTCCTGCGAACGCCGCCGCCGAGTGGGCGGGGTTCACGTAGTTTCCTGCCTGCCTGCAATGGCCCAGGTTGACGTTGTCCACGTCCTCGCCCGAGATTCCGGCCCTTTTCAGGGCTTCCTTGATTGCCGCGGCTCCCAGCCTGTACGCCGGCACTTCCATGAGGGTCCCTCCGAACCGGCCCATGGGCGTGCGCACCGCCGAAATCGCCACAACGTCGCTCAGCTCCTGGCACATGGGAATCCTCCTCCATCTCGAGTGAAAAACAAGTCACGGCGGGACCGAACCCGGCAGGGACGCGAATTCCGGCTCGCCCGTTTCATGTCACGCGCCTCGCTTGCGCCTTTCGGCAAATCCTTCGAATCCCGAGTACCCGCTTCCGTGATTTCGGAAGCCGGGATTCTAATGCATGCGGGACGCGGAATCAATCCCGCTTCCTCGGCTGGAAGATGAAGATGCACCTGCCGCAGGATTCGAGCAGGTTCTCGGCTGAGGAGACCAGCTTCTGCGCGTCGTTCCTCCGGGCCTCGTCCATTCCTCCCATTCTGCGGGAGAGGTCCTGCACCGCGGCGGTCACGGCGGCCCGCGCAGCCTCGCATTCCTTGTAGAAGGCCGCTTTCGCCGCCTCCTCCTCCGCCTCGAACAGGTTGCTCCAGGAGCTTTTGGACCCTTCTTCAAGCTCCTTGGGCTTGCCTCGGAGCATGCAGCACTTCGCCAGGAGCGAGAACTGGAGGATGACGTCCGGGCCTTCGGCAGCGCCCGCCTGCGACACCGTCCCGAGCGTCTCGAGGAACGCGCGGTGGACGCTCAGGAAATCCGCCGCCCTGCTCCTGGATTCGGGATCGTCGAAGAACAAGGAGGTCTTCAGCAGCTTCGCGGTCTTCTCAATCGCCCTGAGGAGCCCAGGATCCGATCCGAGCGCAGGCGAAGAGGCGATTATCCTGGTCCCCCTCATTGGTTTCGATGCCTTCTTGCGGACAGCGCCCTCCTCGGAGGCTTTTTTCAGCCTGGCGATGAGAGGTTCGAGGAAACTCCTGTTCGTCTCCTCCATAATCGCGGCGCACCGTTCGGCAGCATGGGCGAGCTCAATCTTCATGATTCGATTCGGACTTCCTGCGACAGATTACGCTTTTTCAGCCCCACGTACATCATTCTGCATCCGCCGCGCACGGAGGTCAAGTCCGCAGGGGTCCTTGACATCGCCCGGACGGCGTGAATAATCTCCCTCTTTGCGGCGTCCCGAGGCCGGCAATTCTTCTTTTTTCGGCGGATGAACATGGCTATAAGCCTCTCTGAAACGGAACAGTCCCTGAAGGACATCGGCGAAAGGCTCGATCTCCTCAGGGACTCGCTTTGACTACGGGGCCAACCGCAGGAAATTTACCGAGATCGAGACCAGAATGGCGGCGCCCGGTTTCTGGGACAAGCCCGAGACTGCCAAGACGACCGTAGCCGAGTTCAAGGTTCTAAGGGACAGAGTCCGCCCCTTCGAGGAAATCGAGGGCTCGTACCGCAGCCTTTCCGAGCTTCTCGAACTCTGCCGCAAGGAAGCCGACCAGGGCATCCTCGACGAAGTGGCGGCCGAGACCAGGGCGCTCAAATCGAAGCTCGAGAAGCTCGAGCTGGCTTCGATGCTCGGAAAGGAGACTGACAGGCTCAACTGCTACATGAGCATCCACGCCGGCGCGGGCGGCACGGACTCGAGCGATTGGGCGGCCATGCTCATGAGGATGTACGTCAAGTGGATGGACCGCCGCGGGTACACCGCGTCGATAATCGATTACGCGGCCAACGAGGAAGCCGGCATAAAGAGGGTGGTCATCAAGGTCAACGGCCCATGGGCATACGGTTTTCTGCGATCGGAAATCGGTGTGCACAGGCTCGTGCGGATTTCGCCGTTCGATTTCAACCAGAGGCGGCACACGTCGTTCGCCTCTGTCGACCTGCTGCCGCAGTTCGAGGACGAGGAGGAAATCGAGATTAGCGAGAGCGAGATTAAGATGGACACTTACCGATCCTCCGGCGCCGGCGGGCAGCACGTCAACGTCACGGACTCGGCGGTCAGAATCACGCACATCCCGACCGGAATCATCGTCCAGTGCCAGAACGAGAGGTCCCAGCACCGGAACAGGGCCGAGGCCTTGTCGATGCTGAAGGCCAAGCTCATGAGGCTCAAGGAAATCGATCGAGAAAGCGAGCTCAAGGCCATGTACAGCGAGAAGGGCGAAATCGCGTGGGGCAACCAGATTAGGTCGTACGTCCTGCATCCGTACACCCTGGTCAAGGACCACAGGACTGATCTGGAGACAGGCAACGTCCAGGCGGTCCTGGACGGCGACCTGGATGAGTTCATGAAGGCGTTCCTCATGCTCAAGAAGCCCTGATGTGCCGGGCGAATCGCATATCCGGATTTTTTTGCGCCTTCTCTTTACATGCCCCGAAAACGGGCCTACAATAATCGATTCGGAGGTTGCGTCATGAAACATCGCCTTTTCGCCTATTTTCTTCTGGCGGCCGCATTTGGGGCCGTCCAGTCCTGCGAGACGCTCGATGAGCCCGATTCGTCCATGCAGACCGTGAACGTCTTCGGCAAGGTAGTGGTCCTGATTGTCGACAATTCCTCGGGGCCGGAGGAATGGGACCCGCAGGGATACGTCAGGGAGGGGTCGAAGTTCCTCCTGTCCACGCTCAACAAGGAGGACAACATAGGACTCGTCACCTGCAGGTTCCCGGCGTCGGTTCTTTCGCTGACGCAGTCCGTGCGCGCGGAGGACAACAGGCGCGAGATGTTCAAGCTGATAGACGAGATGCCCGTAGGCGGCGAGTCCAGGTACACGGACGCCCTGAACCTCGCAGGCGACCTTCTCAAGACCTTCAACGACACGGGGGACTCATATGTCGTGTTCATAACGGGCGGCAAGGAGAAGCCCGTGGGAGAGGAGAGCGAGATAACGGAAATCCTGAGGAGGTACACGGCCAACGGCTGGCGCGTGTTCCCGGTCGTGCTGGCGCCGACCGGGCATATGCCCCTGCTCGAGAAGATGGCGGTCATGACCCGCGGGGCGATTTTCAAGGTCGAGAAGCCCGAGAACCTCCTGACCTCGCTGTCGTCGGTCTCGGCGGAGATAAACCACCGGATGATTTGCCGGGGCTTCCGCAAGCCGAACTCGCTACTTCCGGGTTCCTCGTCACTGGTGGTCGCGCTGACCGCCCGCGGCGGCAAGACTGCGCTTTCGGAGATTAAGCAGTCCGGGAAGGCGGTCGCGATGCCTGCGGGCGAAGGGGCGCCGAACTACATGAGCGAGGGTTTCTTCCACGTCGTCCATCTGGACAAGGCGGTTCCGGGGGCGTACGAAGCCAAGGCTTCCGGAGAAGCGGTGGACGAGCTCATGTTCCTCGACGCGCCGATGGTCGTCAGGCTCTCCACGTCGGCCCTCCAGGGGGCGGTCAAGGAGGGCGAGCCGCTGCGGCTTGCGCTGTCGCTCGAGACGGAGAACAAGGCCAACCTCAAGCTGTTCATGGAGAAGGCGAAGGTCTCGGCGTCGGTCCTGAGCGAGTCCACGGGCAAGACGGTCGCCGAGATGCTGCTCACGGATTTCAGCATGAGCGGCAACAGGGTCGAGTACGAGACGGGCGTCAGGATGCTTACGACCGCGCCGGGAAAGGAGGAGGCCTTCACGGCGAAGATTACGCTCGTGCTGGAGGACAAGGACCTCTCCTGGACGCTTGAGCGCTACGCCTCCTTCATCGTGACGCCGGCCTCGCCGCCCCTCTTCCAGGTCTCGCCCGCAGAGGTCGATCTCGGCATGCTGTGGGCGGACGACTCGCAGGCCGCGGCCAAGGTGACGGTCACGTCGCGCGCGTCACAGAGCCTCAAGGTCGAAGCCGCCGGCGCGGGGCAGGGGATGGAGGTGTCGCCGCAGACTGCGATGAGCATGAAGGACAAGCCCATGCAGTTCACCGCGACGCTCGGAGGGCTGCTCCGGTCCGCGGGTCCGGGACCGGGCAGGGCGGACATCAGGATAACCGCGTCCGCCGCGGCCCAGGGGGAGCTAAAGTTCGAGAAGACCGTGCCCGTGACCTACAATCTCGTGATATACAGGGGCATCGGCGACGCCGACCTCGGCATGCTCAAGCCCGGCGAGACGGTGAGGAAGGAGCTCGAGTTCGGGACGGAGCCATCCCTGGACCTGGACGTGGCGGCCGAGAGCCTGGTCGGCCAGGCCGCGATACCCATGACGCTCGAGCCCGTGGAGGGGCAGCCCGGACGGAGGACGCTCGTGGTCTCCGTGCCGCAGAATTGCACGCCCGGGCAGTACTCCGGCAAGGTGAGGATTTCCGTTCGCGGCGCCGCCCTCGCGCCGCGGGATGTAAGGATAACGGCGGTCGTGGAGCCCGAGGGCGGGACCGCGGTCGCGCAGCCCGAGGAGAAGAGGCCCCTCGTCAGCGCCAATCCCGTCGAGCTCGCCCTGAAGGCCGAGAAGGACGGATGGATTGAGGGATTCATCACGCTCGAGCTGGGTCCCGACAGCCCGGCGGCGATAATCGCCTCAATCAAGCCGACCGCGCTCAAGGGGCAGAAGGAATTCGAGGTCATCTCGGGCGAGTTCGATTTCATGACCAAGCCCGGACCGGGATGGGACGGGAAGGAGATAATCCAGGGGCAGGCCGCGAGGCTCGAATACCGCATATTCGTTTCCTCGGACCTTCCGGACAGCGTCTATTCCGGAAAGATTGAAGTCACGTACAAGGGCGCGGGCGAAAAGGAGTACGTCCTCGAAGTGCCCGTGGAGCTGACCGTGGGGCGGTCGGCCCGATGAGGAGGCACCGGCGTCTGCGGCGCGGATGCGCCGCGCGGCCAGGTGCGGGGTTTCCAGGGATTCCGCCGGTCCGTTTCCGGCTTTGCGGGAGACTGGTATGCGCGCGAACAAATCGATGACAACGGCCTTTGTTGCCGCGGCCTTCTGCGTCCTTGCCGCGGTCCCAGCCTCCGGCGACGCCCCCGTGGACGTCGTCTTCGTCACGGACGATTCCCCGTCCATGGCCCGGAACGACCCGTACGGGCTGAGGTCGATGCTGTTCAAGGCGCTGTGCGATTTGCTCGCGCACCAGGGCGGCGACCGGGTGGCGGTGCTCAGGCTGGGCGGCGCACTGGAATCCGCGGAGGCCGGAATCGAGGTATTCCCGCTCACGGAGATTCCAAAGGCCGCTGACGAGAAGGCGAAGGCGCTCTTCGAGCTCAAGGCCGTCTTCGACGGCTCCCTCGCAGGATTCGGGCGCGCGGCGGACTTCAATCACCTTTTCGAGAAAGGGGTCTTCCCGCTCCTCCGGGACCGCAAGGACGCGCGGAAGGCAATACTGATTCTCGTCACCGACGGGAAGATGGACGTGGTCGAGGGGAACAGGGTCCACGAGGACTACCGCAAGGCCGTGGCCGACTCCGGACAGGCGCCCGGCCGCGAGGCCCTGAACGACGCCGCCTTGAGGCGCTTCCGCAACGCGGCGCTCCCGATGCTCGCCGAGACGGGGCTGACAGTGGTGCCGATTGCCGTGGCCGGCTCGCCCGCCGCCGATTCGGCGGTGCTCGCCGACCTCGCGTCCCTCAAGGGCGGCACGGGACGGGTGATTCCGCTCTCCCCCGACATTAATGCCTGCGTCGCCGACGTTCTCAGGGCGCTGGGCAGGGAGATCGGTCTTATCCCGCTCGGGCCGCCGGTGACGCTCAAGGCCGAGCCCGGCTCCGAGATTTCCCGCGACATGTGGATTCCCTCCGAGGCTTCGGCGACCAGGATTCTCGTCGTTTCCGACACCGCCGACTTCACCATATCCTTCTCGGACGTGTCCGGATCGGCGCTCGGCTCCGAGGAGGGGCTTGGGTTCTTCGGCGCCAACGAGAAGCACCGCGTGATTTCCCTGGGCAGGCAGAAAATCCCCAACAGGATTCTGAAACTTCGGAACCGGGGCAAGCAGGCCGCTTCGTTCGGAATACACACATTGTCCAGGTTCGACATAGCACCCCGGGCAAAGGTGGTGAATCCCGGCAGGACCGCCGTCGCCGGCGGTTCAATCATGATCGAGGCCGGGCTCGTGTCGCTGCCCGACGAAACCCCCGTGCGAGACCGCTGGCTTGTCGAGCGCTCGTCGGTGGACATCAGCGTAATCGATTCGTCCGGAGAGAGGACGGAGATTACCCGCGGGTTCAGCGGCGGCGATTCCGCGTTCAGAATCGTGGAGATTCCCCTTTCAAAGGACGCGGCCGGCGGAACATACCTGCTCAGGATAGAACCCCGGATTCTTTCCGGGGCGGATGCGGTCTCGACCGGCTGGGTGGACGAGCAGGTGAAGGTGGTGGCCGCGAGAACGGTCGTCAAGGTCGAGTTCGATTCCACAGCGGGCTTCCCGGACACGGAAGTCAGCCTCAAGGGAGCGGTCGAAAGCGGCAAGGTGGAATCGGAGGCGCTGGAAATCAGGCTAGCGGCCAGGGGCGGGACCGGGGACGCCATAAGCACGTCTCTCAAGTGGGACCCCGAAGCCAGGATTTTCCGCGGATCAGTCAAGTTCCCGTTCACGGGCAGGTTCGAGGTCGAGCGGAGCATGATTAGGGAGGTGGAAGTGCAGCCCGGCCTCGCGGGCGGGGTCGACATCTCCGAGCGGAGATTCTCGGTGCTCGGGGCCTCCGGGAAGCCGATAGAGGGCCTGACGTTCGAGGGCGCGGCCGGAAGCGCCTTCGGGGACCAGTCGGTCGAGATATCCGCCAACCTCGCCCCCGGGGAGGAGGGTAGTTTCACGATTTCTCCGGAACTCAGGGCCGACGCCGGAGCCGTGGCGGTCGAGATTCTGAAGGACGGCCAGCTTCTCCTCGGCCAGGAGCGGATAAGGCTTGCGGGCGGTAAAGCGGGCCAGAAGCTTACTTTGAGGCTCAAGCCCGGAAACGACGCCAGGCCTTCTGGGGAGATTGGGACGTTCCGAATCAGGGGGAAGATTGGCGAGTCCTCCATGGTTCTCGACAAGTACCTGCGGGTGGTGCCGCTGCCTCCGGGAGCGGTCGAGAAGAAGGTGCTGTACGAGGACTTGAGGGTAGTCGCCGCCGCCGCGGCAGCCGGCGGGCTCCTTGTGCTGGGGCTCGCGTGGTGGCTCGTCCAACCGAGATTCAAATCCGAGCACATCGTGGAGCTTGATCCATCGACCGGGGAGCCGGGCGAGGGGACGATGCTGCGGGACATGAGCGGCTCCGTGTCGCCGGGCAGGGCCGACGGCATGCCCGACGTCAAGAACTCCGTGAGCTTCGAGCTCACGGGATTGAGGCCGTTCTCGAAATCGGTGTGCCTCGCCGGCCCGCTCAAGCCGTTCATCCAGTTCCACGTGAACGGCAAGCCCTACCTGAGCCCCACGCAAATCAGGCACGGTGACTGGATTCGGCTCAGGGGTTCGAGGTTCACGAGGGAGTACGTCTTCTTCACGGCGCCCGTCGAGGACGACGACTGGAAGGAGATTATGGGCAGGATAGCGGCCGACAAGTCGAGACCCAGGCAGGAGGTCGATGCGCAGGCCGAGGCGCCGGCAGCCGCCACAGCCGCGCCCTCGGCATCCACGGGCGAGGCGGCCGCCCAGCTCGACAGGATTTTCGGCGGCGAGGCGAAGCCGGCCGCCGAGGCGCCTGCGCCCACCCCGGCCGCTCCGGAGTCCCAGAGGCCGCGCAAGGTCGTCACCCTCGAGGACTTCTTCGGCGCCGATGCAGCCGAGAAGGTCAGGGTCGAGGAAGGGCACAAGCCGAAAGCCGCCGCCGAACCGGCCAGGGACGAGACGCCGAAGGGCGCGGAAGGCGAGATTAAGGAGGCGCTGGACGACCAGGCCACGGTGCTCGAGACCTTCTTCGGGTCGAAGGACGGAATCCCGGGCAAACCCGCCGCGAAGGCGGCCGAGAAGGCGCCCGCCCCCGCGGAGGAGCCCGGCGAAGAGGAGACTATCCTCAATGCCTCCGACGCCGTGGAGAAGCTGTTCGGCGGCGAGAAGACCGAGATTGTCGACGCGGGCGCGGAGGAGCCGGCGGAGCATGCGCCCGAGTTCGCCGAGAAGGGAGACAGCACTGAAATCGTCGAGAGCGTGGAGGAGCCGCCCGGATTCAAGGGGGACCGTACGGAAGTAGTCGAAGGGGACGTGCAGGCGAAGGACGAGATGGAGTTCTTCGAGGTTTCCGAGGACGAGGAGCCCTCAATCGAGATCCCCGAGAGGGTTTCAGAGCCCGAGCCGGCCCCGGAGCCGCCTGCGGACGAGTCGGCGGAGATTCCGGCCGAGCTCAGGGAAACCAAGGTGGAGGAGTCCACCGGGATTCTGGGCAAGGCGTACGGCACCGAGATGAGGACGATTGGGAAGCAGGCCCCGAAGGAGGACGTGGAAATCAGCAACGAGGGCGACGACGACGTGGAGATTATCGAGAGCGGGGAGGAGTTCGAGGCGTTCCCTGAGCAGCAGACGATACTCGAGACGGCGTTCGGCGACGCCATGAAGGAAGACAGGAAGGTCCCGCCCCAGCCGCCGGCCGGGGAACAGGGGCAGATAATCGTCATTGACGAGTGGGAATCCAAGAAAATCGAGGACAGGAACAAGGGCAAGGACAAGGGGACCAGGAAGAGGTGATTGTTTTCGCGCGGAGGGTTCGACTACGAGCGCGGAAACGTCCCGGCGCGCGAATCAGGTTCCGCGCCGGATTCCCGATTTGCCGGAATGACGCTGATGAAACAGGGGCGGTTCGCGAACCGCCCCTGTTTCATTGACTCCCCCCCCCAGGGGTGAATAATCATGTGAATCAGCAATCAGATCATGTTAATCAGCGTCGTAGTCCCTTATCCCATCGGCCCCTTGACCGGGTATCCCCTGAAGAACCTGCCGAGCGCCTCGGGATTGGGAGCGGCCTTGAACATGTCGCCGTTCACCTTCATCACCGGCTCGCCGTCGAAGACCACGGCTTCCACGAGCCTGCGCGCGTCCTTCCACGCGACGAAGCCTTCCATGGCCGCGAGCACGATTTCTCCGGCGAGCTTGGACCTGCCGTCGGACATCTCGATCTTCCTCTTCGCCGGGTCCTTTTCGAGCGCGTCGAAGTAGATGATCTTCGGGTATCCTTCAACGCCGGCGGTCAGCCTGAACGCGTTGTTGAGCCCCTTGAGCAGGGCGATGAGCCCGTCGATTCTGTCGATGTCTCCGCGCTTCTCCTTAATCGTCCTCTGGTCGGCGAACTGGATGTAGGCGAGATCGCAGGTATCGCGGCCGGATCCCTGGGCCAGGAATATCTCGTCCACCTCCTCGCACACGGGAGTACGCTCGGTGATGTAGAATATCTTGAATCCTTCCCAGGGGTCGAAGCCCGCCAGGACCTGGGAATTCCCGAATATGCCCTTGACGTCGTCCGGCATGCCGTCGAAGGTCATGTACTTGAGCGCCTGCTCGACCGCCTTGTCGTCCGAAATCTGGACCTTCTGCCCGTCCTTCATGTACCAGCCGCGCATCAGGTCCGTCGCGTCGAAGTTGTAGCGGCCCAGCAGGAAGTCGTCCACATGGCGCTGCTTCACCGAGGAAATCACGTCGAACGCGACGTTCGCGAGGTCCTCGACGGTCTTGAACTTCTCGGGCGGCTTGCCGAGGTTCTTCTTCTCGGCGGCGTAGAGCCCGGTGATTTCCTTCTCCACGCGGTCCGTGAACTCGTCGCCTATGCTCGACGTGCCGGTCTGGCCCATGAACATGACGATGCCCTGCTCGCGCGTGATTTCCTCGTTCACGACCGACCTGATTTTTTCGGGCGTGTGGAAGATCATCCATTCCGGGTTCCAGTACCTAGCCTCGTCGCAGAGGCAGAGCCCTGAATGCCAGTTGAGCCTCAATGCGTTGATGGAAGTCATCTGCGGCCTCCTTTCCTCTGCGCGCCGCTCCTGTTCCCGGGCTTTCCGGAGCCCGCCGCGAGCAATTCGGGGATTTCCCTGAGCTTGTAGCCCCTGAGCACGAGCATGAGCCCGTCGGGACCTCCGGCCTTGTCGACGAGCTTCTTTTCCACGGTCTTGAAATCCACCCTGCCGTAGACCAGGGAATCCAGGAGGTCTATCGCCTGGTCCTTCCCGAGGAGTCCGGCGAGGTGGGCCTTGATGATTTCGCCGGCCAGCCTCGCGGAGCCGTCCACTACTTCCCTGAACCTGTCCTCGCGCTTCTTTCCCCTGCGATCGAAAAGGACCATGTTCATATTGCCGCCGACTTCCTTGAAGTGGTCCTTTGCGATGAGCGCAGAGGATAGGAGCTCGAACAGCCCCTCAGCGGGCTCGTACCCGGCCTTGCGCATCATCAGCGTGCGGGTCCTGAAATCACGGCCGAGAGAGAGGCCGGATGCGTACTTGCCCGGGCCGATGCATTCGAATCCCTCATGCACGTACCCGCAGATGTACTTGTCCGGCGAGAGGTGGTACGAGGTCATGCCCACCTGCTGGTCGAACCCGAACACAACGGCCTTGGAGTCGAAGATGAACTTGAGCAGCATGTCCTTGCTGTCGCCGGAGGATACGGCCCTCAGCGCGTCCATGACCTTGCCCTGCTTTATCGGGAAGGTTTCGCCCTTCCGCGAGAGCGAGGAGCGGTTCACATCCTCGGTATCCACGCCGTAGAAGAACCTGAGCTTCTGGTCTATGCGCCTGCGGATCTGCTTCCTGAGCTCGTCGAATGCCATGCGGGCGATTTCGCGGACGGTCGCCGGCGGCTCGGCCTCCTGCTTCTCGGCCTGCGCCATCCGGGCGGCGATTGCCTTGCGGGTCTCCCTGACGACCTCGCGGTGGAAGGACGGGTAGCCTGATCCGCCGTAGACCACCTCCATCCCGCAGGCCTGCGCGGTCTTCCCGTCGAGCAGGGAATGGAGGCTGTCGCAGCAGAGCCTCCTGCGGAAGAAGACGTTCCAGAACTCTTCGTCCGCAACGCCTGCGCCGCAGTCGTCGTTGAACCTGAGAAAGTTGACGAGGGCCATCGTAGTCAGTCCTCAACGCCATACTGGGGCGGGAAGCCCGCGCTCGCGCCCGGCGCTTTCCGGCCCCGAACTGCGGAATGCTAGACGGAAAGGAAAGGGATGTCAACAAAAGCACGGGGCGCGGCAGCCGTAAATAGGTGTTAGCCGCCGATGCTCCGGTCTCGGCTTTCGCAGCGACGGCGGTCCCTCATTTCCCCAGTACTGCCTCGATGACCGACGGGGGTATGCTGATGTCCGCCACGACGATCTTCCCGCAGAGCGCGGGACCGTCGGCCAGCGCGAAACCGGCCTTCTCCACTCCGAAGGTGACGGTTACCGACGCTCGCACCGCCTCGCCCTCGGTCTTTCCGGTGTCGCAGTCGAGCCCCGAGGGGATGTCGACGGCCAGGACCTTCCTCCCGGACCTGTTGAGAATCGAAATAGCCGATGCCACGGGCTCTCTCGGCCTTCCGGACGAACCGGTCCCGAGCATGGCATCCACGGCCACCGAGCAGGACGTGAGGGCGGCGGAGAGCCTGTCCATGAAATCCCGGTCCGACAAGTCCACGACGCGCAGGCCCATCTTCACGACGGCGGCCAGGTTGGCGCCCGCGTCCGACCTGCGGTCCGAATCCGCCGCCCTGCCGAGGAAGAAGACCACCGCGGGAATGCCCCGGTTGTGCAGCCGGCGGGCCACGACGAATCCGTCGCCTCCGTTGTTGCCTGGCCCGGCGACGACGACCACGGGGAGCGGGTCGGGACCGCGCATCCTGAGCGCTTCCTCGGCGACCGCCGCGCCCGCGTTCTCCATGAGGACGGCGCCGGGAATGCCGATTTCCTCGATTGTGATTCTGTCCATTTCCCGCATCTGCATGCGGCTTGCGGCGATGCGCATATTCCGCCTTTCAAGCAACCGGCGAGGGGGGATCAGGGTACCGGGGAGCCTTCTGGGAACACCTCGCCGGCTCTTGTCGCGGGTTTCGCAAGCGCCAGCGAAACCAGGGGCTCGATTGGACTCGTACGGCGCCACGCTCCAGTCATTGGTTGTTGGAAGTTAAGATTTCATTGGGAGTTGGGATTTGGACGTTGGGATTTTCCTACTGCTTATCTCATGACTTTGCGCAGTAGGATTATTCCTCCGCCTTTCCTTCGCTGCCCACGGACTTGGAGGGCGGAACCCCGACGTAGAACTCGAAGATCGCCCTGCCAATCCTGAACTTGTCTCCATGCTGGAGCCGTTCGTCGTCCATCTCCTTTTCGTTGAGCTTGGTGATGCGGCGCGGGGCGAGGTTAATCAGGCGGAAGCCGTTATTGTCGCGTACGAGCGCGGCATGCTTGGGATAGATGAAGAATCCGCCCACGTTGAAATCGCAGGACACGGCCTTCCCGAAGAAGGTGATTGTCTTGACCACGGGCTGGTTCTGCTTCTTCCCCGAGGGCGCGAGATATGTGATGTATGCCTTGAGCTTGCTGGCGCGCTCCCTCTGCATCATCTCCATCTCCCTCGCGTCCACCGCGAGGGTGAGGTCGGGGCTCGCGCCGGGCTGGGCCAGGGCCGCGGGGGGCGCCGCACGCTTCTGGGTCTGCGGCTTGGCGCCCAGGCCCAAATCCACCTCGAAGGAGAACTTCCCGATGCTGAATTCGTCGCCGGTGTTGAGGTTGTACGCGTCTATCTTCTTCCCGTTCGCGAAGGTCCCGTTGTTCGAGCCCAGGTCGTGGAGGATGTAGACTCCGGCCTTCCTCTCGATTTGCGCATGCTCGCGCGACACTCCGAGATTGTCGAGGACCACGTCGCAGGTCGTGTTCCTGCCGATGACAATCAAGTCCTTGTCGAGCTGGTATTTGTCGACGAGGTTTCCCGAAAATCTGAGCGTCAGCTTAATCATCGTTCTCTGTCTCCAGTTCGGAGGAAAACGGCAGTGATTCTAGAAAAGCAGCGGAGAACAAATCAAGGCATTTCCGGAGGAATGTGATAAGATACTTTGACGCGAGGTTGCCTGGCGGTCATGGCAGGCCGGCCTCGGCCGTCCTGGCGTGTTCCCGGGGCGGCCGGCGGCATGACCGCGGATTCGGTGACGTATGAAGAACCAGCATGAGAGGCTGTTCGAAGCGCTCGCCTCGGACGCGAGGGAGGAGCGCATGGACGCAATCGGCGCGCTCTCGATATTGAGGTGCGCCGACGGCATGCAGCCTTCGTACGTATTGTCCGCCGCGGACAGAATCATGGCTTCGTACCATGCCCGCAACCGGGCCGAGAGGCATGCAATCGCGAGGCTCCTCGAGACGTGGTTCCAGTCGGAGCGGTCGCTGCCCCTTTCGCGCCGCATCGCCTCCGCGAGGATGGAGGAACTGGACGAGGGAATCCGCGAGTCGCTGCTCTCCGCGTCAATCTCCGCCATGCCCTCGGCTGATTTAATCGGCATGCTCGCATGCCCCTCGGACGAACACCTCAGGGAGGGGCTCGGACTGCTCATGATGCTTGAAGCCCTGTCGTTCCGCTTCTCGGCGCGGGAATTCGCCCCGGAGGACGTCCCGGCGCTGATGAGCGCGCTTCGCGGGGCCCGGGCGCTGAGGGGCAGCCACATAGCGCGGCCCTTCCTCTGGCGGCTCGAGGACGTAATCGCCGCGGTCGAGGCGTTCGCGTCGAAATTCGGGATTGACCTCTGCCTCGAAGAGCGGCCTGAAGCCCAATTCTAGCCAGGATGATTCGGCTTTTTCCGGTTTGCCAATGTCTCAGAGCACGACTCTCATAGGAAGAAAGCTGGGCGGCTTCGAGATACTCGACATCATCGGCGAAGGCGGCATGGGAACCGTCTTCCGGGCCGTCCAGAGCAACCTCGGGCGGCAGGTGGCCCTCAAGGTCCTGCGCAAGAGGCTCCTCTCGAAGAACCGCGAGTTCGCCGCGAGGTTCCTTCGGGAAGCCAGGCTCGCGGCGAAGGTCAACCACCACAATATAGTGCAGGTCTTCGACGCGGGCGCCGAAGGCGAGGTCTACTTCATGGCCATGGAGCTCGTGGAGGGCAGAAACGTAGGCGAAGCCCTGTCCGCGGCCGGCCGCTTCCCGTTCGACGCCGCGGCGGAGACCGTGCGCCAGGCCGCATCCGGGCTGGAAGCGGCGAGGGCGCACAGCCTCATCCACCGGGACATGAAGCCCGACAACCTGATTGCCTCCAGGGAAGGAATCGTCAAGATCATGGACTTCGGCCTGGCCAAGAACACCGAGGATCCGGTGAACGCGACCCGCGCCGGAGTCCTGATGGGCACGCCTTCTTACATATCACCTGAGCAGGTCCAGGGAAAGGACGCGGATCACAGGAGCGACCTCTACGCGCTCGGCGTATCCCTGTACGAGCTCATCTCCGGGGCGAAGCCGTTCGACGGCGAATCGACGATGATCGTCCTGATGAAGCACGTCAAGGAGCCGGTGCCCGACCTCCGGAAAGCCAGGCCCGACACGCCGCCCGGGCTCGCGGAAATCGCCCGGAAGCTGATGGAAAAGGATCCCGGACGCCGGGTTCAGACGCCTTCTGAACTCGCGGACATGCTGAGACCGTTTGCGGGCGGAAAAGGGGAGGAGAAACTCGCTGGTTTTCTTTTCAGGGAATGCGCGCAGAAATCGGGCGGCCCGGGGAAGCTGGCGACCCTCTTCGCGCGGCCCGGCGCCGGACACGAGCAGGAGCCTCCGAGACAGGCGGAGCCCGGTCCCGGGAAACGCGCCGCCCAGGGCAGATACATCAGCAAGGGAATAATAGAGATCGGGAAGACGGCCGAGGACAGGCGCCGCTTCGAGAAATACGCGAAGCTTGCCAGGGATTTCGAGAAGGCGGCGGACTGGACCAGGGCTTCGGAATTCTGCCGCAAGGCCCTGGGCGCCTGCGGAACCGGCCCGGAATCCGATGAAATGCGTTCCGCTGCCGCGAGGTTCGAGAAGCTGAGGAAGGGACAGGCGGGTGCGGCTTATACGCGCGCCCGCGCTGCCATGGAGGCGGGCGAGAACGCGAAGGCGGTGAAGCTCATCGACGCGTATCTTTCGCTGAACGGCGCGGACGCTTCGGCTTCGGCGCTCAGAAAGCAGTCGGAGACCACGCCGGAAGGGTTCAAGTACCTGGGCCTCAACAGGCAGAGGAACCACGAATACGAGTGCATAAAGGCAGGCTACGCGGTGATTTACATCAACGGAGCCGAAGCCGTTCTCGGGGGCGACGATGGGTCCAAGGACGAAAAGCCCGGACACCGCGCAAGGCTCGATTCCTTCTTCATGGGCAAATACCCTGTCACCAACGCCCAGTACGCGCGTTTTCTCGACTCTGCGCAAGGATCCGGAAGCCACGCGTTCTGCCACCCCCTTGAGCTGGTCGGTCACAACCATGAACCCCTGTTCCAGAACGACGCCAGGTGGAACAAGCCGAACCATCCAGTGGTCGGAGTGGACTGGTTCGACGCATGGGCGTTCGCATCCTGGGCAGGGCTCTGTCTGCCCACCGAGGCGATGTGGGAGTTCACGGCCACCGGCGGCGGCGCATCCCGATACCCCTGGGGTGACGGAGCTCCGGCGCCGGATTCATGCAACTATTTCGAATCCCGCTTGAACGGCACCACTCCCGTGGACCGGTACAGGACCGGAGCAGCGCCTTCCGGGGTCATGGACCTGTCCGGCAACGTCTTCGAATGGTGCGTTGACTGGTATCACCGGGGGTTCTACGGCCGCGAGGCGGCGGTCGCGCCGAATCCCTGCAATACAATCGCCACCGCAAGGAAGTCGCTGAGGGGCGGGGCCTGGACCTCGCCCGCGGAGAACCTCCGTTCGAGGAAAAGGGAGGCCGACTATCCCACCTCCCGGCAGAACTACATCGGTTTCCGATGCGCGATGGCCTACTACTAGCATTTTCTTGCTTCGCAAGAAAATGATTCGTCCGCCGCGACGCACGGCTCTTCGCGACAGTACCGACTGGATTTCTCTTGATAACGCCCATAACTCTCTGTAATTTTAGAGGTTTACGCAAAGCGAACTCGATTGTGGAGACGATAGATGGAAAAACGTTCGTTAGCGGACATCCGGAACGTCACCCTCGCAGGCCACGGCAACTGCGGGAAAACCACGCTGTCCGAGGCGATGCTTTTCGCCGCGAAGGCGACCGGGAGAAGGGGAAGCGTGCAGGATGGGACGACGGTCTCGGATTTCACTCCCATAGAAAAAGAGAGGCACAACTCGGTCTCCGCCTCGGTCATGCACTACGAGTGGAAGAACACGCTCGTGAACCTGATTGACACTCCCGGATACATGGACTTCATGGGCGAGGCCATATCCGGGATTAAGGCCTCGGACGTGGTGCTGGTCACGATAGCCGCCGCGGCGGGCGTGCAGGTCAACACAAGGGCGACGTGGAAAGCCGCCCAGAACGCGGGGAAATCCCTGGCCATAGTCGTCACAAAGCTCGACGTCGAAAACGTTTCCTTCGCGCAGGCCTTGGAAGGCATCCAGGCGAACTTCGGCAAGAACTGCGTGGCGGTGTCCGTGCCGAAGAACGAGGGGCCCTCCATCTCCGCCATCGAGGACGTGTTCGAATCCAAGGGCGGGCTCGACGAGTGGCGCGAAGCCCTGGTCGAGGCCCTGGTGGAGAGCGACGACGATCTCATGGAGAAGTATCTGGAAGGGCAGTCGCTCGACCCCGCAAAGCTCAGGGCCGCCTTCCGCAAGGGCATGGTGAAGAGGTCCTTCATTCCGGTGTTCTCGGTGGTTGCGGAGAAGGACATCGGCGTCGAACTGCTCATGAACTACATTGCTAGCGATTTCCCGACCGCGGCGGACGTGGTGTCCTTCAAGGGCAGGTCGGGGGACGGCCAGCCGGATGAGGATATCGTGCCGTCGGATTCAGGCCCATTCATCGCGCAGGTCTTCAAGACGGTCACGGACGACTACGTCGGGAAGCTCAGCTATTTCAGGGTGATATCCGGCCGCGCCGACTCGGAGTCCCAGGTGGTGATGGGGCGCTCGGCCAAGAAGGTGAAGATGCAGAACATCTTCCTTATTCAGGGCAAGGAGCAGAAGCCCGTCACCGAGGTGACCGCCGGCAACATCTATTCGGTTTCCAAGGTGGAGGACCTGAACATCTCGGAGACCCTGTGCCAGGCGACGAAGCCGTACAGGCTATCAGAGCTTGTGTTCCCCGAGCCGATGGTCTTCCTTGCCGTGTCGCCGAAGGCGAGGCAGGACGAGCAGCGCATATCCGGCTCCCTGGCAAAGCTTTGCGAGGAGGACCCGACGTTCAAGGTGACGCGGAGCATCGAGACCAGCGAGACGGTTGCCACCGGCATGAGCCAGCTGCACCTCGACATCAAGTTCAAGACGCTCAAGGCGCGGTTCGGTGTGGAAATCGTCACGAAGCAGCCCAGGATTCCCTACCGCGAGACTATTACGGCCAAAGCCTCTACTAAGTACAGGCACAAGAAGCAGACCGGCGGAGCCGGGCAGTTCGCGGAGGTCTGGCTGAGGGTCGAGCCGCTGAGGTCGCCCGAGGGGCGGTACGAGGGGTTCGAGTTCGACTCCGAGGTGTTCGGCGGCGCGATATCCACCTCGTTCATCCCGTCAATCGAGAAGGGCGTAAGGGCCGTGCTCAAGACGGGCGCGGTGGCCGGGTACGCCATTGACGGGGTGAAAGCCGTGGTCTATGATGGCAAAGAACACCCGGTTGATTCGAAGGACATCGCCTTCCAGATAGCAGGCAGGGAGGCGTTCAAGCTGGCAGTGAAGGACGCGAAGCCGGTCCTCCTGGAACCCATCATGGACGTGGAAGTTTCAGTGTCGGCGTCCTACATGGGGGAAGTGACCGGCGACCTGAACACGAGGCGCGGGCGCATCCAGGGCATGAACTCGGAGGGGCAGTGGCAGGTGATTTCCGCCAAGGTGCCCCAGGCCGAGATAATGGCGTATTCCACGGATTTGAGGTCCATGACCGGCGGCGAGGGGTTCTACACCATGAAGTTCTCGCATTACGACGTGGTCCCATCCAACATCGCCGCCGAGATTATTGCGAAGAGCGCCCGCAAGGAGGAGGAGTCGGACGCGGACTAGCCGGATCGCGGCGGCGGTATTCCGGTTCCGCCGCATCCGAAGGCCGCGCGCCCGCCAGTTGCCGTGGTTCGGTCTTTTGGGGAGGATTGAGATGGTCACCCTCGAGGAGCTGCTGCAGATACTCGTGCAGCGCAACGGATCCGATTTGCACATAACAGCCGGGTCTCCGCCGAAAATCCGCATCGACGGCAGGCTGGTCAACACGGAGCACGACGTGCTCACGCCCGAGATGTCGCAGAAGCTCGTGTACAGCATCCTCGACTCCAACCAGATTGCCCGATTCGAGAAGGACCTCGAGCTCGACATGTCGTTCGGCATCGAGGGGCTCGGCAGGTTCAGGACCAACGTCTTCCAGCAGCGCGGCGCCATAGGCGGGGCGTTCCGAATCATCCCCTATGACATAAAGAGCATGAAGGAGCTCGGACTCCCTCAGGACGTGTGCGAGAGCCTGTGCGCTCTTCCAAAGGGGCTGGTCCTGGTGACCGGGTCGACGGGCTCGGGCAAGTCGACCACGCTCGCCAGCATGGTCGACTACATCAACACGGTCCGTACCGACCACATCGTGACCATAGAGGACCCCATCGAGTTCGTGCACCGCAACAAGAACTGCCTCGTGAACCAGAGGGAGGTCGGCGCCGACACGCACACTTTCCAGGACGCGCTCATCCACGTCTTGAGGCAGGACCCCGACGTGATTCTAATCGGCGAAATGCGCGACGTGACGACCATCGAGACGGCCCTTACGCTGGCCGAGACCGGGCACCTCACCTTCGCCACGCTGCACACCTCCGACACGGTCCAGACCATGAACCGAATCGTCGACGTGTTCCCGGCCTACCAGCAGCAGCAAATCAGGACGCAGCTCTCCTTCACGCTGCAGGCCGTGTTCTGCCAGCAGCTAATCCCCCGCGCCAACGGCCGCGGACGCGTCCTGTGCGCGGAAATCATGATTGCGAACTCGGCGGTCAGGAGCCTAATCCGCGAGGACAAGGCCCACCAGATCTATTCCGTAATCCAGACCGGAGGCAAGCTCGGCATGAGGACGATGAACCAGTCGCTCTTCGACCTCTACCGCGCCGGGCTGGTCAGTTACGACGAGGCCATGTCCAGGACCTCCGACCCCGAGGACCTCAAGAGGACTTTCGCAAGGTACCAGTAAATCCAGGCGGAGGGCCAGGTGCCCAGGAACAGCAAGCTGGACAAGAGGCTGGTTCGAATCCTCGTCCATTGGGGGCTGATGTCCACCGAAGACGCGGAGAACGCGGCCATAGAGGCGGAGAAGGAGGACAAGCCCCTGAGCCTCTACGTGGTCGAAAAGCAGAAGGTGGACGAGAAGGCCATGATCGGCGTGGTCTCCAAGGAGGTCGGGGTGCCGCCAATCGACCTCGATTCCATAACCTTCGACGAGTCGCTCACCGAGGTGTTCGACAAGGAAGTTGCGCTCAAGCACGAGGTGTGCCCGGTCTCCATTCTCGACAACATCATCACCATAGCGGTCGCGGACCCGTTCGACTTCGTCAAGATAGACGACCTCAAGCTGGTCGCGGCGGGCAGCGAAATCAGGACGGTCATCAGCTCGGAGCGCAAAATCCACCAGGCCGTGGACCGTCTATACAACAAGAGCGCCAAGGCCATGGAGGACCTGCTCAAGAGATCCGCCGACGGATCGATGGTGCTCAAGGAGGACGAGGAGGACGAGGAGCTCGACCCGGACCTCGTCAGCGCAATCCAGGACGGCGACGAGGAGTCGCCCGTGGTCAAAATCGTCAACCTGATAATCATGGAAGCCATCAGGGCCAAGGCGTCCGACATACACATAGAGCCGATGGAGAAGCGCCTCCGCATCCGCTACAGGACGGACGGCGTGCTCCACGAGGTCCAGTCGCCGCCCAAGAAGATGCAGTCCGCGGTCGTCTCGCGCATAAAGGTCATGTCCCAGATGGATATCGCTGAGAAGCGCAAGCCGCAGGACGGCAAGATTAAGATGATGGTCGACGGCCGCCACATCGACTTCCGCGTATCCACGCTCCCGCTTGTCCACGGCGAGAAGACCGTGCTCAGGATTCTCGACAGCTCTAGCCTTATGATTAACCTCGAGGCGCTCGGCTTCGAGCCGAAATGCCTCGTGGACTTCCGCTGGGCCATCAAGCAGCCATACGGGATGATCCTCGTTACCGGCCCCACGGGAAGCGGCAAGTCCACCACCCTGTACTCCGCCCTCAAGGAAATCATGAGCATAGAGGACAACGTCATCACGGTCGAGGAGCCCGTCGAGTACCAGCTCGAGGGCATCAACCAGGTGCCCGTGAACGCGAAGAGGGGCCTCACCTTCGCTGCGGCGCTCAGGTCCATCCTGCGTCAGGACCCGAATAAAATCATGATAGGCGAGCTCCGCGACCTCGAGACCTCGGAAATCGCCGTGAAGGACGCCTCCTAGGCCATAACCAGGATGGTAGACATGGGCGTCGAGCCGTTCCTGGTCGCTGCCACGGGCCTCCTCACCACCGCACAGAGGCTCTCGAGGAAGCTCTGCTCGGAGTGCAAGGCGCCGGCTGAGGTGCCCAAGGAGACACTGCTAAACATGCAGTTCAAGGCCGAGGAAATCGAGAACGCCCACATCTTCAAGGCCGTTGGATGCCCGAGATGCCGCAAGGGCTACAAGGGCCGCGCGGCCATCGTCGAGTCGCTCAAAATCACCGACGCCGTGAAGAGGATGATCATCCAGGGCAAGACATCCCTCGAAATCAAGGCCTACGCGGTGGAAAAGGAGGGGATGATTACCCTGAGGCGCGCCGCGATTTTGAGGGCCATGAGAGGCGAGCTCTCGCTTGAGGAGCTGGAAAGAGTTACAATGGCCGACTGAAATCCCGGCCGGGCCGGCGCTCCCCGCGACGCCGGGGCCGCTTCTTTGGAGATGAAAGATGCCGAAGTTCAGGTACTCGGCCAAGAACGCCGAGGGAAAGAAGCTGTCCGGAACCGTCATCGCCCAGGACGAGAACGACGCCGTCGGAGAGCTCAGAAAGCAGAGCCTCGTCGTCCTGTCCGTGAAGCAGGAGTCCGAAGCCAAGGGCAAGGGCTTCCTGGGACTGGGCGGCAAGGCTCCGCGGCCCAGGGTGAGGGGCGACGACCTCGTCGTGTTCACGAGGCAGCTCGCCACCATGATTAACGCCGGCATCACTCTTCTTGAGGCCCTGGACATCCTGTCCGAGCAGGCCGACGACAAGGGATTCCAGTACGTCCTGTCCACGATAGTCGACGACGTGAGGAGCGGCACCGACTTCTCCACCGCGCTCGGCCAGCACCCGAAGGTCTTCAAGCGCATCTACGTTAACATGGTCAAGGCGGGCGAGGCGTCCGGCCAGCTCGACGAAATCCTCAACAGACTCGCGGGGTACCTGGAAGCTTCCGCCGCCCTGCGCAGGGAGGTTATCGGGGCGATGACCTACCCGGTGGTTTCACTGTGCCTCGTTATGGGCATCACCGGTTTCCTGCTCATATACATCGTTCCCAAGTTCGAGGAGATATTCAAGTCGTTCGAGAACCTCGAGCTGCCCGCCATCACCAAGTTCCTCCTCGGGCTGTCGAAATTCCTGAGCTCGAACGTCCTCTTCATCGTGCTGGGACTGATTGCATTCGCCATCGCGTTCACCTTCTACAAGAAGACCGACAGGGGCGAGTGGCAAATCGACTGGCTCAAGCTCCAGCTGCCCATCTTCGGGAGCCTCTTCCGGAAGATTGCCATCTCGCGTTTCGCGAGGACTTTCGCGACCCTGATAAAGAGCGGCGTGCCAATCCTCGGCGCCCTGGAAATCGTGGCGGCCACCGCCGGCAACAGGCTCATCTCCGACGCAGTGGACGCCGCCCGCGAAAGCGTCAGGCAGGGCGAGTCCCTCGGAGACCCCCTTGCCGCCAGCAAGATGTTCCCGCCGATGGTCACGCGCATGATAAGCATCGGCGAGAAGTCGGGCGCGCTCGAAAGCCTCCTCGAGAAGATTGCCGAGTTCTACGACCAGCAGGTGAAGACGACCATAGAAAGCCTCACGTCCCTGATTGAGCCCCTCATGCTCGGACTCATGGGCTTCCTGGTCGGCTCAATCGTACTGGCGATTTTCCTGCCCATCCTCAAGCTCCAGAGCCAGCTGTCGTCCGGGGGGGGGTAACGGGAAGAAACGCGCGGGGAGGACATGATGGGGCGGGCCGGAAAGCCCGCCCCTTTTTTCACTGTCAAGCAGGGCTCGTGGACCAGTCGCAGGAAAAACTGGACGAAAGCCTCCGGAGCAAATCGCGCGTCGTCTTCATCCTCAGGTTCCTCGTGGCGCTCGCATGCGCAGCCGCGCTCGCGTTCTTCGAGGGCGGCGACATCTTCTCCTCCCCGGGATACCGCAGCGCCTACGTGCTCCTCCTCTGCGCCTGCATCCTCGACCTCGCCTACATCCTCCCGCTGTGGATGCTCGGTCTCCGGAAGATCCAGGCCGGGATTCACATCGCCTTCGACGTCGTGATAATAACCGCGCTCGTCTACCTGACGGGCGGCGCGCAGAGCGTGTTCACCCTTCTCTATTTCGCCCCGATTATCTGCGCCTCCTACATGCTCCCGGCTGTGCCGTCCGCAATATTCCCGGCCTCCGCGGCAGGAGGACTGTTCACGGTTGCGCTCGCGTTCCACTTCTCTGCTCAGGGCGCGGAATTTCCCATGATTCCCCCGGACATCGCCGAGGAGTTCATCAAGGGGCATGAAAAGCTCCCCCCGCTGCTGGGCGACCTGTTCCTCAGGGCCACTGCCTTCCTCGCCGTGTTCGTCCTGGGAACCAGGCTCCTCGGGAAGGCCGACCGCGAAAGAATCGTCATAGAGGAAATCATAGAGAGCATGGGTGAAGGCATCATCACCGTCGACAGCTCGGGGAGGATTGCGCTCCTGAACAGGTCCGCGCGCGCCGTTCTCGACCTCCCGCCCGACCTGGACGCGGCCGGCAAGCCGCTCGGCGATGTCATGAAGACGCCCGCCCTCGCAGACCTCGCGGAGCGGCTGAGGCTCGGCAAGGAGGGGAGGTTGGAGGCCTCCCTAAAGTTCAAGAACAGGAGGGCCACATCGGTCAGCATTTCGACGTGGCCGGTAAAGGACGAGAAGGGCAGGTTCAGGGGCACGGTGGCGATTGTCAAGGACCTGACCCTCGAGAAGGAAATCGAGGAGGTCCGCAAGACGGCGGACAAGCTCAAGGGCATCAGGGAGATGGCGGCCGGCATCGCGCACGAGATTCGCAACCCGCTCACCTCAATCCGCGGATCGATACAGGAGCTCGCATCCGGCTCGGCCGCGTCTGAGCAGGACGTGAAGCTCATGAACATCATCCTCAAGGAATCCGACAGGCTGAACCATATAATCACGGAATTCCTCGACCTCACGACGAAGCGCATGATCTCCGTGAAACCGGCGAACCTCGCCGAGATAATCGACGACGTCGTAGTGCTCCTCTCCAAGAGGGCCGAGAAGGGCGAGGCGAAAATCCGCGTCGAAGCCAGCGGCGACCTCACGGCCAGGGTTGACGTCGAACAGATGAGGCAGGTGTTCTTCAACCTCGGGCTCAACGCCCTCCAGGCAATGTGCGGCAAGGGGCTGCTCCTCATCAAGGCGCACCCCCAGGAATCCTACGCGGCGGTCGACGCCGGAACGCTCGAAAGGGCGAGGGTGTCCGGGATTTCGGCAGCCTTCCTGGACACGGGCCCGGGCATCGACAGCGAGACCCTGCCTAAAATCTTCACCCCCTTCTTCTCCACAAAGCCGAAAGGCACGGGCATCGGGCTTTCGCTCGTCCAGCGGTCCGTCGACGCTCACGGCGGAAGCCTTTCCGTGGACACGACGCCCGGCACGGGAACCACGTTCACCGTATGGATTCCGAAGAACATCGAGGAAGCGCCCCGCTGAGCCCCGGGGATTCCCGGGCTCCCGGCGACCCGCCCGGCGGCGCGCACCCGCCCGCCGCCGGTGCGGGCGGTTCCCCGCGGGACCGGCTGGAAACGGCCGCGGAGGGCGCCGGCAAGGCACTCGGGCCCCTGTGCGCCGCCCTCGCCGTCGCGCTCGCGATATCGCTTTCCGCGACCACGTTCAACTCCACCGACGGGCCCGCGCTGATCCGCTTCGGCATGCTGGCGCTGGAGCAGGGGCGGTTCGCTAGATTCGGCGACTACGCGGCTCCCTCCGACGCAAACGACCCGCACGCCCTCCACCACCAGTGGCTCCTCGAGCCCGTCTCCGCCGCTGCCTGGTCCCTGCTCGGAGAGCGCGGCGTATGGCTGCTGCAGGCCGCCGTGCTCCTCTCGGTCATGCTCTTCCTCTTCCTCGCGGCCCGGGGAAGGACCCCGCTCTGGGTGCCGGCCGCCGCCGCCGCCGCAATGTTGATTGCATTGACGCCCAGAATCCTGCTCAGGGGGGATTTCGCAAGCCTCGCGTTCCTCGCAGCGGAATTGTACGTGCTCCGCTCAGCCGCAGAGCGGGGGAAATGGACCAGGGCCTGGTGGGTTGTCCCGATTACCCTCCTTTGGATTAACTGCCATCCCATGGCCGCCTTCGGAATAGGAATGGCCGTTCTCTGCGCCTGCGAGGAGGCGATAAGGCCGTTCCTGGACCGCAAACCGTTCATGACCTCGCTCCGCGAAAGGAGGCACCTTTTCGCCGCCGTCGCTCTCGCCGCCGCGTCGACCGCCCTCACGCCCTACGGCCCTGGGCTCGTCCTGGTCTGGGCCGGAGCAATGGCTCCTTCCGCCGAAGGGGCGGACGTGATGAAGTCCGTTGCCGAGTTCGCGCCGCTTGCAGACTTCTTCGACACAATCTTCCTCCTCGCCTTCAAGGCGCTCGCCGCATGTGCGGCGGCGATTTTCCTGCTCACGGCCCGAAAGACGAGATTCTGGCCCATGCTCGCATTCGCCGCATGCGCCGCCATGTCCTTCATGCATTTCCGGATGATTGGATTCGCTTCAGTGGCCGCCGCGTTCCTGATTGTCTTCTCCGCCCCGAACCTCGCCTCCTCCGCCGCACGCCTGCGGTGGTTCACCCCGCTGCGACTCAAGATTGCCTCGGCTGCCGCGGCCGCCGCCACGGCGCTGTGCGTCTCCCTGACCGCCTCGGACGCGTTCGGCGGCGGCCTGTTCCTCAGGAACTTCGACCTCAGGCGCTTCGGCGAGACCCAAGGCAACCTCCATTTCCCGTGGCGCGCCGTCGAGTTCGTAAAGGAAAAGGGTCTCGAGGGGAACTGCTTCAACAACTACGACATCGGATCGTTCCTTGCCCTCGCCCTTCCGCATGGGAACAGGATTGTCATCGACACGCAGTTCCTCTACACCAGGGAGTTCTATTTCGAATACGGGAACGTGATGGAAGCGAAGGCGCCGATCGCGCCCTGGATTGCGAAGTACAGCATAGGATTCGTCATGCTCAAGCCCTCCTCCGGCGAGATTATGGAGGTATTCCGCCTTCTCTATGCCGATCCGGAATGGCGCCTGGTCTTCATCGACGAGGGGGGCGCCGTGTTCGTCCTGGCAGGCCATCCGAACTGGGCGCGGTCGGGCTGCAAGGCCATAGACCTCGACAAGGCTGATCCGGAAAGCCTTGTTTCGCGCGGCAGGGACTCGCGGCCCGAGGACATGGCGGCCATGGCCGACTTCCTGGTGCGCGCGGGCAGGCCGGAACGGGCCATGGGCCTCTACCTGACGGCCCTGGAGCGCGAGCCGGGACTCGTGACCGCATGGAACAACCTGGGCGTGATTCTCATGAACCGCGGCGAAGCCCGGGGGGCGTTCAGGTGCTTCGAAGAGGCCGTGAAGGTCAACGGCCGATACGGGAAGCCGAGGAAGAACCTCAGGCGCCTCCTCGATTCCGGGATGCTCGCGCCCGGGTCCGAGGAGGCTCGGACGGCTGAAGAACTGGGCCGGTAGAACCGATAACGCGGGGGATTGAGCAGTCGAGCATTGGAACAGTTGAACAGGTGAGAACGATCGGCTCGACTGCGGTCCACTGTTCAACTGCTCTACTGTCATATTTCCATCCAAACTTGCCTGCCGGCACTTCGCAGGTCAAACTGATCCTGTGGGAGGCGAATGTGCCCTGTTGCCTGCCGGCACTTCGCCGATATCATTAGTTCGTTGGAACAGCCCCGGGAAGCCGGCGGCAGTTTCCGGAATCATCGGAGGATGCCGTGATCGATGCGCGCAAGGAAGCGAGCGAGTGGAGGATTGGTCTGGCGCAGGAGGCTTCGCGCCTTTACGCCGCCCTGGAGGGCGTGGAGATGATTGTCCTGGGGGGCTCCCCGTCCCGGGGCCTGTCGGACGCGTGGTCGGACCTCGACATCGTCGTCTACTGGGACGCGCGGGAATCGATAAGGCTCGAGCCCCAGCCGCTCGGGCAGGCGGGACTCGAAAGGCGGATGCTCAGGAAGACGAGCGAGGACGGGACGTTTCTCGAGTCATACTATCTCGGAGGCCTCAAGCTCGATTTCGGCCATCTCCCGCTCGGCCTCTGGGAACGATGGGTGGGGGACGCCGTGGAAAGATTCGAGACCGCCGGCTGGCTTCACAAATCGATTGCAGGCTTCCTGGATTCCATCCCGCTGCACAATCCGGGGCTTGCGGAGGAGTGGAAGAGGCGCGCTTCGGTCTATCCGGACAAGCTCGCGAGGAAAATGGTCGCCGGGAACCTCGGCTTCTTCCAGCGAGGAGTGCTCGATCACCAGGGACTTGAGAGGGGGGACGTGCTCTATTTCTACGACGGTCTCTGCGTGATGATGAAGAAGATCCTGGGCATTCTCGCGGGCCTGAACCGGATCTACTTCTCCGCGGACGAGCCCAGGTGGATTGAATACGAGCTCGGACGGATGCGCATCAAGCCGCGTGACGCCTGGGCCCGCATGAAATCCGCGCTCGAGGGCGACAGGACCCGTGCCGCGGGAATCGTCGAGGACCTCGTGGCCGAGACGCTGGAGCTGATTGCCGCGCACATGCCGGACCTCGACGTCTCGAGGCTGAGAAAACTCTACCCGATGCCGATTACCGCATGCGAATCCAGGCCGGCGTTTCCTGCGAAATAGGTGGTTTATTGCCTCCGCTTCGCGCGTTGTCACGGTATAATTCCGCACTTGCCGGCAATGACCGGATTTGGTTTTTTCGAAGTCAGGCCATGGCCATAGTCCTCCAGGTCAAGGACGCGCTCAAGCGATACGGCGGCGTGAGGCTGCTCGACAATGCCTCCTTCTCCATGACCGACTCGCAGAAGGTCGGACTCATCGGCCGCAACGGCTGCGGCAAGACCACCCTGTGCAGGGCAATCATAGGCGAGGATGAGCTCGAAACGGGCGATATTATCAAGGCCCGCGACTTGAGGCTGGGCTACCTGAGGCAGGACAACCCGTTCCTCCCCGGGGAGACGGTCATCGAGTTCCTGCAAAGGGACACCGGATCACCTGACTGGCGCTGCGGCGAAATCGCCTGGCAGTTCGAAATCGGCAAGCCGCGGCTCGACGGCCAGGTATCGGCCCTGTCGAGCGGCTGGCAGACGCGCGTCAAGCTCGCAGCGCTCCTCCTCAGGAACCCGAACCTGCTCGTGCTCGACGAGCCCACCAACTTCCTGGACCTGAGGACCCAAATCCTCCTCGAGCGGTTCCTCAAGGGATTCCGCGGCGGTTGCCTCATGGTCTCGCATGACAGGGCGTTCCTCAGGAACGTCTGCACCCACACGCTCGAGCTCGAGAACGGCAAGCTCACCATGTTCCCGGGCGACGTGGACTCATGGATTGCCCACAAGCAGAAGCAGAGGGAGGTCGACGAGAAGACCAATGCCGTGATCGTCGCCCGCCGCCGCCAGCTCCAGGACTTCATAGACCGCAACAGGGTCCGCGCGGCCACCGCCTCCAGGGCCCAGGCGAAAATCAAGATGCTCGAAAAACTCAAGGTCAAGGAGCTCGACTCGCCCGAGGATACCGCGCGCATACGCCTCCCGAGCGTCGAGCGGCGCAAGGGATGGGCCCTCTCATGCGAAGACCTCGAAATCGGCTACCCTTCATTCAAGGTCGCGGGCGGCATATGCTTCGACGTGAACCACGGCTCCCGCGTGGCCGTCGTGGGGGACAACGGCCAGGGGAAGACCACGTTCCTGAGGACGATAACAAGGGACATCCCTTCCCTCGGCGGCGGATTCCGCTGGAGCCAGAACGCGAAGTTCGGCTTCTACGCGCAGAACGTGTACGAAAGCCTCAAGGAGGGCGGCACGGTGCTCGAATACCTGAGCCGCAGGGCCGATCCGCGCACGCCTCCTGCCGTATTCCGGAACCTCGCGGGCTGCTTCCTGTTCTCGGGCGACGACGCGGAAAAACAGGTCTCCGTACTGAGCGGCGGCGAACGGGCGCGGCTCTGCCTCGCAGGACTGCTCCTCGGAGGATTCAACGTGCTCGTGCTCGACGAGCCGGGCAACCACCTGGATGTGGAAACCGTCGATGCGCTCGCCGACGCACTGAACGAGTACGAAGGCACGGTGGTCTTCACGAGCCACGACAGGCATTTCCTGGAAAGAACCGCCACCACCGTGATCGAGGTCAGGGACGGAAGGGTCGCGCTGTTCCCCGGAGACTACAGGGAATACGTCGATCACGTGCTCCTGGAAATCGCCGCGGGCGAAAGGGACCCAAAGGACAGGCCGGCGAGACAACCCGCTCCCCCACACCCGGACAAGGACGTGAGAAAGGAACGCGCAAGAGCACTCCACGCCCTCCAGCGGGAACTATCCTCCGCGGAAAAACAGCTCGAAAGGCTCGGCGAACGCAAGGCCGAGCTGAACCGGCAGTTCCTCGCCTCGTCGAACCCCTCCGAGGCGCAACGACTCCATGCCGAAATCAGCGCGGTTTCCGGAAAAATCACCGCCCTCGAAGAACGCTGGATGACCCTGCACGAAGAACTCAACAAGCCTTCGGCTTGACCAAGCGACTCTTTTCCGGCGGATCAGCCGCTGTTCGGGCCAGTCGGCTTCCATCGGAGGCTCCCGCCGGTTTCGCGCAAGCCTTCGGCTTGACCAAGACCGCGCTCATGCAACATGCGGCTCCTCGCGCGGTCTGTTTGCCGCGCTCCTTCTAGCCGCGGCGAAGCCATTCCCGCCTACGCCTGGCGCAATTGGCGCAGGCTTCGAAGGGCTGCGCCACGTCGCGCTGCGCGCTCCTCGCGATGATACTGGAACGTTTTTCCGATGCGAAGCAATGCCGGGCTGGAAACTACCGAGGCGGATCCTCGAGTTCCATTGGGATTTGGCTATTGGAGGTTGGAATTTCCCGGATAATCCGCGTCCCTCGTGGATTATCCGGGCTATGCCCCGAGCTCGGAAGTGCAGTTCGGGCATTTCACGGCCTTTATCGGTATCGAGGTCGTGCAGAATCTGCATTCCTTCGTCGTGGGCGCGGCCTGCTTTTTCCTGTGCAGCGTGTTCATGCCCTTCACGAGCATGAACACGGCGAACGCGACGATGATGAAGCTCAGCGTCGCGGTGAGAAACACGCCGTAATTGATGCTCACGGCCCCCGCGGCCTTGGCGTCCGCAAGCGCCGCGTACGGCCCCGGAGTCTTCCCTTCCTTGAGCACCAGGAAGAAGTTCGTGAAGTCCACGCCGCCGACCAAAAGCCCGAGCGGCGGCATGATGACGTCCTCCACCAGGCTCTTCACGATTGTCCCGAACGCCCCGCCGATGATGATGCCCGTGGCCATGTCCACGACGTTGCCGCGTAGCGCGAATTCCTTGAACTCCTTGAGCATGTCTTATCTCCTAATTTATCTGCGGATTTGCCTGATCTGAAGGGGAGAAGAACCACCTCCCTTGAAAAGCCCGGGATTCGATTAGGTGAATCAGATTGGCGCGAAGCGCCATCAGGTTGATCAGGATCGAAGACTCTGACTGGTCCCGATGCTGCATGTTTAGGGTTGTAGGGCCGACTGACCGGCCTCCAATCCTGCAAGGGTGCTACTGTTTCACTTCCTCCAGCTTCCCGCCCTTAGAAAGAACGTAGAACCTGTTCGGTTCGACCTTCTCGAACGTCTGCACGGTGTTCGGCCTGTCCGGCCACCTGACCTCGACCCTGTCTGCGATCCTCGCGGCGCCAATCCCGAATCTGCAGTCGGAATCGTCCCTGTGGCTGCCGATTCCAAGGCACCCGTAAACCTCGCGGATCTGCCTGTGATTGCCCGTGACCACCGTCACCCTCGCGCCCAAGGCCTGCCCCTTGAGCCTTATGTTCAGGAACCCGTTGCCCGACCTCCTGCATTCCAGATTGCGGAAAAGGCCGGTCTCCAGCGGATAGGCCTTCACCTGCTCGGGAGTGAGCCTCATGTGGTTGCGCGATACCATGATGTCTGTCGCGCCGTCCCTGTCGAAATCCGCGAACGAGATGTTGCTCGCGTTCACCCATCTGAACCCGAGCCGCGGAGTCCAGTCCTCGAAGGCGCCCGAACCGTCCGGAATCTGGCGGAAAAGCTTGAGCACCTGCTCGTCGGGGTAGTCGCTCGAAGCGACCACAAGGTCCTGCCAGCCGTCGTTGTCCGCGTCGAGCCAGCCTGCATGCAGATCACCCCAGTTCTCCGCGTTAATCTGCGGCGCGGGCCTCGGGACCAGAAGGAGTTCCCTCCGGAAGGCGAAACCTGCGTCCTTCCCCTTGTTCACGAGCATCATGGAAGGGTCGTATACGCGGTTGTCCCAGTGCCTGATGGTCGCCTGGTAGCAGTCCATGTCCCCGTCGCAGTCATAGTCCGCGACCGCCGCCTCGAACGTGCACGTGTTGCCGTAGGGGCTGTCGGCGCTCCCGAACACGTAGGTCCTGCCGTGGATGTCGCAGTCGAAGCCCGTCTCGCGGCCGGCGTCCGTGAAAGTGCCGTCGCCGTTGTTGCGCCACAAGGCGTTCCATTTCCCGGCGTACGTCCCAATCAGCAGGTCCTGGAACCCGTCGTTGTTCCAGTCGGTGTGGGCCGCGCAGAATACGGGCTTGCGCGACGCACGTTTTCCCGCTTCCGCTTCTCCGAGAAGGCCCGCCTTCTCCGTGACGTCCTCGAACGTCCCGTCCCCATGCCCGCGGTAGAGAGGGCTGACCATTGCTTCCCAGCCCTGCCACGGCTTCACGAACCAGTTGCCTACGAACAGGTCCAGGTTGCCGTCGCCGTCGTAGTCGAAGAAACAGGCGGTTATGGTCGTCTGCGGATCAGTCGAAAGGCCCGTGTCCTTCCTGAGGACGAAGCCGCCCTTGCCGTCCCCGAGCCAGAGCTCGTTCCTGCGGCCGTGGTCCTTGAAGTCCTTGTTGGCAAGGTCAATCAGGAACGTGGCGAAGAAGTCCAGGTTCCCGTCGTTGTTCACGTCGCCGACCGCGGTACCGTGGCCCGGAACAGGGGGATTCGCCTTGTCGTCAGGCGTCAGCATGGAGTCGACCTGGATCCTTGCGAACCGCTTGCCGCCCTCGTTCAGGAATATCTTCCCGCCGTTTATAATGGCGTCCGGCCTTCCGTCGTTGTTCAGGTCCGCAAAGCACACCCCGCCGTTCCCGTCCTCCTGCTTAATCCCCGCCTGCACTGAGATGTCCTCGAAGAGCTGGTTGGCGGATTTCTGCGTCTCCTCGGCAAAGACGGCAGCAGACAGGGAAAGACAGGCGACCATGCAGAGCCCCCTGAGGCTGATTCCCGGCATTGCTTTCTCCTTAAACCTCGGTATCGACTCCGGCCTGTCCGGATTGCGACGGAGTCTGCATTATCGAGGCATGCAATGCAAGGTCCGCTGGTCCCAAACAGCGATGAAGAATCGACCGACGGTACATCTAAGGAAACTCAGGGCGCCCGCTGCCCGAAGATTCCGGACTCTTCACCCCGCTACGGCCTGCAGTCCTGGATTCCGGCTTTCGCCGGAATGACGATACAACTGGGTTCCCGGCTCTGCCCCATGCCCCCTGCAAACAGCTGTTGTTTGACCTAGATCTGGGACTTTCGACTTCCGACTTGCATCGGCAGTCCCCAGTCAGTCACAGCTTACGACAAGACACTGACTGCTGCTACTGAACACCGTACACTGAACACGATTTCAGTGCCCCCGGTCTAGTCCTTCCCAGTCTCGTCTGATCCGCTGCTGCCTGAGGAGAAACGCATGCTGCCGAACGAGCCCGAACGCGACCATGAGCCGTTCGATCCGAGTTCGAACCGGTCGAGGCTCCTGTATTTGCGGACCTTCTGCTTCGTCTGCTCGTCTATGTTGAGCGAATCGTGGATCCTCTTCAGCGCCTCAACCTGGTACCCGGCGATTTCCTGGTCGAGCGCCCTCCTCTCCGCTGCGGTCGCCTTGGCTCCGGCTCCCCCTCCGATTCGGGACTCGGCCATGCCGGACCTGTGCACGTATTCCCGCACAATCGGCTCGAGGCCCGACGTCTCGCCTTCGGGAATGCCCATCTTCGACTGCCACTGCTTCTTTATGGACTGCACCGCCTCCTCCTGGTCCTTCACGCCCGTGCAGCTCTGGTCGGGCCACCATGTGTCTTTCGCCGATCCGCTCCCCTGCGGTTCACCCAGCATAGGGACGCCGGACATCTTCTCGCCCAGCGTCCTGGTCATCTCGTCGTTGAAGCTCTCCACGCATTTCGAGGTCTTCCTGATCCGCTCCAGCGCGAATTCACCCTGCGATCCCTTCGCAGCCTCGAGATATGAAGTCATCGCCTCGTCGGACTTCTTGAAAAACGCCTCCTTCTCGGAGTCGGAAAGGGGCTTGCCCATCTTCTCGAGAATGCCCGCAATCATGCGCCCCTTGAAAGCAGGCGATTCAGTGACATAGCCCGGATCATCGAGCCCGAGCTTGCCCTGCATCTCGCCGATTTCAGTCATGAGATTGCCCAGAATCTTCATCGCCTCCGCCTGCAATCCCGGGTCCTGCTTCGGCGCCGCGCCCTTCCCGTCCTTCGGCGGCTCAAGAGCGCCGAAGATGTCCAGCATCTTCACAATCTGCTCCGCCATGGCGTCCCACGTCGCAGGCTGCTTCGGTTTCTTTGCCTCCGCGTCCGCATCGTCCGAAGCTCGCTTCGGCGCTGCTTTCGCAACAGACGAATCCCCTGGCGCCCCGCTCTCCCCCTCCGGCACAGGCGCCATTCCCCCCGAGGCAGCCTCGGGATTCGTAGTCCTCTTCCCACGAAGAACCCTCAACTCCTCCTCGGCCGATTCGAGCTTCCTCTCCACGTTCTTCAGGATTTCATCCTTCTCCCTGAGCTCGCGCTCGAGCTGATTCGCGCGATCCATCCCGGATAGGGTCTCGTCTCCCTTTTCACTCATGATGACAACGATCGCCACCATGAGCAGCGCTGAAACCGCCACCCCTGCGAAAACGAAAACCAGTCTGCTATTCATGAAGAGACCTCCACGCGTCAAGTCCTTTGAATTCCCACAGCAATCTTCTGCAAGCGATCTGAGCCGAGGATATTATGCAATTAATGTACCAAAAGGGCACGCATCGCATCTTATTGAATTCGCTAGAGTTATGGGATCGTGCCGAATCGCCGGGCTGTAATTGTTTTGCATTATCATAATATCTTTCAATTCGCTATCGCGCGGCGAGCGGACATTCCCTGTTTGGTTTCGGCTCGGCTGGGTTAGGCATATTCCACACGAAGCGCGGAGCCGCAAGCTTCGTGTGGAATCGTCATTCCGGCGAAAGCCGGAATTCAGATTGGCAGTGACAACTCGAAACCAGAAATTGCCATTCTCATGTCTCACGCGAAACGGCGACGTATCTGCAATTCCGGCACACCGATTGCGCATCAGTATTCTCCCGGCGATTTCCGATTTCATAAGCAACCGGGCATAACAGACTAAGATAATAGAGGTTAGGGCAATCGCTGAAAGAATCAATGCCGCCCTGCCGCACCCGTTCGTGTGCACCTTCGAATCAATGTGCACATGTTAAAGGTTAAAACACCCTTTCTTCAATGATATTCATTTAGACAATATATGCTCAGAAATCCATATTCATCGATATTTATGTTTGTTTTATGCCTCTTCGTGGGATGCAAAAGGGCTGCTTCTCCATATTTTCGATTATCATGTGAGCGTGATAGTAAAACATTCACTTCAGGTCCGTATAATCAATCACAGCAGATTCTTAATATTAGACATCCGGATGTTATGGTTAGTATTTATTCATTAGGTGAGCTTGAATTCCTTTCTCGTCATAATAACATAAACACAAGGGTTGCGGCAATTCGAGCGCTTGGGCTGACGAAAAATAAACTGGGTTATACAACCTATATTGATTTGCTTGAAAGATGGCAGTTCACTTGTAAGGTCGGATGCGGCCATGGCGCTTGGAATGGTTGATAAAGAAGAGGTGGTTGATGCATTATTTGAAACTCTGAAGGATTATAATTCATTCGTCCGAAGAGATGCGTCTTATGCCTTGCACAGAATTGCGAACAGAGGCATAGTGGTTATATATATATCAAGATTGATTTTACAAAAACTGAGTATGAATGATGTTAATGACGCAAAGTCAGCGCTTATTATATCTCATGGCAATAGAAGAATATGGTGTGAGTTGAATAGAATAAAAGATAACCTAAAAGCATACGCGGGATTGGATGACCTTCTCAAGCAATCAATCATAAGGCAGGATTTCGATGGAATCAAGAAATATATAGATAAAGGAGCAAATGTAAATGTCAATTTCAGCCTGTTGAAATGGACTCCTCTTCATTACTGCATTGCTGAATACCGGGGAAGGGGAAGGAAGGAAATACTTATTGAATACTTGTTGGACCACGGGGCACGTATTAATGAATTGGACAGCCTGAATCAAACTCCATTACATATTGCATTGCGATATCATGAAATATCCTCTGCGGAGAATCTCCTGAGACGTGGAGCTAGATTCGATATTAAAGACAAGGATAGTAAAACACCCAAAGATATGGCGTATGAAATGAAAAGCAACGCTCCGGATGAAATGAGAGAAATAATGAATATGATGGGTAAATAAATCACTGATTGATTCACATGGAATCCACGAAAGATCATATGCGTATCCGGAGTCTCTGTTCCGTGCGGGACAGCGCAGGGAGCCATGCAAGCCGGCCGCCGTAATAGTGGCTTACGCTGTCCGAGGGAAACGCGGTTCGGCTGGATGCTCTCGAAAGCAGCGGAGCGCCCGGCCAGCACCCGCCGCGGCAGACCCTGAACGAGGCGTTCTCGTCGCCGGGCGGATTCAGACAGCCCTCGCGCGCGTTACCCGCCATGCCCCTTGCGCCGAAAGGCGACTCGTCCACTGGGAAGGAACCCACCGGGCTTGGCCGGATGCCGCCCGCATGCGAGGTCGAATTGTTGCAGAACGTCCCGTCCATGTGGTCGCCCCAGGGATAGATTCTGGAGTCCACGCCCCTGGCCGCCTTCTCCCACTGGACCTCGTGCGGAAGCATGAAGAGCCTGCCTGATTCCTTGGTGCGCCAGGACGCGTATGCCGCGAGATCCTCCCATGAAATCCCGAACACCGGCCAGTCGGGATCCCACCAGACCGGGCTCATCTCCAGCTTCCCCGCCTGCCGCTTCCAATCCTGATTCTCCTGATCCCGCTTCCTTGCTTCGCCTGCATACGCCGGCAAGGGCTTCGCAGGGCTGGCCGCGGGAGACTGATTCACCTGATTCGAGGCGGAAACCTCCAGGATCCACTTCTCCGTGGGGATGTGGAATCGGCCTTCGGAATCCCTCGGCCAGTAGAAGCCGGCAGTCGGAACCTTCCTGGGAACGCGTTTCTCCGCCCCGGCAGCTGTGTTCAAGAAATGAAGGTACTCGCTGCACGTGACCGGGAACTTCGAGATGAAGAAATCATCAGTCCACCTGTACGCCGCGGGAAGCGAATACGGATTGTTCCTGTCCCCCTGGTATGCGAATCCCCCGCCATGCACCTGCACGAATCCACCGGGGATTTCCTCCTCGCGGTACAGCGTGACCGTCAGCCGCTCCTCCGCAAGCCTGCCGATGTTCACGACCGCGCGAATGGGGGCGTACTCGTGCTCAGTGCAAGGGTGGAGGGTGGAGGTTCGAGGGTCGAGCGAACTCGCTTCTTCAGGCATTTTGCTTCCACTCTTCCACACGTCATCCTTCACCCTCTCCTTATGCTCCACCCCGGACCCTTTGCCCTTTACCCTGTCTTCCTTGCCGTATGCGACGACGATTAGGTACGACCCCATTGGAAGCCTGAACTTGGGGATGGGGGTCTTGCCGAGATAGAGGCCGTCGGAGGGCCGGAAGGGCGAGCCGGTGTCGTACAGGCGGTCGAGAACTTGGGGTGGGAGGGTGGAAGGGTGGAAGGGGGGAAGGGAGGAAGGGGAATCAGGCAATGAAGGCAGTATTGGCAGAAGAATCCTTCCCCGCTCTTCGAACCTGAAGAGCCACACGTCCGCGCCGGCAAGGGGCTGCGTCTTGCATTCAGTCCCGTGGACCTTGAGGTGCAGCGGCTCCTCCGGATTGGTCCCGGCCGGCTCTTCCGCGATTTTGCTTTTTGCCGCGCGGCGGGAGCCCATCACTCCGCGGCTGGAAGGGTCCAGGGTCGAGGGGGGAGGGTTCGGCGAGCAGGAGCCTGCGTCTCCTTCCGCAGCCCGCGTACTCCTACCCTCCCACCCTTCACCCTTCACCCTTTCCCCTGCCAGCTCGTCCGGAGCGACAAAGCGCCCTTCCGTCAGGCATCGGCAGGGGAAGTGCCTAGTCAAGATTGCCAGCGTCCCGTCCCCCTTGAGGCGCATGTCGAACGATCCGTCGTTGTATTCCCGGACGAGGTTCTCGCAGAAGAGCATCTCCTTCCTGTTGCCCTTCTCCTCCTCGAAAAGGAACTGCCGCCAGTACATCTCGGCAAGGGCCGTCCGGGCTTCGGCGTTACCCCTGTCGAATTCGAGCGCCGCCTGCAGCGTTCTTCCTGCCTTCGAATAGACGCGGACCGATTCGTCCGAAAGATTCTGGAACCGGGCTTCGATGTCCCACAGCTCCTTCTTGCGCTCGACCGGCCAGTGCTGCCTGACCTCGGCCTGTTTTTCCATGATGCGCAGCTCGAGGTCGTTCAGCTCTTCCCTGATGCGATCGAGCTCCGCGATGAGCGCCCTGCCTTCAGCTATCTTCTCCGACGCCTTGCCGCGGTCCCGTTCCCGTTCCCTCTCCCCCTCGAGGAATCTTCCAATCCCCGCATTCAGCTCGCGCACCGACTGGAACCGGTCCTCCTTGCGCCTCGACATGGCCTTGAGCACCATCGCATCGAGCTCTGCAGGAACCGGATGGGGCGGGAGGTCCTCGGGGGCAGGGTGGAGGGTGGAGGGTGGAGGATTCACCGGGAGGGATTCGATTTCTGCCGCCTGCACCTCATGCGGCTCGACCCTCGACCCTTCAACCTTCACCCTTTCGGAGTCTGCGCGGGCCTGCCTGATCTCCTCCACGCGCCTCGAAGGCGGAACCAGGCATCCGGAAAGCACCTTGTCGATCACGCTCAGGACGCTGCTGCCCTCGAACGGCGCCCTGAGGGTCAGAATCTGGTACAGGATTGCGCCGAGCGAGTAGACGTCGCTGCGCTCATCAATCTCCTTGAGCTTGCCGTCCGCCTGCTCGGGCGGCATGTAGGACGGACTGCCCACGATGTCGCTCTCCCACGTCGCGTCCGTGTCGTCCGCGTCCCATGCTCCGGCAGCCCTTGAGCGCATCCGCGGGGCCTCCATCATCCCCTTCCGGCCTGCAAGGCCCCAGTCGACCACGAACACCTCGCCGTAGTTCCCGACCATCACGTTGGAGGGCTTCAGGTCCCTGTGGATGATGCCGTGGTCGTGAGCGAACTCGATTGCGTTGCAGATGCCCTGGAAGATCCCGAGAAGCCTAGGCATGGTGAACGCGGCGATGGATTCCGCATCCCCGTTCCGGATTGAAAGCAGAATCTGGCCGAGGTTCCTTCCCTCGATTTTCGCCATGGTGAAGTATGGCGTGTCCACCCCCTGGTCCTTGAGGATGCCGATGTCGTAGACCGGGACTATGTTGGGGTGGGGCAGCCTGCCTGCTATGCGGCCTTCGGCGAGAAACGGCTCCGCGTCGCCCCCGGCGTTCTCGGGAAGCATCATCTTCACAGCCACTTCCCTGCCGAAGTCCGTGTCCACGGCCTCGACCACGCGGCTTATGCCTCCCCTCCCGAGCTCCCCGCGAAACACGTACTTGTCCTTCTGCCCCCGCCTCAGCTTCGTGGTTCCCGCCTTGGATCTCCGCTGGGACTTGCTCCTCGACTTGAGCTCGGACCTGTCCATGGGTCCGCCCGTCGCGGGCCCGCCGAAGCATGCGAGCACCTCTGATCGGATCGAATCCCCAACGGGAAGGGTGGAAGTCGCGGTTCCTGCATTGCCGCCGCTCTTCGCGATAATCTCGGCCGACAGGAGCATGAGCGCCTTGAACGCCTGCTTGTTGATGCTCCCCTTCTCGACCAGGATCTCGGCAAGCGCCCTGCCTGGGGACGACATCAGAACGTCGATGGATCCCCGCAGGTCCTCAATCGATACTAGCCCGAGCTGGCGCCCGAGCATTGCCACGAGCATGTCGGTCTGGGATGACATCGGGTGGATTATAACAGGCTGGAACAGCCTCTGCATAACCCGGACGAACCGGAACCCATCGCTGAAAAGCCATGCGCGGGGCGGGTCGGGCCGGCAACCGGCAGGGGAGTCGTGGGGTCTGGGAAGGACTTGCGAGACGGAACTGCCGCGCTTCCCGGTTGCGGTTGTCATGTCGTATCCCACACGAAGCTTGTTGCTTCCCGCTTCGTGTGGGATTCGTGTACGTGTACGAAAATGTAGACGGGAACGGCAATACCCCTCACCCTTACCCTCTCCCCAAGGGCTGGTCTTTACCCACAAGTATCAAGTTTGATGCGGGTTTTATGCAACATCAGGCTGCAGCCGCCTCACGTGTCGAAGACCCGCCGAGCCCACGACCATCTGTTTAGGCGAAGGCGGGTCGGGGCGAAGATCACGGCAGCTGAGTGCCGTTGCCGCAGCAGGGTGCCCCGGCTCAAGCGATGTCGCTCATCGCAATCCCGCTCATCCCCGTGACTCCGAGGCTGCGCGAGATAGAATAGGCAGCGAAGCGTATGCGGCATGCAGGGGCCGATGATGATTTCAGAACGCGCCGAAGGAATGCATCCGGAACACGACCCGGGCAATCCCGGACCCGGGAGGGATTCGGTTTCAGGCCCGTCCCGGTCCATGGAGCGAATAGGGGCCGCCGTCATTGGCGGAGGCGCGGTAGGGTGCGCGATTCTGTATGAGCTCGCGAAAGCCGGATTCCGCGACCTCTTCCTTTTCGAAAAGCTCCCGCGCCTTGGCGAAGTCCAGTCCGGCAGGAACTCCGGAGTCGTGCATGCGGGCATCTATTACCGGACAGGATCGGCCAAGGCGGCCCTCTGCGTCGAGGGCAATCCGCTCATGTACGAGTTCTGCCGCGTGAACGGCGTGCCGGTCGAAAACACCGGGAAACTCGTGGTGGCCTCTTCGGAAGACGAGATCGGGAAGCTCGAGCAGGTCCATGCCCAGGCGGCGGCGAACGGGGTTCCGGGCGTCGAGATGCTGACCAGCGCGCAAATCAGGCGTCTCGAGCCCTGCGTCGAAGCCCCTGCCGCCCTGTTCTGCCCCACCACCGGCATCGTGGATGCGGCAGGGCTCGTCAAGGCTCTCGCGAGGCTCGCACGAGACCGCGGCGCTTCCATCCTGACCGGCCGGGAGGTGACTGCGATTTCGCCCCTGGCCGGCGGCTCGTTCGAGGTCACTTGCCGGTGCAACGGCGTCGATGAGACGTTCGAAGCCGAAATCGTCGTGAACTCCGCCGGGCTCTATTCCGACGAGATCGCCCGGATGGTGAATCCCTCCTTTGGCGCCCGAATCGCCCCGCTGCGAGGCGAATATTACAAGTTCAACCGCCTGCGCAGGAAGGAAATCATGCTCAACCGGATGAACGTATATCCTGTTCCCGGAACGGTCGACGTCGGCGGAAGAAAAGTCGGGGTCGTAGGAGTGCACCTGACGCCCACGTTCGGGTATTCGGAAGGCCGACCATGCGCCCTGGGCGACGTCGTCACGGTGGGGCCCGAGTTCGTATCCGTCGAGGACAGGAACGACTTCGAGAGCGGCCGCCTCGGCCCCGATCTCTTCCACGCGCGCGCGAAACGCTTCTTCCCCGGGCTCCGCCTGTCCGACCTCGAGATCGATTTCGCGGGCATAATGGCGAATCTCGAGTCGGGAACGGACTTCATCATCGAGCGCGACGCGCGGCACCCATGCTGCATCCATCTCGTCGGAATCGACTCCCCCGGCCTCACGTCCTCGCTCGCGATTGCAAGGAAGGTCGCAGATATGCTCCGGTGAGGAATCAGAGGGGATTGGCCGGAACCTGCGTGATGATTTTTGCTTATGAGCAAATTTTCTTGCGATTTATTTTGCTTTGAAGCAAAGATAGATCCTTCCCTGCGCTACTTCCGGGAACGACTCCACATTCCTTGGGCATACCAGGCCGTTCTTGACGGCAATCGCGACTTCGAGCAGGAGGGAATCCGCAGCCTTCCGGCTTCGCGGTTCCTGGACGCGCTCGCCTGAAGGATGTTATTCTTCCTGAAACGCGCGAATATTGAATCCGGACCGGGACGTCGGCTGTATATAACCCGGACGAGCCGGAACCCCGGTCCGGTTCCGCCCGTCGGGGCATGTTGAACCCCTATGGCCGGGATTGTTTTTTCGTTGCGAACAAATTCGAGAGAACAACGTAACGTCTTGCATCGTTGAAGTTTGGGATTTGGGTTTTCGTTGGGATTTGGATTTTGGGATTTGAGATTTTCACATATTCTGCGCTTGTCAGTATGCAGTTCTGCGGTCCGTTTTGGAGGCCCGGGCAATGAAGGATTTCCTCATCTACGCGAACACGCTGCTTCTCCTGGCGGGGCTGGCTGCCGGAGGGATTCTCTACGTGAAGGGAGGATCGGCGAGGGAGGAAACGATGAAGCCCGCTGCCGAAATCCAGTCCCAGCCGCCGCGGGATTCCGCGGACCGCATGGACGCCGTCATGCACAGGCTCGACTCGATTGAGACCAGGCTCGGGGAGATAGCGCAAATCGCAAAGCCCTCTGGATCGGCCGGCGGCGCAGCGGCTCCCGGGCCGGGATCAGACGGGCCGGGGAAGCCCGAAGGCCAGGACGCGTCCAAGGCTGACCCCGGCGCCGCGCCGGAAGCCGGCCGGTCCGGGATGAGCCTGCCGAGGGACGAAATAAAGAAGATCGTCAGGGAGGCAATCCGCGACGAGGAGGAGGAGAGGGCGAGGAAAGCCGAGATCGAAAAAGAAGGCGAGGGCAAGGAGCAGCGCAAGCCCAAGAAGACGATTTCCGAGGTGGCCAAGGAACTCGGCCTGAGCCTTGAGCAGGAGCAGAAGCTGCAGGACCTCCACCGCGACATGTCGAACGATCTCATGAAGGTCCTTTTCGAAGTGCCGGACGACCAGGGGCTGCCGCAGCTCAGGGCGCAGCTCAAGGAGGCCGAACACAATCCGGAGGTGAAGCAGCAGCTCGCCGAGAAGCTCGTATACAACTGGACGATATCGCAGACCAAGGTGACCGCGGTGGTGCTCAAGGCCTACACGAGGGTCGCGTCGTTCCTGAAGCCCGACCAGGTCAAGGCCATAGACAAGTACGACCTCCAGGCCGACAAGCCGGAGTGGCCCGACATCGAGAAGATGTTCTTCCCCAAGCCCGAGGAGAAGAAGGAGGGGGAATAGGCGGACCGTGGGCCGTCAGCGAAGGGGCGAAGAGCGAACGTGAACCGTAAACCGTTAACAGTAATAGCCGCCGCAGAGTCGAGGGTCGCAGGTATACCCTAGGCCGTGGGTAAGTAGACACGTTGCGCGCCGTCATTCCGGCAAAAGCCGGAATCCAGGACCACGCGCCATCAAAGACTCTGCGACATGCCCGCCCCGCCTTCGCCGGATAATCCGGAGTCCGCGGAGCGAAGCCCGCCGTAGCCTCAGCGTTGCTTCAAGGCGAAGGCAGGGCGGGTGTTACTCCGTTCCTTCCCCGGAGATCGAGACGAAGGCGGGTGGACCGGGGCTTGTGTGGGAGGCGGATGTTCCGGGCGCCCATCCCTGTACCGCCCGGAACTCCGCCGATAGATAGCTCCCCTATTTCCCCTGCTGTCTTTCCCATGAGCAGCCGTCGCCCTTGCACGAGGGGCATTTGCCCTTGTTGTCCTTGCAGGCCGGGCAGTCGGCGTCGCCCTTCTTGCCAGTGCCGCCGCAGACGGCGCATGAGCATGAGCCCTTGCAGGCCCAGCAGCCGTAGCCGCGGTCGTCGATCTTCCACGTGCCGTCGGCCTGTTTCGCGAGCTTGAAGAACCTGCTGTCCGTGCGCTCCTTGCCTGTGCGGTCAATCCGGGTCTCGGCGCAGCACACGATTGCCGAATCGCCCTCGGCTTTCACTTCCTTCACGTCCTGCTTCAGGCCGTCCTTCTCCTTTATATATCTCGCGCTTCCCTCCTTGACGGCCTTGTCCAGCGTCTCAGCCGTGGCCTTGACGAAGTAGGAGCTCACCATCTTCTTCACGAGCGCAGTCAGCTCCCTGGCAGCGGCCGTGTTCCTCAAGTCGCGCTGCTCCTTGATGCTCAGGAAGGTCTTCACCGTGTTCGCAGAAGCCGTCAGATCGGAGTATGCGTCGGCTTTGCGGTCGACCTCGAGGAGGAATCCGCCGGCTTCGAACTCGTCCTGGCGCTTCCATCCCTCGCCCTTGCAGGTCATGCACTTGCCCTGCGTCTTCTTGCACTGCCAGCAGTCTTCCGGCTGCTTCTTGCCCGTGCCTCCGCAGGCCCCGCATTCGGTCTCGCCCGTCTTGCCCGTTCCCTTGCATCCGGGGCAGTCCTTCGCGGCGGTCTTCCCCGTGCCGCCGCAGTTCTCGCACTTGCCCGTACCGTTGCAGGAGCGGCAGCTCAGGAACCACTTCTGGATTCTCCACTCGCCGCCTTCGTTCGCGAAAACGCACCTGTGCCTGCGCGTCTCCTCGACCTGCTTCGTCACGGGCTCGCCGCCCTTATCCACGTCCTTCTTCGTCCTCGTCACCGCTTGGGTCCCGTAGATGACGACCGTCCCGCCCTCGCTGGCCTCCTCCTTCTCGAAGCTTATCTTCCCCTCCTTGTCCAGGTCGCGGGCGAAATCGAACTTCTTGTCCCTCTCCTTCAGGAAATCGACGTAGGACTGAGTGAAGACCACGGCGTACACGTCCGAGTCCCTCGCGCTGAGGAGGCCCTTGAGCTTCTCGTCGACCCGGCTCTTCATGTCGAAGGCGCCGGCCGCGAAGCTCTCGAACGCGGCTTTGGCGGACGACAGGTCCGCCTTGGGGGTATCCTGGCCCAGTGTCGCGCCCGACGCGACCGCCAGGAAGATGCAAATCAGCATGAAACGCTTCATCGGAATTCCTCCAGAAATCGGAAAACAGGGGGATGTTACGCTTTTCGCCGGGCGAATCAATATGCCGCATGACACGGACAATCCGGGACTGGTTCCATTGAAGGGTGGAGGGTACAGGGTTGAGGGTGGAGGGGGTTCGGTTAACCGTCAACCGTCAGCCGCAGACTGTACCCTGTAGTCGCATAAAAAAGCGCACCGATTCATGAAACACTCGATGAATAGCAATGCAGAATCGCGAGAAACCGCACTTGCGGAAAGAACCGCCAACCTCACATAAAGTGAAGTTGAGGGATAAAGAAAACCAGAACTTCCGGAGCACTAAGAAAGAGGGACGCGAGGACTAGGATTAACCACCGGACACGCCGAGGAAACCGGGGAAAAGGATTAACCACCGAAGACACCGATGACACCGAAAATCATGCCAGTTGGGTTGGGCTCTCCTCCTGGGGCACTTCTTCTGAATAAACGATGCGTTTGAACTCGAGCACTCGGGAGCCTACGTTGATGAGCAGGCCCAATTCGTGTCTCGTAATTTAAAGGCAGTTGATGATTTCAGCCCTTCGGGTCTATCTCCATCCCCCCTCCTTCGGCGTCTTCGGTGTCTTCGGTGGTTAAATAAATATTTGCCCGCCGAGGCACGATTCTTTATGCAACGTTAGGGTTAATTCTTTTTCAGCAGTGAACCCTTAGTAATCTACGCGTAAGCCTCTCCCTCGAGCGGCAGCAGGATATTCAGGCAGGCCTTCCTGATAACGAACTCGGCGGGTTCATCGCTCGAGCAACATCCCGCGAAATCACCGTCGAGGTGCACAGGCACGGAACCGCTGACGGGGCGCACGGACATGCATGCCCCTTGCGCGCTAATCCTGCCCGGGATTTCCGCGAACCTCCCGGCAAGCGCCAGCACGACGCCCCGCACGAATTCCATCGCAGTTCCGCCCCGCAGCGCGGCGAAATCGAGAAGGCCGTCGGACGGGTCCGCGGCTTCGGCGAACCTGAATATCCCCCCGTAGTTCGCGGTGTTGGAGGCCATGGCCCAGAAGCAGCCGCCCCTGGGCGGGAGACCGCCGATGCCGACCTCGAGCTCGGGCATGGGGAGGCCGAAAAGCGCGCGGGCGAGCGGGACCGCGTATGCTGCATAGGATCCCGTGCTCTTCCTCCTCAGCGCGTATCTCCGCGCAACCTCGGCGTCGAATCCCACCCCCGCGACGCTCAGGAACAGCCTGGCTCCCCACGATCCGGCGTCGATGACGGCCTTCCTTCCGCCGAAGAGCGCGGATTCCGCAGCCTCCGGGCCCGCGGGGATGCACAGCTCCCTGGCGAGCATGTTGGCCGTGCCGGCCGGGAGGATGCAGAGGGGCACTTGTGTCCCTGCAAGGCCCTGCGCAACCTCGTTCAGCGTGCCGTCCCCGCCTGCGCAGACCACGGGCGTCGCGGCGGGGTCCGGCGAGCGTTCAGCCCATTCCCGGGCGGTCGCGGCCGCTTCGCCGGCTCCGGACGTCTCGCGGACGCTGAACGCCGTTCCCCTGCGCTCGAGCGCCGAGGCCAGGCCGGCGGCATGAATCCCGGCTCTGCCCGATCCCGCGCAGGGGTTGAGCAGAATCAGGACTTCGCTCCATTTCCCGCGTCCGGACAATCAGCACCCCCGGTCTCCGCCCCGGCAGCCCTCTTCGCCGGGAGGTTGATGAGGTACACGGATCCAAGAGCCAAGGCTATCCCAATCGCCTGGCGAATGCCGGGCCTCTCGCCCAGGAAGATTGCCCCCAGCACGACCGTGACCACGGGATAGAGGGCGGTGGCCGCTGCCGCTGGCCCGATGCAGGTCTTCTCCGCGAGCCTGAGGAAGGTCAGCACGCCGAGGTAGCCGAATATGCCCGCCCCGAACGCGCACAACGCCCCGACGGGATGGAAGTCCCGGTCCGCGAAGGGCAGGATCACAGCGCCCATCGCCACCGCGCCGGCGGCCTCGAACACGAACACCGCCTGCGGGCTCGCCTTGGCCAGGGCGAGCTTCGGCAGGAACGACCACAGCCCCCACGCGGCAATCGCCCCGAACGAGAACACGAGCCAGACATGCTCTTCCATCGAATCGGATCCCTCAGCCCGAGAGCAGCACGACGGCCGCCAATGCCATCGCGATGCCCGCGTAGTTCGCCGCGGAGAGCTTTTCCTTGAGAATCAGGAACCCGAGGACCACCGGGACCACGGGATAGACCGCCGTCAGCGTGGCGACGATTGACGCGTCGTGCTTCGATACGGCGAACACGTACAGGAGGAACCCGGTCGTTCCAACCGCTCCCGCTGCAAGCCCGTACCCCGCGCTCCTGCCGGGCTCGAGCTTCGGCCTGTACACGAGAATCACACCTGCCGCCACGACGATTATCGCGCAGACCTCGTAGATGAACACGTCCAGCGGGCGCAGGTAGTCGGTGGCGAGCTTGGGCAGGAACGCCCACAGCCCCCAGAACGCGATGCACAGGGCTATGCAGAGGTGCTTGTTCATCTTGCTTCGGGCCGGAGGTTACCACGAAGAGCCGCCCGACGCCATACGGCGCCGCTCATAGCCCGGGCTTCCATTGCCCCGCGAGGAGGGCAAGGTACTTCTCGACCGCGGATTCCGGGGGGCCCTCGAAAGCCACGCGGCCGCACTCGAGCAGAATCGCCCTCTGGCACATGGCTTTGACGAGGTCCATGGAGTGGGTCACCAGTATTATGCTCACCCCGTTCTTCCGGAACGCGTCTATCTTCTCCCTGCACTTCTTCTGGAATGCCTCGTCGCCTACCGCGATTATCTCGTCCGTGAGGAGGACGTCCGGGTCGACATGGACCGCGATTGAGAACCCCAGACGGACGTACATCCCGGAGGAGTAGTTCTTCACCGGCGTGTCGATGAAGCTGCCGAGCTCGGAGAACTCCACGATGCTTCCGCATTTCGCCTTCATCTCCTTCCTGGACAAACCCATAAGCGCGCCCTGGAGGAAGATGTTCTCGATGCCCGTCAGCTCGGGGTCGAATCCCGCGCCCAGTTCGATTAGAGGGCTCACTTTTCCAGTCGTCCTCAAATTGCCCTCGGTCGGGCGGAAAACCCCGGCGCAGATTCTGAGAAGCGTGCTCTTGCCCGACCCGTTCCTGCCGATGACGCCGACCGTCTCGCCCCGCCCGAGCGAAAAAGACACGCCCCGCAGGGCCCAGAAGTCCTCGTACGAGATTTTGCGCTTGAAGAGGCGCACGACCGCTTCCTTGAGCGTCATTATCTTCTCGTGGTAGATGCGGAACCGCATGCCTACGGAATCCGAGACGAGGATTGAATCCGTCATGTCAGAGCCTGCAAACCATCTTCCTGCCGGGACGGGAGGATTGCGGAAGATTGAACGTCTTCATTCTCCACTCCGGTCCGAAGACGGTATTCTATTCGGAGTCCGGATGATTGCAATCGGACGCTGGATTCGTCAGGTCCGCGATGCGAGGATTCGAGTATAGAACTCGAGGGTCCGCTCGGCGGATCCTTCCGGGGAGAATTCCGAACCGACTCTCGCCATGCCCGCGCGCCCCATGGAAATCCTTTTTTCGGAGTCCGCCGCCAGATCGAGCATGGCTGAAGCCAGGCCCATCGCGTCTCCGGGCTGCACGAGAATGCCGTCAACGCCGTGCCTTACGATTTCGGGGATGCCCCCCGCGGTCGTCCCAACGACCGCTTTGCCCCATGCCATGGCTTCGAGGTAGATGAGCCCGAAGGACTCGTATCTGGACGGGGCCACGAACATGTCGCAGCCTGCGTAATACGCCTGCAGGAGACCTGCGGGAACTCTGCCCTTGATTACGACCCTGTCTCCCCCGGCCTCCTTCAGGGACTCCGCGACGCGGCGGCTTTGGTCCGAAAAATCATTCGAACCGATTATGACGAATATGGCGCCGGGATGATTCCCCAGCACGACCGGTACAGCCTTGGCCAGAGTATCCGCCCCCTTGCGCGGCTCGAGCCTCCCGACGAAGAGGATGAGGGGATTCCCCCTCTCGATGACGGGTTCCGGAGGCATCGAGGGCCTGCGATGCCCCAGCGGAATCACCTCGCAGCCCACTCCGAACGAGAGCCCGTATTTCTCCGACATCGTCTTGCGGATATCCCGGCTTATGAAGATATGCCCGGCGGAAAGCCTGGAGAGCGCGTATTCGCTCGCGAAGGCCGCCGAAGTGTCGGGGTTGCGCTCCCATCCCTCGATCTCCGCGACCACCTTCATGGGCGTCTCGTATCTCGTGACAACGGGAAACCTGGAGAACCTCGCCGTGACCAGCCCCTCCCAGTCCCATATCGGCGTCTCCACCACATCGGGCGGGGAAGAGCTCATGTCCAATCTAATCTTCTTGAAGACCGCCAGGGAATACAGATAGTTCCGGTGCGTGATTGGCAGACGCCGGTCTTCTTCGAGCTCCGGAACGGCCTGGGACGAGACGAAATGGACGTGCACTCCGTCCGAATTGATGCATTCCGGCCCGGTACCTTCGGTGAAGACATGGACTTCGTTCCCCAGCGCCCGCAATCCCGCCGATATCGTCCTGGTATAAATCCCGATGCCCCCGGGGTGCTCGGACGAGTATTCCCGGCTCAGCATGGCTATCCTCAGCGGCTTCGACGCCGTTTCCGGGCGTCGTCCGGGCCCCTTGGGGAATCTGAGGAATGCCGGAGGAGGCTCCATCGGATTGCCCCACAGCTTTCTTTGCCTGAACAGCCCGTCCATGTATCCCCGAAGAATACCCCTCCGCCACATCCTCCGGTAGGACTTGAGGATATCACTGTCAATCTTCCCGGATTTGAACTGGTTCTTGAATTCCCTGCGCCAGATCCACGCCGCCTTGAAGCTGCCAATCAGGCGGGACGGAAAGCTCCGGATGCCGGCGGAGTTCTTAAGGGCGAAGTAGACCGTATTCTTCACGACCGGGAAGAAATTCATGCCCGATGCGGATTTGCGCAGATGGCTGTCGGCGAACTCGTGATGGACCACCGCAGCGTTGTTGTGATGGATCTCGAATCCAAGCCTTGCCGCCCGGAAACAGACGTCGCTTTCATCATGGTAGTATTCGATGTATTCGTCGAACCCGCCGCATGAGACCAGGAGGCCGCGGCGGAAGGAGGCGTTCGTCCCCATCATTATCCTGCATCGTCCGTCGCGCACCGGTTCGAAGGCCGGGCATGTCTCCTGGATGATTTGCGGCGTGCCCCAGACATCTATTGCACCGCTCTTGAACTGGATTTTGGCCCCTCCCGGACCGTATACGAGGCCGCCGACCGCCCCCGCAGACGGATTCCTGTACGATTCGCCGAGCCTCTCGAGCCATTCCGGTTCCGGGATGGCGTCGTCGTCTATGAACGCCACGACATCGCCCGCCGCCGCCCGGATTCCAAGGTTCCGCGATATGGAAATGTTCACGAACGGATTCCTGGCAACCTTAATCCGGTCCGAATAGGCATCGAGCAGGGAATCGGTCGAGTCCGTGCACGGACCCGGCACGACTACGACCTCGAAATCCCTGAAGGTCTGTTTCTGCAGGGATTCAAGGCATTTTGAAAGCAGCTCCGCCCTGTTGTATGTGACAATCACGACGGAAAACGACAACCCGCTGTCAGTCATACCCAAGCTCCGCCAGGAGATCCCTTATGCGAAGAAGGTTTCGGGGATATCCGAATTGTTCCACCCATTCCCTCTGCCGGCTCCTTATCCTTGACGCGAGGTCCGCATCCTCAATCAGCACCCTGCACAGCGCCGCCGCCTTTACCGCATCCCTAGTCAGAAGCTTCACCCCCGCCGGCCCCATTGTCGTCTCAACCGCTCCAGCCTTGTATGCTACCGTGAGGATGTCCGAGAGCATGCTCTCCACGAGCGGAAGGCAGAATCCTTCGTGCTCGCTCATGCAGAGGTAGATGTCCGCCGAGCGGTAGTAGGCCATCAGATCACCGCCGCTGACTTTCCCGGCGAATGTCACGGCCCGTCCGGAACTCCTCGAGGCGATTCTCGAAAGAAGGCTTCCGAAGTACTCCGGGTAGTCGTGGTGATTGCCGACTATGAAAAGCCTGGAATTGCCGTTGAACAGACGATTATAGGCATCGAACGCATCAAGCAGCAGATGAATGGCTTTGTTGGGCACCACCCGCCCGACGAACAGGAAATTGTCCGTCTTCCCTCTCCGGTTACCCGCCATCAGGGCCTCGTTGCAGGGCTGGCGGAGCCATTCCGCGAAGTCGAGAAACAACGGCATGACTTCCACATTCGCGCACCCCATCCCGCGGAGAGGAAGGGCGTTGAACTCCGAATCGCACCAGAACGCCTCATATCCCCTCGCAATCCTCTTCAACTGCCTGAGGCCCTCGATGCAGAAAAGCTCATGGGTCTTCATCCCCGAGAAATAGAGCGGCGGCGTCACGTTGTGGAATTTCATGACCTTCTTGCAGGGCTTCCTCGACAGGCCGTCCGCCCATTCCGAATTCCCGGCGAAATGAAGGACGGCAAGCATGCCCCCGCCCATCGCGGGCATGCTCGTAGTCGCTTGCGACGGAAGCATGTCGAAATTCGTATACCTGTAAGCGATGCTCGTCTCGTGTCCGAGGTCCCGGAAGGCCCTGTCCATCATGAGCAAATCCCCGGTGACGGCATCCCCCTGGACAAGGGCGTTTGTGAATTGGACGATATGAGTCAAGGTTTCGAAGCCCTAATCTTGAACTCCATGCACTCGCCGTTCTTAACGCTCCTGTAGACCGTTTCAATCCCCTCGAATCCGGCTCCGGACAGAAGACCCGCCATGCTTTCGGGCGTGTGCAGCGACCGGTGAAGATTCACTTCATAGTCCTGACCGCCGAAAGCGACCTTGTCGAGCGTTTCCAACGTGATTTTCCCGGACGTGTAAGCACCAATCATGGCTTCGAAATCGGGACACACGAGCTCAATCCCCCCCCCGGATTCAAGCAGCCTGAACCAGTACGGAAGGATTTCCCGCGCGAGCTCATTCCTCGAGAAGTGCTCCGCCGTATGGGATGAACGTATGCTCCGGACCGTGCCCTTATCGAACGGGAGGAAACGCGCGTCGGTTATGATATCCACCCCTTCCAGCCGCCTTATGTCCACCGTCAGCTCATCCGCTACGTCCTCGGGCGACGGGCCTGAACCGATGTTCAGCCTGAATCCCGAGGTTTGCCCCGCGAGAACCCTCCTCGCCTTTTCGGTGGCCAGCGCCGGCTTTGGAGAGGCGGCTCCGTCCAACCGCGTCATCCTCGCCTGGATGCCGGCGAGATCCTTGATTTCCGAGAAAAGCTCGTTTCGCGTATTGTGAAGGAAAACCCACTGCGCCCGCATCTGCTCTTCGACGAAAGCCCTCGCATCCCCGGCTTCCTTCCTCGATAAGGCTGCCGTTTCCCCAATCGAACTGATTGCCCCGCCCAGCCGTTTCTCCGCTCCAGCCGACTCCGAAACCATCCTGTCCAGCCCGGTCTTCACTTCGGCCGTCTCCCTGGCAATTTCATCCAGCGCCCCCCTCATAAGCCGGGCCTCCTCCGCCCACTCCATTCCCGCCGGCCGCGATGTAAGCTCTGCGCCCATCTGATGGACGATGCTGGCGACGTCCCGGAGGTGCAGAATCGTGAGCTCGCAGAGGTTCTTCGAATGCAGGTTGAAATGCACCTGGCGGTGGATGAAAAAACGCATCAGCTTGTTGAGTACTCGTTTCAGGAACCTGAATTTGACTCCAAGAGGTACGTACATGACGTCCCAGCAGCCGTTCACAACCGCGGCCATCTCGTCGATCCGCCTGTCCGACAGGGCGAGCGGCGCGTGCCGGGCCGCCACGAAATCCGCCGGAGCGCAATCCTTGGCCTTCCCCGCGTCCTCGAGATGTCTCCTTATCCTCGTCAGGATTCCGGCCACTTCGGAGCCGCATCCATCCGTCTCGAAGAAGGAATCCGTCTTCCCGAAACCGCTTGCGTCCGGATCATCCATTCATCCCATCCTCGATTCTTCCGACATGCCTTGCGTCTTTCCGCTCAAAGGACACGATCAGCATATTACATCCATCACCCTGTTTTTTCCAGCGGCGGGCCCGATGCCGTTGAAATCGCCCCCTCACGCCGTTATATTTCTGCTCATGAGGGCCGACGCAGTCGGGCATGAAGCTCTGGCTTGCCGGGGTCCGGTTTTTTCTGGGCTCGCGCATGCTGGCTATACAGGTCGTCCCCGACAAGGAAATGAGGAAACGCCCGGAACGGCCGCTTAACCGTCTCTGCGACATCAGCGACTGGCGGGCGGGGAGGCCTCTCTCCCTCGTCATGCAGGCTCTCGGCGAGGGAGTCTACATCCACAGGAAATCATGGGAATACGCCATGTGCCTCATAGGCCTTGAAACACTCGGCGTCGTCAGGCCTGAGGCGAGGGCCGTTGCCGTCGGCGCCGGCTCGGAGAGGCCCCTGTTCCATTATGCGAATAGAATCTCGGAGATGGTCGCGACCGATCTCTATGCGACCCCCGGCAGGGAGGGGGATCCCCGCATGCTGACGAATCCCGAGGTGTTCGCGCCGTTCGACTACAGGAAGGACAGGCTGAAGGTCCTGCGGATGGACGCGACCGGACTCGATTTCCCCGATGCGTCCTTCGATTTCGGATTCTGCCTCTCGTCAATCGAGCACTTCGGATCGAGGGAGAAATCGGCACGTGCGATGCAGGAGATGCATCGCGTCCTGAAACCCGGAGGGGTCGTCTGCATCTCCACGGAACTCATCCTGAACGGCGCCAACCACGCGGAATACTTCTCCACCGAAGAACTGGACAGGACAATACTCCGGTCCGCGGCCTTCAAGCTCGCGGGAGGAGGGCCGGATCTGTCGATTTCACGATCACTGCTGCTGAATCCGATAGATCTCGACGATGAGACGGATTTGCACGTGAGTCCGCACATCGTCCTGAAACAGGGGAACGTCGTCTGGACATCGGTAATCCTTTTTCTGAGGAAGTGATGCCGGGTTCAGCCGGCTTCGCGACATGAATATAATACAGCTGGTTCACGACATCTCCTCGGTCAACAGCGGGTCCTCGGTCTTCTACAGGAAAATCTCGGAATACGCCCCCGCTTTCGGACACCGCTGCTGGTCTTTCGATCTCAGCGGCCGGCTCGTCCCCCCTCCGGGCGAGCCCGCAAGGCCCGTCTTCGCGAACCCCTTCAGCAGATTCAGGGAAAAAGCCTTCCCGAGGCTTCCGCTCTCGAGTCCGTACTTCTCCGCCCTGATGAACCTAATCCCCTTGTGCCCGTCCGGGCAGATTGGACGCCGTTTCTACTTCCTGATAAGGAGGATCGAACCCGCCATAAGGGATATCGTCCGCCGGCTCCCGGATGCCGTGATCCACGTCTCGCCGAATCCCTTCGACGCGATGATTGGGCTCGGCTTCAAAATCGCCAGGTCCATGGAGCTCCCCCTGGTCGTGACACCCCTTATCCACCCGCCTTTCCGTCCCCTCCTTCCTGGCAGAAAAGCGATGTGTCCGAACTGCCTCAGGGCTTTGAAAGCATCCAGTCTGGCTATCGCGCTCTCGGATTCGGAAAAACGGGTCCTGACGGGCGCCGGCGTTCCCGAGGGCAAGGTGCATGTCACTCAGATGGGTATCGACCTTCTCGCGGATTCCCGCGACGGCCGTCCTGCCGCGCCGGCGGGCGATGACGGCTGTTTCCGCGTCTGTCACATAGGAATGCTGTCGCGCGAGAAGGGCGCGCCCGATCTCATCAGGGCCCTCATCCCGCTCTGGGAAACCGGCCTCGGAATAAAGGTGGATTTCATCGGGCCGAGAAAACCCGGGTTCGACCTCTTCAGGCTTCTTCTGAAACGGAAGCACCTGCGATTCTGCGAGTTCCACGGGAAGGTGGACGACCGCCTCAAATGGGAGATCCTGGACCGATGCGACGCTCTGGTACTCCCCAGCATCGTCGACGCGTTCGGAATCGTCTTCCTGGAAGCCTGGTCGCTCGGAAAACCCGTTATCGGTTACAGATGGGGCGGAGTGCCCGGAGTGATTGACCACGGCGTCGACGGTTTTCTCGTCAATCCCCGCGATATCCGCGATCTCACCCTTCGCATCGACCAGCTCCGGGCCGATCCCGGTCTCCGGAAACGGATGGGAGAAGCAGGAAAGGCAAAAGCCCTCCTCTCCGGATGGTCGGGCATCGCCGGAAATATCTTCAGGGCGATTGCATCCGCCGTCTGACTCCCGTTCATCCGTTCCCGCGATACGGACAGGCCTGTCAGAGCCTGTATATCATCTTCTCGTCGAGCGACCTGAACACGGCCAGGCCTGCGGCCAGCGACAGGATTGCGCAGGAGAGGAAAATCCCGAAATGGGTGGGGGAAGGAATCGTGCCCTCGTAGATTGGCAGGCGGAAGGACTCGACCATGTAGACCATGGGGTTGAACCTGAGGATGGACCTCAAGCCTTCCGGTCCGAAGGCCTTGCCGTTGATTGACAAGGGGTAGACAATCGGCGTGAGGTAGAACAGCATGGACATGCCGACTTCCGTTATGTGCTGAGTATCCCGGAAAAGGACGTTGAATGCGCTCACGGTCATCCCGATGCCGAGCGTGAAAACGAACAGGACCGTGATTGAAACCGGCAGGAAAAGCAAGGCCGGAGTCGCCCTCCCGCCGAGGAGGAGGAAAAGCACCGACATGGGAACGAGGGCGAACAGGAAATTCACCAGCCCGGAAGTCACGACGGCCGCGGGGAAAATCGTCTTTGGCACGTAGATCTTCCTAATCAGCCCTCCGCTGGACACGACAGAGTTCGTGGACTGCACCACGCCCTGGGAAAAGAAGTTCCAGGGCAGCAATACTGAGAGCACGAATACTGGATAGTTCACTATGCTCTCGAACTTGAACAGGTGGGAGAAGACCATCGTCAGGACTACCAGCATCAGGAGCGGGTTCAGGAGCGTCCATACGAACCCGAGCATGGAGTTCTTGTAGCGGACCTTGAGGTCCCTGGCTACCAGATGCTGCAGGAGGTACAACCTCTTCATGGCTGATTCTTCAAATCATCGGCGAATGATATAATTCCTCGGAGTTTTTGTCACTCATGGATTCCCGCAGGCATGCGCTGACGGATTGCCGTCGCGCATGCGAAGAGGTATCAGCCATGCCTGGGATGGAAGAGGGGGCGAAACCGCCTGCCGCCCGTTGACCGATGGGGAACTCTCCGGACATTTCAGTGGTGCTTCTGACATTCGACGGCGTGAATCAGGGTCTCGCGAAGACGATTGAGGCGCTTTTCGAGCAGAAAGCGTCCGGCCCTTTCGAAGTCATAGCAATCGACTCGGGGTCGATCGACGGAACTCTGGAAATGCTGCGCGCCCGGAGCGAGATTCGTCTCCACTGCATCAATCACGGGGATTTCGGGCACGGACGGACAAGGCAGATGGGTTTCGATCTCTCCAGGGGTCGGGCCGTCGTCTTTCTTTGTCAGGATGCGCTGCCGCTTTCGAACCGATGGCTTGACGCCCTGATTGGCAAGCTCTACTCGAAAAGCGACCTCATGGCGGTCTGTTCCCGGGTAGTCCCCAAAGACGGGGCGTCTCCCCTGATGCGAACAACCGTAATGTCTGAATGGTCGTCTTCGGAGGTGGACGCGGAAGTCCGAATCCCGTCTCCCCGCGTCCTCGCCCTTGGAAGTCCGGGAGAGGTGAGGCGCCTCCTCCGCCTGCATAACATAAGCGCCGCCTACAGGCGGGAAGCCCTTGAAGCCTTCCGTTTCGAGGACGTCGAAATGGGCGAGGATGTGCTAATCGCCCGCGAAATACTCTCCGCGGGTTTCGCGATTGGCTTCTCTGCGGGTTCGGTCGTCGCCCACTCCCACGAATACACTCTTTCCGCGGCATTCCGAAGGAATGTGATGGATGGGAGGTTCAACAGGAACCATCTGAATCTCGACACGGTAATCACTGCCCCTGAAGTACTCGTGAGAGCCGCCATCCTCGTTCTGAAGGATGCGGCTTCTCTGTTTCGTGACCGGCGGATTTCGCTTCCAAGAAAGACCGCCGGACTCTGCCGAAGCCCCGCCCTTCGCCTGTCCGAAATGATCGGGCAATACATTGGGAACTCACCAGGCATATGAAGATTCTGTACCTCATCCACCAGTATTGGCCCGAGTACCAGTCCGGTTCGGAGAATTACACCCATTACCTCGCGGAAGCCCTCTCGGCAATCGGATTCGAAGTCACCGTGGTGGCGGCAGACCCGGCGTCACAGAATGATTACTCCATCGCGAGTTCGCTGGAAGGGCGGGTTCGAGTGCTGAAGGTGCGCAAGAACTCTTTCATGGACAGGAACCCGCTCACGAACTTCACGGACCCGGCATTCACAAGGGCCTTCCTGGGAATAATGGAAGAAGTGCGCCCCGACGTCCTTCACGTCCAGCACCTGATGTTCGCATCTGCGGACATCCCTGCTCATGTCAAGCGCATGTTTCGAATACCTGTTATATTCACATTGCATGACTTCTGGCTGGAGTGCTGCCGCACAATCCGGCTTGATTCCGAGGGAAAGGTCTGCGCAGGCGCTGATCGCCGACGCTGCATGAAATGTGTCCGTGATGACATGTCCTCGGAAAACCCGACGGCTGCAGCCATGTTATCCAGACTTGTCATGCTGAAATCCAGGCTGTCAACCGCCGAATTAGCCGGAGTCGTCCTCAGGAAACTCTCCCGATCGATACGGCGGGCCTGCTCATCGTCGCCCGACTGGGAATGCAGGGACCGCGGGATGAGGGCTCTCGCAAACGAGGTGGACCTGTTCATCTCGCCGTCCCGTTTCCTGCTGAAATCCTTCATCCGCTGGGGCATTCAGGAAAACCGGATTGTATTCTCGGCGAACGGACTCCCAATCCATCCTGGCGTTGCCGCAAGCGGGCCGCGGGAGGACAACGGCATCCTCAGGATTGCCTTCACGTCCGTCGTCAAGCCTGAGAAGGGCCTGCTCGTAGCGATTGAAGCATTCGATATCCTGCATAGGAAAGGCGTTTCCGGAGCCAGACTGGTGATATACGGGGATGTCCCGCACGGATCCGGATTCGGCAGGATTGTCAGGGCAAAGGCATCCGGGCTGCCGAACGTCGAATTCGGCGGGGCATTCGACAACAGGGACATCGCCTTGGCGCTGTCGGGAATCCATTTCATGCTTCTCCCGTCCCTGTGGTTCGAGAATGCGCCGCTTGTAATCGAGGAGGCTTTCCAGCAAAAAGTCCCATGCATCGTGTCGAACCTGGGGGGGATGGCCGAAAGAGTGGAAGACATGGTCAGCGGAATCCACTTCGAGGCGGGGAACGCCGCGAGCCTGGCTGGACGGATTGAAAATCTGCTGGATAATCCCACCCTCCGGAGAAGGCTCGTTGATGGGATTCCAAGGGTGAAGGCAATCGATGAGAACGCCAGAGAACTCAGGGAGATATACATGTCCTTCTGAATCGGCGAATCGACGCGCATACGCGGCCTGGACCGCGGTCGAGCCGCCTTGATAAGGCTCCTCCTGGATGATAGGATCACCGAACCCTCTGTGGAATCCGAAAGCCATTAGCAGCTCAAAAAGGATGCGGAAGACCGATGAACGGCGAGCTTGAAGCTTCTGACGGTCCATTCCAGGCCAATGAGGAGGCCGAATCCGCGGAGGAGCGCGAAGGGAAGGACGCCTCTGACGGAGGAGGCAGGATTCGGGAACTCGAAAACTGCCTGATTGATTGCCGCAAGAACCTGTCCATGAGACAAAGCGAAGCAGAGGCCCTCAGATGCCTGGCAGAGAAATACAGGGACGACCTGCTCTTTTCGAACGAGAATCTGAGAAGATCTGTCGACGAGATGGTTTCGATTCGCGAAAAGCAGGCCGGCATCAGGAGCGAATTGGAACGGAAAACATACGAGCTCGAAAACATCAAGCGTACAATCAGCTTCCGCGCAGTGCACAGGATTAGAAAGACATGGCTCTTCGGGCTATACATGCGCATGAAGGGAATCGACCGCGAATCCGGGCATCCCGTCGAGCCGGAATCCTCCACCTGCCAGTCCGGCGATTTTGCCCGGCACCCGCCGGAATCGCCGCAAAGGAGGGATTGGGGAAGCTTTTCCGAGGAAGAATGCGCCTGGATCGACAAGACGCGCCGCAATCCCGCGCCCCTGTCCGTCAACAATCCGCATTGGCTTGGAATCAGAAGCTCCGCTTCGCAGCTTTTCAGGGAGTTGTTCTTTCTCGAAGACAATCTCGACGAAGAGCGGGGCATGCATTACGCCAGATTATTCGCAGAAGCACGGCCGGCCTCGCTCGCAATCCAAGGGTTTCCTCTGACCTATGTGCATCTGGTTGACGGCCTCCGAAAAGCCGCTCCGGCAATGCCGCTCTACATCATATGGCATGGGAGTTTCGTCCAGTCCCAGGAGGACTACAACTGGAAAGGATATCGGATATCGATTGATCTCTGCCGGAGCGGCGTCGTCAGGAGAATCGGATTCGTGAAGAAAGGCATGGCCGAGGTCCACATCGCGAAAGGAATCCCATCGGGATTCGTGATGAACTGCGTCCGCAGAATTCCGGAAAAGCCGTCTTCTCCCCTCGCCGGTGGTCCGCATCTCGGGCTCTGGAGCCCGCTGGATTTCTGGAGGAAGCCTCCGTATGCGATGCTCGCGGCCGCGGGCACGATAGAGAATTCCGTTGTACATGCGTCTAGCTTCAGCCCAAGGGCCTTGGAGTTTGCCGGATTGATGGGCGTCAGGCTCGCTGATATCTCGGAAAAGCCGATTTCGCAGGAAGACATGCCTGGAATCCTTTCCGGAATGCACCTGAACCTGTACGTCACGCTGAGCGAGTGCGCACCCATGCTCCCCCTCGAGAGCCTGTCCGTCGGTGCGCCATGCCTCATCGGGCCGGTGTCCCATCTGTTCGAGGACGACGCGTACCTTTCTTCCATGCTCGTGGTCGACAGGCCTGACGAGTCCTGGCGAATAAGGGCATGGGCCCTTCGCGCCCTCGAGGAAAGGGACTCGATTGTGGAAGCCTACAGGAAATACGCCCCGGGGTACAACATGCGGGCGGACAGGTCTCTCCGCGATTTCATCGAAATGGATGCTTAATCAATGTCGAAGATTTGTTTCGTCTCGTATGAATTGCATCCTTCGACATGGGGCGGATGCGGGGTTCTGCTGTACAACGCCGCACATATTCTGCTGAAGGGAAATCATGAGGTTATCTTCCTCCTTGACGTGCCGCAGCGGGAATTCGAGAACTTCACGAAGAAGGACATATACTCGTTTCCCAATCACCAGAACTGCCGGGCCTACCTCGTGGACAGGTTGTGCGAAGACATGCAGCCAGGGGAGACCGACTTCTCCGGATGGAGCCTGTGGAAATCATACAGGTTCTTCCATGCATGCAGGAAAGTCTGCCAGGTTGAATCGCCGGACGTCGTCGAGTTCTTCGACTATTGCGGCCCCGCCTATTACGCCCTCAATGCAAAGGTCGCCGGCCTCTGTTTCCGAAAGCAGCACATAGCGGTCAGACTCCACAATTCCAGGGAGATGATTGATGCGTTCGAGCCGACAAAACCGTTGAACTACGAGAATTACCTCATGTACGCCCTTGAGCACTTCTCTCTGAGGCTTGCCGAAAGCACGCTGTTCCCTTCGGAATCATATCTGAATCATTCTTACCTGCCGCTCTACGAGGATTGGTTCGGCGCCAAAGAGCCCTCACAGTCCCCAATCGTGGATGCGCCCTCCCCGGGAAGGACGGGCGACACGAAGGACGTCGTCCTGTTCTATGGAAGGCTGTTCGCGTTCAAGGGAGCCGATGCCTTCGTGGACGCCGCCGTCATTTATCTCGACAATCCGGCAAACCCCAGGCTGGAATTCCACCTGGTCGGATACGATTCAAATGAGACGCCCGTGCCCGCGCCCGACTACAGGTCTTACCTCGGCATGAAGATACCCGGCCCCCACAGGGCCCGATTCCATTTCCCCGGACATCTAAGCTGGAGGCAGCTTGGGGACCTCCTGCCCAGGGTGAGGTTCGCCGTGTTCCCCTCGCTCCTCGAATCCTTCTGCTATGCGGCTCATGAGCTGTACTCCGCGGGGATTCCGATTGTAGTCTCGGATATCCCGGGCTTCAGGGATTTCTTCAGGAATCTTGACAACGCCGTCGTATTTGACGGCTCAGTCATGGACCTCGCCCGGGCAATGCAGGTCCTTGCCTCCGATGAAGCGCTGAGATGCAGGATTACCAGGCCCTATCCCTCGGCGAACAATCCCCTGGGCGGCTTCTATGGCATGGATTCGCGCCGAAGCTGGATAAAGACCGGAACCGGGAACGGGAAGAAACCGGCCTTGCTGGTGTGTCTGATTGATGACGGCCAGGGCGACATCAATGCGACCGTGGATTCCGTCATCGGTTCCGGGATGAGCCGCATCGAACTGGTCGTGCTCCGTTCGCAGGGCCCCGGAACCGGCGACAGGCCAGCCGCCTGGTTCCTGGGCGGTATGTACCGCACGGAGTCGGCCTCCGGGAATCCGGTCAATCCGACGGAAATCCTTACCGAGGACGCCCTTCTCGTCCTCCTTGCAGGCGACAGGCTGTCCCCGGGTTTCCTTGATTCCGCAGCCGGCATCCTGGCCGGACAGGATCAGATATCCTTCGTCGGTTCCTGGAAGAAAGTCAGGACCGGAGATGCCTTTCAAATCGATACTTTCCCCCTGGATGCGATGCTCGAGGTCGTGCCGTTCATTTCGTATCCGCCCTTGTCACGTTGCGTCATGAAAACCGTGAAGGGAAAACTCCTCTTGGATTTGTTTGCCAGACAGGCCGGTATCTACGGGGAGCTGGATTACCTCTGGCGACTGGAAACTGACCGGGCTTGCGGGATGGTGGTTCCCGAACCCCTGGTCGAGCAGAGGCGGTGGAACGCCGGTCAAATCGACCTCAAGACAATAAGTTATCTCCTGCTCAGGAATGGCTCTCATTGGAGGAAGGACAGGCTTGGGAAGCTTCTGCTCGTATGTGAGGGGCTCGGAGGGAAAAGCCTGGAGCCTGTCATAAGAAGAAAGGCTTCCAGCCTGCCGCAATCCGAAACAGGCGGGAATGACCGCCCGCCATGGGGAAAACCCGGATTCAATGACGTGTCGAGGCTTGCCGAGGAAATACTCAACGGAAGGGAACTCGCCAGGCTTTCCCTGAGGAAGCTGCGACTGAAAATCCTGAGGCGCCTCGGAATCGGTAAGTGAAGGAGCTTCATGGCGAAACGAAGATACCCGCTGGAATTCATCCGGGAGGTTCCGGATTGGCTCGACAGCGCCAAACCGTTGCCCTCGTGCGAAGAGCTTGCGAGGGCATCGGGAATAATCGCGGGATTCCTGCATCGCGGGGTGAATCCGCCCTATATGCTCGACATAATCAGAGGATTCAGACTGATTCGTAACGCGAGGCGTTACGCAGGAGTAGGCACGGCCGGCAAAGGCAACATCGCCTATGCGTCGCATCTGCTCGCGGAGAACGCCAAAATCTACGACATCGACGATAAAAGAGACCCGGAGATGACAATCAAGGCCAGGAAGATGTTGAAAGCAAATCAGGAACTTATAACCATAATCGGCCAATCGGATGACCCTGCGACCATACGGGAACTGACCGTCGCGCTCGGAGAGGAAAAACTGGACGCCGTATTCATCGATGCCGACCATGCGGCTGATTCAGTGCTGGGGGATTATGCAGCCTATTCCCCTATGGTCAGGGATGGCGGGGTCGTCATGATTCACGACGTATACTGGCGAGGCGACGATGCGGCATTCGGGTCGAGCATCGCGATGGAGCAAATCGACCGTCTGAGGCCGGTCTACGTCGTTTTCGCCGACCATCCCATACACCGTTTCCTCCCCTGGCTGACAAAAAGCGATTGCGTATGGGGAGGGATTGGAATATCACGGATTCAGAAGGATTAACATGATTCTGCTTGCGGGCGGGGCGGGGTACATAGGAAGCCACACGGCGCTGTACCTCGCGGAAAAAGGCGTGCCGTTCGCCGTGTACGACAACCTGTCCAGGGGCCACCGCGAATCCGCCCTCGGATGGGAGATTATCGAGGGCGACATCGGGGACGCCCAGAGGCTCGCCGCGCTCATGCGCGACCTCAAGGTGGACGCCGTAATCCACTTCTGCGCATACGCCCTGGTCGGCGAGTCCATGCGCTTCCCCGGCATGTACTACGAGAACAACGTCGCGAACGGGATTTCCCTGCTTCGCGCCATGGTCGAAGCGAAGGTGCAGAACCTCGTCTTCTCCTCCTCTTGCGCGGTCTACGGCGAGCCTTCCGCCGAGTTCATCGGCGAGAGCCTCCCCCACAATCCGGTCAACCCGTACGGCGAAACCAAGAGGATATTCGAGAACATGCTCGACTGGTTCGACCGCGCCTACGGGCTCCGGTCGGTAAGACTCCGTTACTTCAACGCCGCGGGAGCCGACGAGAAGGCGAGAATAGGCGAGAGCCACGATCCCGAAACCCACCTGATTCCTCTCGTGCTGAAAGCCGCCTCGGGCGAGAGGAAATCCGTGAGCATCTTCGGAACCGACTACCCCACGCCCGACGGCACCTGCATCCGCGACTACGTCCACGTGACCGACCTCGCGCAGGCCCACCTGGCCGCATGCGAATACCTGCGTGAAGGCGGGCGGACCGCCGCATTCAACCTGGGCTACGGCAGAGGATACTCCGTCAGGGAGATCATCGACGCATGCAGGAAGGTTTCCGGCAGGGAGTTTGCAGTGGAAGAGGCGCCTCGCAGGCCCGGCGACCCCCCGCGGCTCGTGGCGGACAACCGCAGCATAAGGACGGCGCTTCCCGATCTCGAATTCAGGTTCGACGATTTGGGAAAGATCATCGGCACCGCCTGGGAATGGGAGAAGAACAGGCGGTTCTGAATCCAGAGCGCCTTCCGCGAGTAAGCTTTTGTCCTGGAGCCTTGATGGAATCCTTCGGCGCAGTCGGCTTCTTCAGCGTCGTCAGTTTCATTGAGGACATCCGCCTTGTGAAGGGCTGACGACCGGCCGGTCTGCTTCAGCGTATCTGGTCAGCATCCCCGGAACGGTCGGGGAAAAGGCGTAGCATCGCCTGCAGTTGGCGTTCGAAAGCGGCTCTTTTCCGGCAAGTTGCGAACGGAGGGATTTGTAGGCGGGTCCGTTCCAGATTTCCCCGAACGGCATGTCCCGCAGATTGCCCATCACCTCCTCTGACACGCAGCACGGCTTGACGTTGCCGTTGAATTCGATGAATACCGTGCTCCACGGCGCCACGCACGTTTCCGGAAATCCCCAGTGATGCTCTTGGAGGATTCTGTCGGCAGCGGAGACCTCTTTCAAAGTCGGGAAGAATCTTCGCATTTCGGCGGCACCCTCAGTGTCGAAGAAATCAGGCGCCACGAGCCGGATCCCCAGCTTCCGCGCCAGTACGCGCGCCCTCCAGAGGACCTGGTTTCCCTCTTCGGGCTTGGAGCACAGGGAATACCGTTCAAGCCCCTCCTTGAGAACGACGAGATGTTGCATGTGAACCGTCTCGGCGCAGTATTCCGCGGCCAGGTCGAGAATTCCCCCGATCTCCCCTGCGCTCACTGTCGAGAGGACGGTGACGAATTCGAGCGCCATACTGATCCCCGAATCCCCGTCATTCCGCCTCCTGATTACGGCCAAAGCGTCCTTGAGCCGGTCCATGGACGCGCCGCCCCTCAGCCTCCGGTAGGCGTCCGCCGCGGCCGCGTCGACCGACAACCTCAATATCCCCTCGTGTCTCGCAAAAAAATCGATTGTGCGGTAGTCAAGGTTCTGTCCGTTCGTCACAAGGAGAGGATGCAGCTTGTATCGCCCAACTGCCCGGAGCACGTCGTGCCACGCGTCCATCAGGAGGGAATCACCAAGACCGTTTAGGGCGGCCAGGACCGCCGTGGGGAATAACTCCCGTTCAACGGTTCTGAACAGATCCATGCCCATGTCTGCGCCTCCCGTGCCCATCCCGGCTGATGTCCGGGGACACATGAAGCACCTGAAATTGCAGCGCCGGGTCAACTCCAGGAAGACCTGGCCTGGAAGCGTCCGGCAGCTCGTTTCTCCCGCGGCCGCTTCCAGGCTGTTGGCCCGCATGTTTTCTATCTGCTTCTGGCTTTTCTCCATGCCCCTTCCCGTCTCGTCCCGGCACCCGACGGACTGATATTTCCCCTGCCGGACGAACCGGACTGTTCATATCCTCGGTCCGTCATTGAATCCTCACTGATATCGTTTATCATAACTCATTGCCGTGCCTTTACGACGGGATCCGGCATCTTTGCGGATTCAAACCGCCCCGCGAGGATAACTAACGCTACCGGCTTTACGGCATTTCCGGATTGGTACCATGAGCGAAGGCGTTACGGTCAACGACATCAACGTGGGGGAGATTTCCTGGAGAATCGTTCCAGGCCAGGAATTCCTGCCCTCTTCCAACTTCCTCTCGGGAATCGAGCTGCTCGTGGCCACTTTCGCGAGGGAAAACACCTGCAGGCTCGTCCTGAAAGTCGTCAGAATCAATGACGGTATTAAGGAAGAGATTCGCACCGTCGAAAGACCAGCCTCCGCGTTCAAGGACAACTGTTGGCACCTGTTCGATTTCAAGCCCATCCCGGATTCCGCAGGGACGACCATTTATTTCTATTTAGAGTCCCCCGACTCGAACGAAGGTGACGCGCTGACGGTCTGGGCAAACTCATCAGTCGCCCCTCCAGGCTGCAGGATGCACATGAACCACCTGCCGGTGCCGGGGAGCCTATGTTTCAAGCCCCTGTACACTCCGCTCGTCGACGCCGCTTTCAAGGAGGAGTGGGAACGGTGGGCGGGGAGCGCGCAGACCGCCTTTGCGATGGTGGACGGAAGCCGCACGGAAGAGGATTTGAGGCAGCGCGGCGGAATGGTGGCTTCCGTTCTGAAAGACGCTCTTGCAATCGATTCCTCCCACGAGGTACTTGAAATCGGCTGCGGCGTGGGAAGGATCAGCCGCGAACTCGCTCCTCATTCAGGCCGCTTCACGTGCGTCGACATATCGGAGGGCATGCTGCGCTTCGCAAGCCGGAGAATGGAGCACCTGAGAAACGTCTCCTTCCACTCGCTGAGCGAGAAACCACTCGACGAATTCCCCGCGTTCTGCATGGACAGGATTCTGAGCCATCTCGTCTTCTTCCACCTCCCCAGGGAGCAGGTTTTCTCGTATCTGAAGCAGGTCGCCCGCCTTCTCGCGCCCGGGGGCGCCTGCTATTTCGACACCTGGAATCTCGCCTATCCGTCCACGTTCCAAAGGTGGCTTGCCGAGGTCGACATGTACAGGGGCAAAGAAAAACCGAAATCCTACAACCGCTTCTGCACCCGGCAGGAAATCGACATCCTGGTCAAGATGTCAGGCCTCAGATCCGTCTGCGTCGTCGAGTCCGCCCTTCTCATGTACATCGTTGAACGCGCCGGAACGCCTTCCGAGGCCTCCTTCCGGGCTCCAGCCCCCAGGACGCTTAAACGCATGGAAGAAGTCGCTTTGTTTTACATCGGTTCGGATGGCTCCGGAAAGTCCTCAAATGCAGAAGGATCCTAGAACCGGATTCATTTTCCTGGAATCCCCCCCGGCAGGCCCGGCACTGGTGGTGGCTCCGCACCCGGACGACGAGACGCTCGGCGTCGGCGGGATTATCGCCATGCACCGGGCCAGAGGAGACCGGGTGGACGTGCTCCTTCTCACAAACGGCAGTTCGGGGGACCCTGGTCGGGGGGACACAAGGTTGAAGGAATTCCAGCGGGCGGTCTCCGTGCTGGGCGTAAGCGGCTGGGAACACGTGGGACTTCCCGACGGCGGGCTCGAATCGGCCGCTGACTTGGACTCGGTGATTTCATCCAGAATAGAAACTCTCAAGCCTGCCGTCTTGTACTGCCCCTCCCCGTTCGATCAGCACGCCGATAACGCCACGACCGGAAAAGCCTGCTCCGTTGCCGCAAGGCTTTTCGCGGAGCCCCCCGTCCTCGCCTTCTATGAGGTCGGATCCCCAATCCTGGCCACTCATATAGTCGATGTCACCTCCGTGGAGAAGACGAAGGTTCTGGCGATGGGCTCATACGAGAGCCGGTCGGCGGTTTTCGATTGCATCGCAGCCATCCGGGGCAGGGACAGTTTCAGGTCTTTCGGAACCCCCCCAGGCTGCCGCTTCGCAGAAGCCCTCTGTCTGGAGAAGATCTCCTCACCGCCCAGGCCGCCCGAGCACGAGGATTCAATCTCTGCAATCGAGCAGCCCGGATTGACCGCGACCGATGTATCCAGATTGTCGGTCATCGTCAGGTCGTACAAAAGGCCCTTTCTTCTGGCGGAAGCGCTTCTGAGCATCGCCTCGCAGGACGCGGGCGGGATGGAAGTGGTGCTCGTCAACGCGGGCTGCGACGACCTGGGGCCTGTAATCAGGCGATTTGACGGGGTGCTGAACGTGAAAGTCGTGGATCCCGGCCGGGAATTGTCCAGGCCGGCTGCGCTCAACGCCGGCATCCGCGCATCCTCCCGCGAATTCATCACATACCTGGACGACGACGACATCCACATGCCCGGCCATGCGCGGAGAATCGTGTCGGCGCTCGTCGCCGAGCCCGGCGAAATCGTCTATACGGGTGCGCTCGTTTCCGAGGCTGGATCATCCTCTGCCTGCAGGAAGATGGCCCTTCCATGGAATCCGTCGCTCCTCCTGTTCGGGAACTACATCCCGCTAATCTGCCTGGGGCACGCAAAGTCCGTGTGGATGGATGCAGGTGGGTTCGACGAGACCCTCTCGCGTTTCGAGGACTGGGACTTTCTCCTCAGGCTGTCCAGGAAGCACACCTTCCGCCTGCTGCCCCATGTGACCGCGGAGTATCGCTTACGGCCTGAGTCGCGGAACGAAGGCGCAGAAGATTTCGAAAAAGTCTTCCAGCGCCACCGGGCGGAAATCACCCCTGCGGACTGCAGAGCCGCAATGGATATCATGAACCTAGAAATCCGCCGACTGGGCGAGGTGAACGAGCGGATTTCAAGGAGGACTTCAAGGCTGGAAGAGGAAGCAGCCGCGCTGGAAAAAACCCTCAATCGCCAGTCGGCGGACTTGCGCTGCCCGGACGAAATAAAGAAAACGGCGTTGGCTCTTTCCAGGGAAATCTATGTCAAGCGCGCTGAAAACATGAGGATGCAGAAAAGAATGGAAAGCGCACTCAGGAAGGCTTCCTCTTCCTCCATGTCGGTTGTTTCCCATTCCTCCGCAGGCGCCGCCGGGCCCCGGAAAGACCTGCTGGCGCTCAGGATGTCTTCCACTTCCGGCTGGAGGAGGACCCTCCTCGCCGGCATCTGGGTCCTGCTCCACCAGGGGCCGGGGATATTCGGCAGGAAGCTCGTCAAATATGTCCTCGGACGCAGGGAGCCGTCGCCCGGGCTGGACGGGTATCACTGGTGGTTCATGGAGAATTACGCGAAAGCATACGACCCGGACCGCGCCGTCTCGGATGCGGCCGCCCTGGAATCCGCTCCAATCCTGAGCCTCATCATGCCCGTGTACAAGCCCGACATGCGCCTGCTGCGCGAGGCTGTCGATTCCGTGCTGGCGCAATCGTACCCGAAATGGGAGCTTTGCATCGCCGACGACGGATCCGGGATTCCTGAACTATCCGCATATCTCGAAGGCCAGGCGGACCGCGACCCGCGCATACGGGTCACAGCCCTTCCCCGCAACATGGGCATAGCGCAGGCGACCAACGCCGCTTTCGGCCTCGCCTCAGGCGGCTTTGCCGGATTCATGGACCAGGACGACCTGCTTCCTCCCTGGGCGCTGCTGGACGTAGCCCGGATGATTGGGCGGAATCCGGGGGCCGATATCTGTTATACCGACGAGGACAAGGTCGACTCCAAGGGCATCCACTCCGAACCATATCTCAAGCCCGACTGGTCGCCCGACCTCCTCCTGTCGCACAATTACATGTGCCACCTAATCTTCTACAGGCACTCCCTCCTGAAATCCGTCGGCGGGCTCAGACCGGGATTCGACGGAGCTCAGGACTATGACCTTGTACTCCGTATGACCGAGAAGTCGGACAGAATAGTCCATGTTCCGCGCATCTGCTACCACTGGAGGAAGACCAGCGGATCGACGGCGGTGCGATATTCGAACAAGCCCGACGCCGAAAATGCGACACTGAAAGCCCTGTCCGAAACCATGGACCGCAGGGGAGTCCGGGCAGAAGTGTCCAAAGGAATCTTCGCAGGTTCGTTCAGAGTCAGGAGGATTCTGGAGAATAAACCTCTCGTTTCCGTCCTCATTCCATCCCGCGACTCGCCCGACCTAATCCGGCACTGCACGCAGTCAATATGGTCGAAGACCTCCTACGACAACTACGAGATCCTGGTCGCGGACAACGGATCCTCGGACCAGGACACCTTGGACTACCTGGCCGAAATGAGCCAGGCCGGCCGCATCAGAGTGATGCACTGCCCGGGACTCTTCAACTTCCCGGAGCTCAACAACCGCGCCGCCGAACAGGCCAGGGGCGAGGTGCTCATCCTCCTCAACAACGACATCGAAGTCGTTTCGCCGGGCTGGATTGAAGCCATGCTCGAGCACGGCCAGAGACCCGAGGTCGGCGCCGTGGGCGCGAAGCTCCTGTACCCCGACGGGTCCATCCAGCATGCGGGAGTCGTCACCGGGCTCGGCGGCGTCGCGGGCCATTCGCATAAATACTACCCGAAATACTCCCGCGGCTATTGCGGGCACATCGACCTCGTCAGGAACTACTCGGCCGTCACCGCGGCCTGCATGATGGTCAGGAAATCCGTGTACCGGAAGCTCGGCGGCATGGACGCGAAAGCTCTTCCAAGGGCTTTCAACGACGTGGACTTCTGCCTCAGAATCCGCAAGGAGGGGTATCTGATTGTCTACACGCCCTATGCGGTCCTCTATCACCTGGAGTCGGTTTCCCGCGGATTCATGATTGAAGGGTTCGAGATAGACGCCATCAAGAAGAAATGGGGGGACAGCCTCCTCCACGACCCCTACTACAACCCGAACCTCACCCTTGACAGGGAAGACTTTAGCCTGAGGTGACGCGATGGCTGGATACTCTCTGGAAGAAGAAGCCACCGAAAACAACTTCGACGAGAAATGCTATCTTGACGCCAATCCTGATGTCGCTGCGGCGGTCCTTGACGGGAGGCTGTCATCCGCGAAGCAGCATTTCGACCGGTTTGGCATTAGCGAAAAACGCAGGATTCGGATTCCAGGGCGCATTTCAGAGGCCAAAAAGACGAAAATGGCCAGAATCCGCTCCCTGCTCAGGGCAGACCTCCCTCACTTGAAAAATGACGACTGCTTCGATTTTCTTCCCGACGACCAGCGAGATCGTTCCATACCGGGCCCTGCCCATATCCCTTCGTCGCATCACTACGATGACCGCATTATAAATCTTATAGGGAAATACGGAGAAGGCTTGGTTCTGGACTGCGGCGCGGGCAGACGCCCCGTGTATTTCGACAACGTAGTCAACCTGGACATGTTCCGCTACGATACGACCGACGTCGTCGGGCTTGCGGAGGTCCTTCCATTCAAAGACAGTTCATTCGAAGCTGTCATCTCCTATTGTCTGCTCGAACATGTGAAGAATCCGTTCGTCTGCGCAGACGAAATCGCGCGAGTTCTGAAGCCCGGGGGCGAACTGCAGTGCAGCGTCCCGTTCCTTCAGCCGGTCCATGATTTCCCCGCCCATTACTATAACATGACGGCGCAGGGCCTAGCGAACCTCTTCGAGCGGTCGCTGGTCATAGACGGCATCGAGGTTGTGGAATCCGGACTGCCAATCTGGACCCTTACCTGGTTCCTTCGGAGCTGGTCCAAGGGTCTTGAGGGTGCTGCGAAGGAGAAGTTCCTGTGCATGAAGGTGTCAGATCTAATCGGGGACCCGATAGGATATCTCGACAGCGAGTTCGTCAGGGGACTTTCTCGCGAGAAGAACTTCGAACTTGCCGCAGGATGCGTCCTGCACGCCCGAAAGCCTGGTTGAGACCGTCCAATCCGGGCTCTCACCTCTTCCGCATCACCACCAAATCCTGGTTGTTGCCGATGTATCCGGGAATAATCCTCAATATGTCGAAGTACGCCGACCATCTTTTCCTGACGTAATCGGTCCCGTGGAAGGTGGAGCGGTAATAGCCGCTCTCGCCGATTACCCCGTCGAGCGCATTGTCGGAGCCAAGGTCCAGGAAGCCGCCCGAATCATCCAGAAGCCGGAGCGCGTCCGCAACCGGGGTGCGGCAGGCGGCGAAAGGCCCGTTGATGCTGACCAGAACCGCCGCGCCGGGCGCGGCGATGCGGGCGAGCTCGGCAAGCCATTCGAACTGCTCGCGCTCCTTGAGATGAGTGAATATGGAAATCCCGGCTATCAGGTCGAAGCTCCCTGCGCCGAGTCGCGTTGGAGGATGGAGGGGAATCGCATCGAACTCGCCGAATCTCAGATGGCTCCGGCACCACCTTATGCTCTCCGCGTCTATGTCCACCCCGGTAATCGCCGGACCCCTTGTCCTGCTGAAATACCTCGTCACCCGGCCGCAGCCGCAACCCCAGTCGAGGATCCTCCTGAAATCGCCCAGACCCGCCTGGAACGCGTCTTGAACAGCCTGCCCCAGCTTCACGAAGGATGAGTATCCCTCGAGGCGGAAAGAGATCTCAAAATCGCTCCCATGCACCCTCTTCCTGTTGCCCGGCGGCGGGAGGGGGAACTCCTCGCGGGTCGGGAAATAATAATCGTGATCATCCCTGAATGGCCTGCTGGTTTTAAGATTGGTGTACGATATCCTAATAAATCCGTCCGGGGGACACGTCCTCTCCGGGAACCTGCTCCTGCAGACGAATCCGAATCCCTGCCTCATGCCCGGAAGGTAGTTGAATATGGCGTCGATGTCCGGCCGAGGCGTCGGCCAGGCGACTTCCTCGAAATCGCGCCCGTTGAAGGCGAAGCCTGCGCCCGCGTGCCCCGCGGGCGGAGGAATGGCCCATCCCGAAACCTCGATGCGCCCCGGCGACAGCTCAATCCGGTCCATGCACCAGAAAGCCTCGCCGGCGGCTTCATGCAGCATTTCCTCGTTCATCGTTCCATCCATTGCCATCCTTCTTACAGTGCCTGCCCAAGCCCCCCGGGTCGAAGTCCGGAAATCATCACCCCGGGGCATGGCCCATTCCTCCCCCACCCTATACGTCCCCGCCGCGGAGCGGAAAACAGCTTTGACCCTCGCATAACCACCCGGGTCAAAGCTAGTAGTCCCACTTCGACGCCTTGCGGTAGATGAGTATCGACAGCGCCCAGAGCGCCATCGCCAGAAGACAGAACGCCCCGCTCATGCCAATCCAGCTGAATCCGCTGTAGGCCCCGATTGCCACCCTCGCCACGATCGCCACAGCGACGCCCAATATGAGTATCGCGTAGACCGATACGAGGAAGTTCACGATTCCCGCGAGCCCGACGGGACGGAAGATGAGCGACCACATCACGCCGGAAGCGGTCGTGAACAGCGTCGCGGACGCGAACAGGGCGTAGTGCTTCGGTATCTCCAGCGGACCCACGCCGCCCAGCCGCGAGCCGAGCATGAAGAAGGGCAGCATGGCGAGGACCGGCATGAAAGCCCTCAGGAACGCCGAGATTGTCTTGCCTCCGACCACTTCCGACGGAGTGAGCGCGGTCGAGGCCAGCAGGTCCATCGTCCCTTCCCTCTTCTCCCTCGAGAAGGACCCGCACGATATCCACGGCGCCGCGAGCAGGATGTACGCCGTCGCCACGACCGTGAGCGCGAAGAATACGCCGGTTCCAGCCGCGCTCCCTCCGGACTCGAGCTCGACGAACCGCGCCTTCATCCCGTAGACCGCCGCGAAAATCAGCCCGGCCGCCAGGACGAGCACGGAACTGGCCAGGTAAGGGAGGGGCGATCTGGCGAGATGCGTCTTGAGCTCGAGCCTAAGCACCGGGCTCGCCACCGACGCCATGCAGACGCGGAATGGGAACAGGACCAGTCCGGCCGCCGCCGGGACCGGACCCGCGGCGCCTCTGACCGACCCGGCGGCAGGCGCTCCCCGAATCCCGTTTCCGTTCGCCTCGGTATTCATTCCATCCCCTTTCCGGATTGTTGCGGCCCGGTCACGGGTGAATCACCCGGAGGGAGGCCCGCCGCCTCCGCGCCTGCGTCCGGCGCGGGCGCGTCTCCTCCGGCCGGAGGAAACGCGGATTCCGGATTCCGAGACGCGTGCGCCTCCGCGCCCGAAGGGGATGCCGCCGGTCCGGCCTCCGCCTGGCCAGCCTCGGCGCCAGCAGGCGCGGCTTCAGGCCTGCCGGGATCGCGCCAGACTCCCTTCACCGCGAAAGCGGCGTCGGCCTTGTGGAGCCTCTGGGACGCGGTCTCCGCCGCTGCCGCGGGCGGCTCGAAGACGCCGCCCTCCGCCGGGTTGAGAATCTCCGGCGCCGGAGGCCTCGGCCCTTCGCGCTGATCAGGCGCAGGGGGCCATCCCCGCTCCTTTATCCTCGCAAGCACCTCTCCGCACTCCCCGAATTCCGCGAACCTGCCCTTGTGAAGCACGGCCGCCTCGTCCGCGATGCCGTCGAGGGCCGTAGGGTCGAGGCAGGTGAATAGAATCGCCTTCCCCATGGACCTGAGCTCGCCGACTATGGCCCCGAACTGGTCCGGACCTTCGATTCCGAACGCGGCCATGGGCTCGTCCAGAATAAGGAGCGCGGGATTGTGCATGAGAATCCTGCCGAACGCGAGCCTGAGAAGCTCGTACTCGCCCAAATCGGAGGTCATCCTGTCGCGCGAGTCCCACAGATCGACGAGCTTCAGCACCCCCTCCGTCACGCCGGGCCTGCTTCGGCGCGGCACCCGGAACGCGGCGCCGAAGAACTCCATGAATTCCATCACCGTCGTGCGCTTGACTGCCCCGAAACGCCTGGGCATGTACCCGATTTTCAGCCTCGTTCCCGGCTCGGATACCGGCATGGAGTCGACCAGCACCCTGCCGGACGTAATCGGCGACAGGCCTGCCAGAACGCGCAGAAGCGTCGTCTTCGAAATCGGATGCGTCCCGGCAACGCCGAGAATCCTCCCGGGAGAGAGGGTGAAGCCTATCCCGTCCAGGAGCCTCACCGATCCCAAATCCTTCCTCAGTCCGGTTACTTCGAGCACCGCGTCATCTCCCAGTCCCGGCCCGAACCGCCGTGAAATCGACCTTCAATGGTCTCACGAGATCCCCGGGTTCCATCCCTTCGAACAGGAATCGGACCTCGCCGGTCTCCGTGTCCATGACCCCGTCCGGCAGCCGGCTGCGGCCCCCGGGGGAATGCAGGATCCATTCGTCCCGCGAAAAGTCGAAAATGCTCGTCGAAATCCTCTGCCCGCCTCTCGAGTCGATTCCCTGTTCCACGGGGTCAATCCTGTCGAAAAGAGCCGGGTTCAGCGGGAAGAACACGGACTGTATCACACCGCAGGGCTTGAGTATCCTCGCGCCGCCCGGCTCGATTTCGAACTCCCCGGCGCCGTCGCCGCCCTTCGCCGACTTGAAGCTCGTCTCGGTCATGACGCCCGGGAAAAGGACCGCCTCGGAGACGAACACGGCCCGCGCAGAGCAAAGAAGAAGCGACCAGGATCCTGCCGTCTCGGGCTCCGGACTGAGCCCTCCGCCAATCCCGCGCCTCCCGATCCTCCCCGCCAGCAGGACCGCGGCCGATAGGCCCCCGCCCTGCCCGTCGAGCGAAAAGCCGGTTCCCGAGAACCGCGAGAATTCGGCTATCCTGTCGTTCCACGGCTTGTAGACGCCGAGCTTGGAATCCGCGAAACTGTAATCCTCCGCGCCGGGCTTGCCCTTGAGCAGCGCCCCGGCGAAGAAATCGGGCGGGCCCGCCCTGAACGGCTTCCTGAGACTCGCGCGGACCGTCTTCCTGGACAGCGCGGGAAGATCGCCTATGGGCCCGAAGAAGTCGCCGTAGACCACGCATGCCCCGGAAATGCCGTCGCCGGTCCTGTTCTCCACCACGCCCCGCGCGACCAGGCCGTTCTCGTCATAGGAAAGCTCGAGGTCCGCATCGAGGATTCCGCCCTCTTCGAACACCGGCCTCCAGAGCTGGAGCGGTATCCCGGCATCCAGACGGGTCCTCATGCCTGCGCCCGCGCCGGTCCCGCCGTCAGCGGCGCGGATTTCCCCTTTCCCCCTCTCCTCCCGATCCCCGAAACCGATGAGCCTCAATCCCTCCCCGGACCCGCCGATGTCGATTTCCACCGACCGGGAAGACCCTATGCACAGCCGCTCGCAGCCGGTCGCGCAGGACCCGCCCGATTCGGTGATGATGATTGATGCGCTCGTCGCGAATACCCCTGCAGGCAGGATTAACGCGTCCAGCATCGCGGCAAGCCCAGGGCCGGCGCACAGGACGGCGACCGGAAGCCACAGGTTCGCGTGCCTTCCCCGCCTCAAGACCGCCGGCACCACGCACGCCGCGAGCACTACCGAGCAGCATACCGCGAAGACGAGTACGCCCGCGGGCGTCTTCCGGACGTCGCCCTCGACCACGGCGTCCATGACCATCGCGGCAGCCTTGCGGCGCATCGCCGCGCCGGGACTGTCGAGGCAAAGGTCCACGAACCGCCTCTTGCCTCTCCATTCGGCGAACATCGGGAGCGAGAGATCAGCGGCGCAGAAGAAGACCGCACCCATGCCGATGCTCCTCCTGACCAGGAACGGCATGCCGGAAGCCTCCTGAACCACCCTCAATCCGCCGTCCCCGCCGCCCGCGTCGATTCTCGCGAGGAATGCCCTGCCCGAAGGCATGTCCAGCGGCCCCTTCCCCCCGGCCGAAAGGTCGGCGACGCTGTCGGCCGGTCCGGCGTTCCTCCCCAGCAGCTCGCGGAACACCTGCGACGACAGCTTCCCCAGCCCGCCCGCGGGATGCACAAGCCCCGTCCCGCCCCGGCGAATCCAGTCGAGGATGGCCGCCCTCTTCTCCTTCCTGAGCGAGTCCGCCTTGAAATCCCCGAACATGATTGCGTCCACGCACTCGTATCCCTCGGCCGAATCGGGCAGGAGGCTCCCGTCGCTTTCGAACAGCCGGAACGTCCCGGCGAACGGCCGGTGTCCCGCGAGGAAAGTCCTGCTGCCGCCCTCCTCGTCCACGACGAGGACGACCATGTCCTCCCCGGACGCCCATCTGGATTCGAACTGCCGCGTGTACACCGGATCCGCGGCCCCTTCCGGGGTCACGTCGATCCTCACCCTGTGCGCCCAAGCGGGGAACGCCGGATACAGGCAGGTCACTTTCCTGGAAGCGCAGGCGAGGTCGAGCGGCCGCCTGAACAGCGGGACGAAGACGTAATCCAAATCGCAGGCCAGTATTTCCGCGGTTCCCTTGAAATCGGTCTTCCCGCGGTTCTCCATCATGAGGAATATCGCCGCGCAGGACCCCCTGCGCAGCAGCATCTGCACGGCCCCGCCGGTTTCCGTGCCGCATAGCACGCGCGTCTCGAAAACGATTTCGTCTGCCGCCTTGCCGGACGCGGCGCATTCGGCCGCGATGAAAGCGGAAAGCAGGCAGACCGCGCAAATCGCCGGAAAAACTGCGTCGGTATTCCGGGGCCGGCATTTCATTGATTGCATCCTTGTTTCGCCCGTAAATAGCTCTGAAGACGGGCGAATCATATCAAATTGAAGCATGGCGATTAAATGCATCCTCGTAACCATTTGGGTCTTGGTCCCTTACACGCTTCTTGAAAAGGTCGATTCCGCCGGTAGCTTAATCCGGGTTTTTGCGGCGGAATCAAATAAGACTTGCCCGGAAGGCGCATAACTGCAAGAATTCAAGCCCGGCATGGGAGACGGAAACCAAAAGACCGGAACAATACCATCGAGGCGCGACCCCGCGGTCGCGGCGGCGCTCGCATGGGCGGTGCCGGGAGCGGGACACTTCTACGCCGGCAAGCGCGGGAAGGCCGCGCTCTTCTTCGCTCTCATCTCCGGGACCTTCTTTTTCGGCCTCCTGATTTCGGGTTTCAAGTGCGTGTCGTACACGCAGCAGCCCTACTGGTTCATCGGACAGGTTTTCGCCGGGATTGCGAGCCTGGCAACGGCTTTCATCGACCCTGCCCGCGACAGCCTCGAAATTTCCGAGGAACTCGACGTCGGCACGCTCTTTACGACAGTTGCGGGCCTTCTCAACCTTCTGGTCGTATTGAACGCGATAGCCGAAGCCAGGAAGCCAGCCCAGCCCGCCGAGCCTGCCGGGACCGGCGCAGGACGCGGCCAGAAATCCGGAAAGGCGGACGGGAAATGACCGGACTCCTGTATTTCCTGCCGATTTCGCTCGTAATCGCCCTCGTGCTGAGCGCATTGAAGAAGGACAGCCCCAGGGATATCCTGCTTCATGGCCTCAAGGTCTTCCTGCTCCTCGCTGCCGGAACAGCCGCCTTTTCCGCCCTGCTCTTCGTATGCGCGAGGACCCAAGCCATGCTTTTCGGGTTCATGGGCGTGATTCTCGCCACGCTGGGGTTCTTCACGCTGAAGGGGGCGGCGGAATGGGTCGCATCCCTCGTCAGGGGCGAGAAACCGCCCGAAGAGAAGCAGCAGGAAGAAGACTGACTGTGGGAGCCGCCGGAGAACACTTGCACAAGTCAGTAAGAAGTCTGTGGGAGCCGCCGGAGAACACTTGCACAAGTCAGTAAAAAGTCTGTGGGAGCCGCCGGAGAACACTTGCACAGCAAGGCGGCGATTACCATGACCCATCCCGGCAAATTCCGACCGTCGGCTTTCTCTTTTGATTGTTTTCCATGCCGCGTTCTTGATATCGTATTTTTCGCCTCACGGTCCACGGTCCGCCGATTCCATGCTTCCCTGCTTTAAGACCATGAACGGCCCGATGGCCAGATGCCTGAGACCTGACGCGAAGAAAGTCCTGATCGCGTCCTCGGGCGTGCAGACAATCGGCTCGCCTCTGAGGTTGAAGGAAGTGTTGAGAACGGCGGGGATTCCGGTCAGCCTCTCGAAAGCCGCGATGATTCCGAAAAGGCCGGGATTGTCCTCCTTTCCGACCACCTGAGGCCTCGCCGTGCCGTCCACGTGCACGGTCTGAGAAAGCCTCTTTCTCCAGGATTCCGCGACATGGAAGCTCAGGGTCATCCATGGGCACGGATGCGACGATTGGAGGATTTCCCGCGCATGGCCCGAAAGCAGCGCAGGACAGAAGGGCCTCCACGCCTCGCGGAACTTGATGGTCCTGTTAATCAGGTCCGCGGTGCCCGGAAGTCCCGGATGGGCGAGTATGCTCCTGTTCCCGAGCGCCCTGGGTCCCCATTCCATGGCCCCTTCGAACCGCGCCACCGGATCGCCTGCGGCGAGCAGGGCGGCGGTTTCCGATGCCAGGTCCGCGGGTCTCCGGAAAGGGATTCCCAGCGTCGCCAGCATGGCGGAGATGCGCGCTTCGCCGAACGAGGGCCCGAGGAACGCAGTTTCCATGGGGGCAACCCTGCCGCCTTCCCGGAACGCGGCGCTGACCGCCGCCCCGAGCGACCCCCCGGCGTCGTTGGCCGCCGGCTGCACGAAAACCCTCTTCACTCCCGGAACTTGAAGCAGCCTGCCGTTCGCCCGGACGTTCAGGGCGAGGCCGCCTGCAAGGCAGAGGTTTCCCCCGGTTTCGCGCAGCGCCGGCCCCAGATCCCCGGTCACGATGGACTCTATCGTCTCCTCGACGAATTTCTGCACTGCCGCCGCGATGTGGATGTACGGCTCAGAAAGCCCGTCCCCGGTCCTCGGCGGGCCGAATTTCTCCCTGAAGAGCCTGGAATAGTACTTCGCGCCGTCCCGGTATCTCGAAGGCCCGAAGACGTCCGCGGGGCTCACACGGAAATCCCTGCCCTTCCCGGCGACTATCGGACTCAGGTCGGCGCGGGCAGGATCCCCATAGGGCGCCATGCCCATGAGCTTGTACTCGCCGTCGTTCGCTCCCAGGCCGAGATACTCGGTGAAAGCCGTATAGACCGTCCCCAGGGACTGCGGGAGGAAATAGCGCTTCAGGACCCTGATGCCGCTTTCCGATCCGAGCCCGAGGAGCATCGAGTCGAATTCCCCCATCGCGTCCATGCTGAGAACCGCCGCCTGCTCCATGCCGGAGACGTGGAACGCCGACGCGGCATGCGAAAGGTGGTGGGGAACGAAGCGTATCAGCGGACCGCCCTCCATGAACCCGAGCTCGGAGAGCATGGTCTCGATGCTCTTCATCTCCTTCTTCCACCTGCTTCCGGTCCTTGCGACCGCCCTGATTCCGGAAAGCGGCAGTCTCAGGTGATTGAGCAGGAACCTCCATCTGTTGGCGGCGTAAGCCTCGAACGACCATGGGTAGGCCACGATGTCCACGTCGCGGGGATCGACGCCGGCCGACTCCATGCAGAACCGCGCGGCGGAAACGGGCATGCGGCCGGGAGCATGCTTCACCCTTGCGAACCGCTCTTCTTCGGCGGCTGCCGCTATGCGGCCGTCAATGACCAGGGCCGCCGAAGGATCGTGCGCCGCCCTGGTCAACCCGAGAATGATCATCCTGTTCACCCTGTCTTGTTCGACGGGCGGGCAAACGCCCGGGTTTGCGGAATAGCCTGCATAAAGACCGGATTCAACCGGCCGCTCCGGGAACAAACCCGGTTGCGGCGTCGCCGTACTGGAGTATAATATATTCATTTGCCGGAGCGACCTCATCCAAATGCGGTCGTAATTCCCGGTCTTCGGGGGGGGGAATGCATTTTATATCAAGCTGCTGAAGGAGTTGCGTCGGAGTGTCTGCGCCCGAAGTCTCGATTGTGATAGTGAACTTCAAGTCGGGAGATCTGCTCCGCGATTGCCTGGACAAGGTCTTCGAATCGCGGAACGCCCTTTCCGTCGAAGTCATCGTAGTGGACAACTGTTCGAGCGGAGACTGTCCGGAAAGGATCCGGAACCGGCATCCGGAGGTCAGATTCATATGCAACGACCTGAACCTGGGATTTGCGACCGCCGTGAACCAGGGGATACGCGCAAGTTCGGGCCGTTTCATACTGGCGATGAATCCCGATACGCGATTTCTGCAGGACGGCATTGGCCGGCTTATTGCATTCGCGGAGGAGAAATTCCGGGCGGAAAACGCAGGCATCTTCGGCTGCAGGCTCCTCAACAGCGACGGCACTCTGCAGTTCTCGAAGGGCAGGTTCCCGACCCTGGCCAGGACGCTGTTTGACGTCCTGAAACCGAGGAGGTGGAGGAAGTACGACCATTCGGGGTACGATTCCGCCTCTGAGCCCGACTGGGTCACGGGCGCATGCATCCTCATCCGCCGCGAGGTCATCGAGGAGGTCGGATTGCTCGACGAGAACTACTTCATGTATTACGAAGACGTCGATCTCTGCTACAGGGCCCGGAAAAAAGGTTTCCGCGTCCTCTACTTCCCGGGAACCCATGTATACCACTTCTATCCTCATTCCCAGAGGAGGGGCGACAGGGACTTCATCCCGGTCGAAATCCGCCGGTCTCACCTCTATTTCTACCGGAAGCACTACTCTCGCGCCGCGTACTGCGCGCTCTGGTGCCTTACGGTCGGTTTCGCGGTCGGACTCGCCGCCATGTCGCCGCTGCGCTCGGTTTTCAAGCCCGGGACGCCGGCGGGGAACACCGGCGCCAGGCTCCTGAAAGACCTGTTCCTCAACGGATTCGGTCATGGCAGGGCCTATTCCATCAACGGGACCATCGTGGCGAATCCGGACAGGACATGCACGGCATCTTGAGTTGAAGGGTTCCGATGCCCGTCCAGCCGATTTCATCCCGCCATTCCGAATCGGACGGCCGTCCGGGATTGCCCCTTGCCGGCCTTGCGGCAGGAGGCGCGTTCCTGCTCGTCTTCGCCGGCATGAGGATTTTCTCCGCCGCCCTGGAGCCCGTGCCGGACGTCGACTCCGTCAGGTTTTTCGCCCTTGCCGAGCGCTGGATTTCCGGGGAATTCGGCCCGGCGCTGCACCACCCGTATCATCCCCTCTACCCGATTGTCCTCGGGGCGTGGCTTAAGCTCTTTCCATGGCCCGAACCCGCCGGCCATGCTCTCTCAATCGTCCTGAGCGTCCTTGCGCTCCTCCCGCTCGCCTTGTCCGCCAGGGAAATCGGAGGCGCCCGCGCCGCATGGGCGACGGCCGCCATTTTCGCCCTCGCTCCGGTTCCCTTCAGGCTCTCCGCGTCAATCCTAACCGAGCCGCTCTTCATCCTCCTCGCAGCCTGGCTGTCATGGGCCTGCCTTCTGGCGGTTCAAAGGCATGGGCTCCGCTGGTTCGCCCTCGCCGGGCTCTTCGCGGGACTCGCCTACTTCACCAGGCCCGAGGGGCCCGCGCCCCTGGCCGCCATGGCGGCAGCGGTTTCTCCGGCGGCTTTCCTGGCGGCCGCGGCGCTGGTCAGGCAAAAGCAGGCCCGCGCGACCGCGGAGGTTGGCCGCCCGCCCGAATCAGCCGGACCTGGAACGCCGGGCAGGCATCCCGCCGAAGCCGGCGACGCCCGGCGGTTGGCGTCGATTCTGCTGTGCATTTCAGCGGCTGCCGCGGTTTTCGCCGCGGTCGCCGCGCCGTACATGCTTTCAATCGGGGGCATCACCTCGAAAAAACGGGTGGAGCGAATGGCCGGGGCGGTCGCCTCGGGCCAGGAAACCGGATTCCGGGAAGACGAGAGGCCCATGCCGCCGCCGGCCAGGGTCCTGCTCGACAGGTTCGAGACCTTCGGCAAGGACCCCTCCGTGGAGAGGAGGCAGGAGCCGCTGCCCGCGCCTGCTTGGAAGGCCTTTTCCACTTTGCTGGAAGCCGGAAGTTATGCGGTCTTCCCGCTGTGCGTCGCCGGCATGGCCGTTCTGTGGAGGAGGAGGAGCGGAGGCCGTGCGGCGGCGCTGTACTTCGGTTTCCTGGTCGCCGTGCATCTTTGCATGTTCTGGGCGCTCGCGGCGGGATACAGGTATCTGAGCCTCAGGCATGCGGTGCCGGTTACTGTGATGATTATGCCTGCGGCGGGACTCGGGATAGCCGCGCTGTTCAATGCCGCATGGTCCCGGGGCGGGCATGCCGTCGTCCCGGCCGCGCTCGCGGCCCTGTCCCTGTCGGTCTTCTTCGTCTGCCAGGATTTGAGGCCAATCAGGGCCCGGAAGGAATACATCAGGGAGACGGGTCTCTGGTTCAGGACCAACGGCATTCAAAGCCCCTCGATGATTTCTACGGACCCGAGATTCTCGTTCTACGCCGGAGGCGCTTTCGTGCACCTCGGCGAATGCGGCTACGAAGACCTCGTCGCATTCGCCTCTTCCCGCGGCGTGGAGTACCTGGTCGACTCGTCGGAGCACATAGAAAGGGCCGTTCCCGATTTCCGGAACAAGCTCGATTCCCGGCTTCAAAGGGTGCGGACGGGCCTCGAAGAAAAGTATCTCCCCCATGCGGAACCGGCGGTGTACAGGTTCGCGGTTCCTCCAAGAACCCGCGGATGAGTCCGCGGTTATCTCCAATCCCACCACGTCTTCGGTCCACGGACACACGCGCATCGCGCTATGATCCTGGACTTTCGACCTTCGACATTCGAACCTGTTCTACTCCCGGGCGGACGCCGGCAGGAACGATTCCGTTCCCGTCCACGTTCTCTTACACGTACACGAATCCCACACGAAGCGGGAAGCAACAAGCTTCGTGTGGGATAAATCATCCAAGTCAAAACGCAGCCGAGCCGCAACCAAACGCCGCAGCTATTGGCTGTTGGATGTTGGTTGTTGACAACGAGTGGTGGAATGTTGGAATGGTGGTCCTAACCTCCAATCACCAATGGCCAATCACCAATGAACCTCCAATCGCCAATCTCTAATGGGGAACCGCAGGAGCAGGGAAATCCGGCATCGGTTCGTCAGCTATTAGAGATTAGTTATTGGAGGTTAGAGATTCCATTGGTGATTGGTGATTGGCCATTTGGGGTTGGCTTCCAGGCAGATTCGTTGACGTTTTCAACCTTCAATCTTCGACCTTCCTGGCCACCGTGATCGACCGCGGGCTCACGCCCGCGTCTCTGTAGTGCGCCGTACGTATCCTACGGTCCTACGGTCTCACGGTCTCACGGTTTTACGGTTATACGGCCTCACGGTCCAACGGTCTCACGGTCCTACGGTCTCACGGTTTACGGTTTACCGTTCACTCCACCCTCGCCCCTTCACCCTTCCCCCTGGCAACCAGGCAGTA
>DYIT01000077.1 GCA_020723505.1 Candidatus Kuenenia stuttgartensis
CCCGCAAAATATCCGACAACCATTGATTAACTGAGCGTAAGGTGACATCAAGGCCAGCAGGTTTTAGGTTCAGATCGTATGGGTCCTGGTTCACTTCGGGGAACAGCCAGAAACCTATTCATAAAAAGAAGGGGAAAATTACTAGTTTCCATTTGGTTGGCCAAACCAAGCCGACCCGCCTCGCGATTGACGAACTCGGGCTAACCAGAGGATAGGAGGCCCTATGGAAGCCGGGTATTTATTCTGGCTCCTTGCTCTCGGCTGCGGCGGGCCCATACTCCCCGACGAGACATCAAAGAATGATGCGCCTCATATAGATGGTATAGGCCATGAGATACGGATTACACTCGACGCGGCGGCTGCTTCTAGACTTGAAGGGTACATCTCCAGCATCGCCGTCGGCTTCCTCGCTTTCAAGGGGAACAAGGACTGGAGACTTCTCGACAGGAATAAAGTGAAGGAACTTCATGACACTCTTCAACGGAAAACATGGGAAACCTGCCCGGGAGCGTCAGCCAGGCGGGACTCGCTGTTGAGATTGTTCAGATTGCCGTGAATCAGGTTAGGCGTCGCAGCAATCCTCACCTCCCCTGTTTCACGTACGCCTCCAGCCTCAGCCGCAGGTTCTCCTTGGCCCTCGACAGAAGGGACTTCACGGCCTGAACCGAGAGTTCCATGACGTCGGCGATCTCCCGGTACGAGAGCTTTTCGTAGCGGCACAGAAGGACCACGGTCCTCTGGTTCGGCGGCAGGCTGCCGACCGCTTCCCGGACCTTGAGCGCGAGCTCGTTCCTCTCGGCCGCCGACAGGGGCGATTCCTGCCTCCCGTCCTCGATTTCGACCGGCTGATCTGTCTCCGTGGAATCGCTCCTCGAAATCGACTCGGCCCTCCTGAGCTTCATCGACCTGTTGTAGTTGAGACAGACGTTCAACGTGTTCCTGAACAGCCAGGTCGAGAACTTCGCCGCCGGCCTGTACGAGTCCCTCGACCTGTAGACCCCGACGAACACGTCCTGGGCGAGATCGAACGCGTCCTCCCTGAAACCGATGAACCTGTAGACGAGGTTCACGACCCTGCGCCGGTTGCGGGACACGATCTCCTCGAAGGCGGATTCGTCGCCCTTCTGGAACCTGAGCATCAGTCCCACGTCCGGGTCGGGGCCGTTCGCCATATTCGCGGGCTTCTGCGGCAATTCAGCGCTCTCCCGGCGTTTTCAGCGTCGAAAAATCAGAGGACCAGGGGGCCCCTTGCCAGAAACAGGGATTTCAATCTCCCGGGTCCGAGTTCCAGCAGATCCTCCGGGCGCGCTGCCGTAAGCGGGGATATCTCAATCGGATGAAGGGGCATGCCGTCCTTCCCCCTTGGGACCCGGACGCCGGCGGCCTCGAGCCATGCCGCGTATTTGGCGGTGAGCATGAGCCTCGCCGTCCCGGGGCTGTCGGGCCCGTCCGAGGCCTTCACCGGCCCGAACTCCTCCGCGCGGGCGGCCTCGAACGCGAGCGGCGAAGGATCATGCGGAAGCGCGTCGAAAATGAACGATTCGAGCTTGAAGATGTCGAACGCAAACCCCGATCCCGGCTTCGCGAGCTTGAGGGCGGCATGGAGCCTCGGCAACCTGCCGGCGCACTCCCGCGCGAACGCGAGGTCAATCACGTGGTTGGCCGTGTTGCCCGCCCACAACTCGAGCCTGCCTGATCCGTCCCTTCTCGACGCATGGACCTCGTCCACCTCCGAATACTCGATTATCCGGGTTATCCCCTCCGACCTGCAAAGCACGCCCATCTTTTCCGCCGGCGATTTCTTCTCCACGACTTTCGTCGAGAAGCGCGAGCCGCGGAGACTGTGGAATCCGATGAACGCCGAATCCGGGACGCTCAGCAGCGGGTTGTCCACCTGGAAGTAGAAGACGGTGTCGCATCCCCGCCCGGCCACGGCCTCGAAAGCGCCCGACGATTCCATGGCCCTCCAGAACCCTCCGTGCCCGTCCGGAGCGGTCATGATGACCGAGGGATTCTCCATGACCATCTTCCAGCCGGAGTCGAACACGGGAAGCGACGCCTGCTTCACGAACGTGACCGATTCCGGATTGAGCCCGAAGAACCCGTTCCTGCCGAAGAATCCCACGGTGTCGGCGTGGTTGTCCGAGCTCGTCATGATGACCCACGGGATTTCCGCCCCAAATCTCCTGCCGGCGGCCAGGAGGCCCTGCGCGAAAACCTTGAAGAGCGGCCGCCCGGTGACCGGGCCTATGGGAAACGCGCCCTTGGGGCCTTCGAAGCCGAGCCTCGTCCCGTGGCCTCCGGCGGCCGTGAACGCCGCAACGCGTCCCGAGGCAATCATGCCCTCGCCGGTCCGAACCGCATCGAGCCATTCCGCCTTGCCCGCCGAGGCCCTGGAGACGAAAGGGAGGGGGTCGACGCGTTCCAGCCGCGATTGGGGCCTGGCGGACGGTTTCCCGGCCAGGACCGCCTTGAGAATCCCGACGTCGAACGTCTCGAGCTGGCCTGCAAGCCTGTCCCGGCCGTCTTTCGGGAGCTTTTCGAATCCCGAAAGCACGTGGTCCTGGCCGGCGGCGGCCAGCAGCTCCGCGGCGAGGGCGGCCCTGCCCTTCAGCCTTCCGGGAACGCGGAGACGACCGTCAGTTTCCATTCAGCGGCGCCTTTGCTGAACAGCGCGGGCCGATGGTGTATAATTGCCGCAACCGCGGGCGGCGGTCCGGCCCCGTGGACCGCCCCGCACCGCGGAAAGCCTAATAAATGCATGGCGGTTTGAACAGCGTCTTCTGAAGGGGCCGGGTTTGACTCATCATTCCCCCGGATTGCATGGACGTTCGTGGGCGGCGCCCGCGGCCGCGGCCGCGGCGATGGCCGCGGCGCTCGCTGCCGGGCTAATCCTGTTGAAGAAGAACGTAGCCGACCTCAGGGAAACGGCGCCAGGCACCGCCGTGCCCTACGAAGCCCCCTACGAGTTCGGCGAGGCGTCGTACGTCGGATCGGAGAAGTGCTCGTCATGCCATCGCCGGGAGTACGAGAAATGGAGGAAATCCAACCACACAAGGTCAGTGACGCTCCCATCGCCCGCGACAATCAGGGCGGACCTGGACGTGGACGCATCCTATTCCTTCGGCGGCAGCAGGTTCACGTTCATACAGAGGGAAGGCGGGTATTGCCTCAGGGAAGAGAAGCCCGGCGGCGCAATCGAGGAGCACTCCATTGACCTCGTGACCGGGTACAGGCGCATCCAGATGTTCCTGACGCGTTTCCCGGACGGGAGGTACCAGTCCCTGCCTGCTTTCAGGGAGGTGGACCAGCCGAACCATCCGGACAAGGCCCAGCGGGAGCGGGGCGGAAGATGGTTCGACTATTCCGAGATGGTCTGGAGGAAGACGAGGCAGGTTCTGGGCCCCGAGGATCCCGGATACTGGAAATACCAGGGGAGGAACTGGAACGAGCGGTGCACGGACTGCCACGTGTCGCGGGCAGCAAGGGGGTACGACCCGGCTGCGAACCGCTACGACACGAAATGGCTGGAGCTCGCCATCGGGTGCGAGGCCTGCCACGGCCCCGGCAGCATCCACGTCAGGCGATGGACCGGCATGGAGGGAATCCCCTCGGGCCGCGACTTCCCCGACTTGAAGTCGCTCAGCACGCGCAAGTCCGTGGAGGCATGCGCCGAGTGCCATTCCGAGAAGGATGAAATCTGGGGGACGGGATTCCTGCCCGGCGGGGAGTACGCGGACTTCTACCTTCCAAGGCTCATGGAGGACGACATCCGCGTGCATCCGGACGGGAGGTACAAGGAGCTGAACTACGAGTACTTCCTTCTCGCGCAGTCCCGGTGCCATACGGAAGGGAGGCTCACCTGCGTCTACTGCCACGATCCGCACGGGTCCGACAATCCCGCGGACCTCAAGTACCCTCGGAGGGACGACAGGTTCTGCACGGACTGCCACTCGGATTTGAAGGACGACCCGGCGGCGCACACGTTCCATCCGGCGCGCTCGGAGGGATCGAGGTGCCTCGGCTGCCACGCCATGTGGACCACCATCGAGAACGGCCACGGCGTGATAATAGACCACACTTTCTCGATTCCTTCGCCCAGGAACACAATCAGGTACGGCATACCCAACGCGTGCAACGCCTGCCACGCCGACAAGACGGCGGAATGGTCCCTCGGATGGATGCGGGAATGGTACGGCGACAGGCGCTACAGGATTGACGAAATCGCCGACATCTTCGCGCCCGCCCGGGCCGGTGACGCATCAGCGGTCCGGGACCTCGCCAGGCTCGTGGAGGTCCCCGAATCCGAGGCGCTCGTCTACAGGGCCTCGGCGGCGAAGCTCCTCGGGAGGTTCCCGGGGGCCAGGGCCAAGGAGGCGCTTTTGAAAGGGCTCGGGGACCCTGAGACCATGGTGCGCGTGTGCTCGGTGTTCGGGCTCATGGGCCAGAGCCCGGAGGGGGTCGTGGAATGGATGAGGCGCGCCATGGATTCCGACAGGTCGCTCGGGGTGAGAAAGGCGGCGGCTTACTACCTCGTCAACAAGGGCGACAGGCCCGCCATGGAGAGGTGCAGGGCGGAGATTCTCGGGCTCGTGCAGACCACTCCGAACGTGACCAACGTGCTGACATGGGCCGGCCATTCCTTCTACGTCGAGGGCAATCTGCCCGAGGCGAAGGCGACGTACATGAAGGTCCTCGATGTGTTCCCGTTCGACAGGGGGGCCTTCGACATGCTCGCGAACATCGCGGCGACGGAAGCCTCCTCCCGATTCAACTCCGGCGACCCGCAGGGCGCCCTGGCGGCGATTGGCCCGCTGGACCGGTATCCCCCGGTCTCCCCGCTCGCCGAGCTCTGGCGCGGCCATGCGCTGCTCAGGCTCGGCAAGGCAGGGGACGCCGCCGGGGCCTTCAGGCGCGGGCTCGGGCAGGCGCCGGGCGACCTGAACCTTGGCATCGGCCTCGTCTCGGCCCTCTGGGGCGGCGGGGACATGAAGGGCGTCATAGAAGCCGCCGGGGGCATCCTGGCCGTCTCGCCGGCGCACAGGGCCGCGAGGCTCTTCCGTGCCCGGGCATACGAGGCGCTGTCGATGTGGCCGGAAGCGGCGGCGGACGCCGCGGAGCTTCTGAAAGCCGACCCCGCCGACTCCGACGGACGCGCTATTCTGGACCGGGCGTCCAGGGAGGGCAAATGACGGAATCCGGAACGCTCTTCGGAACCGTGGTCAGCCTCGTCTCCCAGGGATGCCTGGTGGAATCGGGCGGAGCGCAGTTCCGCTGCGTCCTGAGGGGCATCCAGAAATTCGGAAAGCGCCAGACCAAGAACCTCCTTGCCGTGGGCGACGTCGTGGACTTCAGCCCTACCGGCAACGGCGAGGGGGCCATCGTCGGGATACGGGAGAGGAGGACCGAACTCGCGCGCGAGGCCTCGGGAGGAAAATGGGAGCAGATCGTGGCCGCGAACGCCGACTGCGTGGTCGCCATCTCCTCGCTCAGGGATCCGCCTTTCAGGCCCGGGGTGGTGGACAGGATTTGCGTGGCCGCTGAAGCTGGGGGGCTCACGCCGGTCGTCTGCCTCAACAAGACTGATCTCGAGAGGGAAGGCGACAGGGAAAAAGCCGCCTATCTCGGCGGATCCGGCTACAAGGTTCTCTTCACGTCCGCGGCCACGGGCGACGGCATCGACGCGCTCAGGGCGGAGCTTGAAGGCCGCCTCACCGTCCTCATTGGCCATTCAGGCGTGGGCAAGTCCTCGCTGCTCATGGCGCTCAAGCCCGGCCTCGAACTGAAGGTCGAGACCGTCTCGAGAAAGAGCGGGAAGGGGAAGCACACGACAACGGCGCCCGTGATGCACGATTTTTCCGGTGGGACGCGGGTCATAGACACTCCCGGCATCCGGGACTTCAGGTTCTCCGGAATAGGCAGGGCCGATTTGCCGCGCCTCATTCCGGAATTCTCGCCTCTCTCGGGCGGATGCAGGCTGCCGGACTGCATGCACAGGGAGGAGCCCGACTGCGCGGTGCGGGACGCGGTCAGGATTGGCCGCATCCACGGGACCAGGTACGAGGGATACCTGAAGATGCTGCAGTCCTTCGACGAGGGCGGCGAGACGCAGAGAGGGAGGTATTTCATTGACGATTGACGCATCGAGCGGGGTGCTCTACTCGAAATTCTCGAGATTCTACGACTTCCTGTTCAGGTGGGTGACCCTGCCCAGGCAGCGCGAGGCAATCAGGAGCGCGGGCATAGGACGCGGGGCGCGCATCCTCGACCTGGGGGCGGGAACGGGCCTCTCTCTGAACCTCTACCCGCAGAACTGCAGCGTCACCGGCATCGACATCTCCGAGGAGATGCTCGGCCTCGCGAGGAAGAGGGTGGCGCTGCTGGGGCTGAGGAACGTCGAGCTCAGGCGGCTTGGCGCGGAGGAAATCGACAAGGTATTCCCGCCCGGCCACTTCGACTTCATATTCGCCGCCTTCGTGATAAGCGTGGTGGACGACCCGGTGGACGTGCTCCGGAGGATGAGCGTCGTCGGGAAAGAGGACTGCACCTTCGTCCTGGTCAATCACTTCCGGAGCAAGAACCCGCTGATGTCCGCCGTCGAGGGCGCCATGGGCCCCCTCTGCGAAAGGATTGGATGGAAGAACGGAGTGGAAATGGACGGGGTAGTGGAAGCCGCGGGACTCAGAATCCTCTCGAGGAGGAAATACCTTCCCACGGACATCTGGACGATAGTCCATGCGGCGAAATCCGGGAACGGGCCCCTCGGACGGTGATCAGGGAGAAACCCCGGACGCCGGGGATTGTTTCGAGGCGCTGTTTCTCCTGTCTGACGCGTCCCCGCGGTTCTCTGCGGAGTGCCGGGTTAGTAAGCGGTCTTAGGCTGCTTCTTCGTGTCGAAACAGTCCCTGCAGAGCACGGGTTTCGACCCCGTGGGCTTGAACGGGACCGTGGTTTCCTTCCCGCATTCCTCGCAAGTCACCGGGAAATCGCGGCCGCGCATCGACTTCCTTTCCTTGCGGCAGTTGGGGCAGCGCTTGGGCTCGTTCTTGAAACCCTTGTCGCGGTAGAATTCCTGTTCGCCAGCCGTGAAGGTGAACGTTTCTCCACAGTCGCTGCACTGGAGCGGTTTGTCATCGAAATCCATTAACTAGAACCTCCAGGGTAACCTAAGAAGTAGAACACAGAAATTGAAAAGAAAGAGCGAGTTTACACCTCCTTTTCGATTCGTCAAGGGGTTTGGAAATTTTTTTCAACCTGGAACCCGGAAATCAGGAAAAGGCAGGGGCCGTGAAACCAATCGCCGCCATCCTTTCCGGGACTCGCCCGCTCGTTTGTTGCCGGTGCAATCGCCCGGATTCCGGCGCCGGCGATTCCGACTCGGCTCTTCATCGCCGGCGCCGGGACAATCAAGATTGTTGAAAAACATGTATGATAGGGGCTATGATATCCGGCTGGCCGCGGCGTTCCGAAACCCCGTCCCGCGTCGCCGGCCCGAAAGCGGTTGAGCCCTGAAATCAAGTCTTTGGAAGGAGCGGTTTCATGAACGATGCAAGCCCTCTTCAGTCGATTATCCGTCAGAGCATCGACGTGGAGACCTACAGGCAGTACATGTGGGAGGGGACCTTCGACGAGTACCTGAAGATTGTTTACGAGAACCCCACGGTCATCAGGAACGCCTTCCAGCGGCTGTACGACATGATTATAAGCTACGGGTACCGAGAGGTGAGGCGCCACAAGGAGAAGGTGCTCCATTACAACTTCTTCGAGGATCCGATTTCCGACGGGAGGGACGCCATATTCGGCCTGGACAAGGCGCTGGAGCGCCTCGTCGGGATTCTCAGGTCTGCCGCCCACCGCTTCGGCCCGGAGAAGAGGGTCCTGCTTCTGCACGGGCCGGTCGGGAGCTCGAAGAGCACGATTGTAAGGCTCCTGAAGAGGGGATTCGAGAAATACACCCAGACGAACGACGGAGCCCTGTACTCGTACATGTGGGAGAATCCGGACGGCGAGAAGGAGCCCTGCCCCATGCACGAGGACCCGATAAAGCTCCTCCCGGCCGACGCGCGGAAGAAGGTGCTTGCGGAGCTGAACAGGAAGCTCAACAGGGAATACCCGCTCACGATAGACGGCGAGGTGTGCCCCTTCTGCAGGAAGTACTACAACGACTACATGAAGGAGTTCAAGGGGGACTGGAACGAGGTCATAAAGAACATAAGGGTCAAGCGGCTCATCCTCAGCGAGAAGGACAGGGTCGGGATAGGGACCTTCCAGCCCAAGGATGAGAAGAACCAGGATTCCACGGAGCTGACCGGCGACATCAACTACAGGAAGATAGCGGTCTACGGGACCGACTCCGACCCGAGGGCGTTCAACTTCGACGGCGAGTTCAACATTGCGAACAGGGGGCTCGTGGAGTTCATCGAGGTGCTCAAGCTCGACGTCGCCTTCCTCTACGACCTCCTCGGCGCGTCACAGGAGCATTCAATCAAGCCCAAGAAGTTCTCGCAGACGGACATAGACGAGGTGATTATCGGGCACACGAACGAGCCCGAATACCGCAGGCTGCAGAGCAACGAGCTCATGGAAGCCTTCCGCGACAGGACCATGAAGATCGACATCCCGTACAACACGGTCCTGCGCGACGAGATAAAAATCTACGAGAAGGACTACAATCTGGCCAGCGTCCGCAAGCACATCGCGCCCCATACAATCGAGATGGCCTCGATGTGGGCCGTCATCACGAGGCTCGAGGACCCCAAGAAGGCCGACCTGTCCATCATCCAGAAGCTCAAGCTGTACAACGGCAAGTCCATTCCCGGCTACACCGAGGACAACGTCAGGGAGCTCAGGCTCGAAGCCAAGAGGGAGGGGATGTTCGGCATCTCGCCCCGATACATCCAGGACAAGATCTCGAACGCCCTCGTGGAAGGCGACGTGGAGTGCATAAACCCCTTCATGGTGCTGAACGAGCTCGAGCAGGGGCTCTATCACCACTCGCTCATAACCTCGGAGGACATCAGGAAGCGGTACGTGGAGCTCCTGGCGGTGGTTAAGCAGGAATACGAGGACGTCGTCAAGAACGAGGTGCAGAAAGCCATATCCGCGGACCCGGAGAGAATCAGGAAGCTCTGCGGGAACTACATCGACAGCCTCAGGGCCTACACGCTCAAGGAGAAGGTGAAGGACCCGTTCACGGGCAAGGACATGGACCCGGACGAGAGGCTCATGAGGTCCATCGAGGAGCGCATAAGCATCACCGAGAACCGCAAGGACGACTTCAGGCGCGAGATCATGAACTTCATAGCCGCGCTCGCAATCGAGAACAAGACCTTCGACTACACAATGAACGAGCGGCTCCACAGGGCGCTCGAGCTCAAGCTCTTCGAGGACGAGAAGGACACAATCAAGCTCAAGGCACTGGTCTCCTCGGTCGTGGACAGGAAGGACCAGGAGAAGATTGACATAATAAAGACCAGGCTCATCAACGACTACGGGTACTGCAAGGTCTGTTCCACGGACGTCCTCAACTACGTGGCGAGCATATTCGCCAGGGGGGACGCGAAGGAGGAATAGCGCCGCCCAGGAGGCCTGCGCCTCCGCGCGGGTATTGAGGTTTCGGGCATGGTCCGCAGAATCGAGAACGACCACCGCAGGTTCAGGGAGATAGTGAGGGGGAGAATCCGCAAGGAGCTCCGCAAATACATGTCCCGCGGCGAACTCATCGGCCGCAAGGGCAAGAACCTGGTTTCCATCCCGCTCCCACAGATTGACATCCCGAGGTTCCGCTACGGCTCCAAGGACTCCGGCGGCGTCGGCCAGGGCGACGGCGAGCCGGGCCAACCCCTGAGCCAGGGCGAGGAGGACGGCGGAGAGCCGGGCGAGCTTCCCGGGGAGCACTCGCTCGAGGTGGAAGTGACGCTCGAGGAGCTCGCGAAGATACTCGGCGAGGAGCTCGAGCTGCCCAACATCAAGCCGAAGGGCACGGTCAAGAACATAAAGAGCGACGTCCACAAGTACTCCGGCATCCGCAGGGTCGGCCCGGAATCCCTGAGGCACTTCAAGAGGACCTTCAAGGAGGCGCTAAAGAGGGAGCTCATGACCGGGACCTACGAGCCAGGCAAACCCATGATTCTCCCGGTGTCCGAGGACAAGCGCTACCGGTCCTGGAGGGTGAAGGAAGCCCCGGAGTCGAACGCCGTGATAATCTACATGATGGACGTCTCCGGCTCCATGGGGGACGAGCAGAAGGAAATCGTCCGGATGGAGGCGTTCTGGATAGACACCTGGCTCAGGAGCCAGTACAAGAACATAGAGAACCGGTACATCGTCCACGACGCCGCGGCCAAGGAGGTGGACGCCCACACGTTCTACAACCTCCGGGAGAGCGGGGGCACGAAGATATCATCCGCCTACCAGCTCTGCGCCAAGCTCATACAGGACCACTACAACCCGGAGGACTGGAACATCTATCCGTTCCACTTCTCGGACGGCGACAACTGGGGGACCGACGACACGAAGATCTGCTTCGAGCTCCTCAGCAAGACGCTCTTCGACGTGGTGAACCTCTTCTGCTACGGGCAGGTGAAGAGCGCCTACGGGTCCGGGAAGTTCAAGAAGGAGCTCGATTCGGAGTTCGGCGAGAACGAGAAGCTCGTCACGTCGGACATACCGGACCGCAACGCGATTCTCGACTCGATAAAGGAGTTCTTGGGGAAGGGCAAATAGGACCCGCGGCGGGGCGGCGGAGGCTTTCCGGACTTTGAGATGACGCTGACTGCTCAGCTCAGGGCGATAAAGGAGGAGATAACCGGCTACGCCAGGGGTTTCGGGCTGGACTTCTTCGACACGTACTTCGAGCTTCTTGACTACGACGAGATCAACGAGGTGGCCGCGTACGGCGGCTACCCCTCCCGCTACCCCCACTGGCGCTTCGGGATGCAGTACGAGCAGCTGGGCAAGGGCTACGCGTGGGGCCTGTCGAAGATCTACGAGATGGTCATCAACAACGACCCCTGCTGGGCCTACCTCCAGAAGAGCAACTCCCTGGTCGACCAGAAGATAGTGATAGCCCACGTCTTCGCGCACTCGGATTTCTTCAAGAACAACTTCTACTTCTCCAAGACCGACCGCAAGATGATGAACGAGATGGCCAACCACGCCACCCGAATCAGGAAGTACACCGACAGGTACGGCGTCGACGAGGTCGAGGCGTTCATCGATGCCTGCCTGTCAATCGAGGAGCTCATAGACCCGCACCTGCCCTTCGCGCCCAGGAAGAAACCCAGGCCCAGGGATTCGACGGAGATAGAAGTCGCGGAGAACAAGATCTGGCGCATCAAGAGCAAGGAGTACATGGAGCGGTTCCTGAACCCGCCGGAGTTCATCGAGAAGCAGAAGAAGCAAATCAAGGAGAAGGAGAAGAAGGAGGCCGGCTTCCCCCTGGAGCCGCAGCGCGACGTGCTCATGTTCCTCATCGAAAACGCGCCGCTCAACCGGTGGAAGCGCGACGTCCTGTCCATGATTCGCGAGGAGTCGTACTATTTCCTGCCCCAGAGGCAGACGAAAATAATGAACGAGGGCTGGGCGTCCTTCTGGCACTCCAGAATACTGACCGAGAAATGCCTCAAGGACTCCGAAGTCGTGGATTTCGCGGACCACCACAGCAAAACCCTTCAGACTTCGCCGGGGCAGCTCAACCCCTATAAGCTCGGCATCGAGCTCTTCAGGGACATAAAGGAGAGATGGGACAAGGGCAGGTTCGGCCGCGAGTACGACGAATGCGACGACTCCCACATCAGGGACGCATGGGACAGGAAGCTCATGCAGGGGACGGCCAAGATTTTCGAAGTCAGGAAGCTCTACAACGACCTGGGCTTCATAGACGAGTTCCTCACCGAGGATTTCGCCGAGGAACAGAAGCTTTTCGCGTACAAGTTCAACAAGCAGTCGGGGCGCTACGAAATCACGAGCCGGGACTTCGAGACGGTCAAGAGGCAGCTTCTTTTTGGCTTGACAAACTTCGGAAATCCCATTATTGATGTCTACGATGGCAATTACGAGAATCGGGGGGAACTGCTTCTCCGGCACAGGCACGATGGCGTCGACATGCGCCTCGACCTGGCTTCCGAGACGCTCAGGAACCTGGAGATGATTTGGACCAAGCCGGTCCACATCGCGACGGCCGTCGAGGGGGAGAGGAAACTCCTGTCCCACGACGGGAAGGAATTCAAGACATCGAGTTTCGAGGCAATCTGACATGAAAAACGCTCCGGCCCTCGCCGCGGTCCTGCCGGTAGTGCTCCTGCTCGCCGCCGGATGCCCCTCGTCCATAAAGGAAGAGGTCTATCCAAACGTCGACTCGAGCCAGCCCGCGTTCGAAGCGGACCGGGAAATACCCTACGAGGAATACCTCGTGCTCATGGACGGCGGCCAGAGAAGGGAGTTCTTCGAGCTCGATTCGCCCGATAAGAAGAAACGGTTCCTCAGCGAAAACGGGCTGGTCGTGAAGAAGATGCTCAACGACAACCTCCGCAGGGGGATGACCAAGGAGGAGGTCGAGAAAATCCTTGGCTCGCCCGAAAAGGAACAGCTGGAGGACTACGCCCACTTCTCCTCTTCCCAGTACGACAGGATCGTGGACGAGTGGTGGATCTACCAGGAAACCGATTCCGGGAACCTCGTCTTCCTGCCCTTCAAGGAGGGCTGGCTAGTAGACTGGCTCCTCGACACAAAGACCAGGAACCTGGTCTTCAGGAAGGCATCCTCGGAGAAGGAAATCAAGGACAAGCAGAATCTCCTCATCCACCTCCAGGAGGAAATCCCCTCTCTGCTCAGGCTCCCGGAGGAGGAGCTCGACGCTTACAAGGAGAGGCTCAGGAAAATCGCGCCAATCGTGTTCTCCGAGAGCCCGCCTTCATGGCCGGACAAGGACTACGCAAGGGAGCTCATTCCCGAGTCGTCGTTCTCGAAAATGACCGCGCGCGACATCTACGGGCTCTGGGGCAAGACCGCCAAGATTTTCGAGCTCGACGCCGGGCAGAAGCCCGAGCTCCCGTTCGAGAAGCTCACAAGGTGGGTCTACAAGGTCTTCAACGGCCGCGACTACACCTTCTACTGCGTCAACTTCCGCGACGGCTTCCTCATGGACTGGGACGTCGGGGCGAGGGAGTATTTCTAATTAAATCTGCTCGGCCCTCTCCTTCATCCTGATGCCCTCCCCCTCCAGCTCTGCGAGGATGGGTTTGTAGATTTCGGGTATCACCGGGATGCACACGCCCTTCTCGCGGATTTCCCCGTCCAGAATCAGCTTGACCCCGATTGCCGCCGGAAGGCTCACTGTCCTCGCAATAGAGGTGTCGCCGCCCGGAACGCCCGTGTCCACAAGCGTCGAGAATATCCTTTCCTTCCGCCCCGAGGAGTACTCGGCCCTGAACTCGTGCTGCATCACGGTCATGTCCGTGTCCGGAGGCGCGAGCTCGAGCTTCCTGAACATGACGCCGGCGAAGGCGTCCAGAGGGGATTTCGCGTCGGCCGGAATCGAATCGGCCCCGAACAGCCCGAGCCACTCCAGCCTCTTTACCACCGCCGAGTGCGCGGGACACCCGAGCTTCTTTGCCACGGCCTTACCGATGTCCGTCTTCGGGCCCGCCCCGGCAAGAGCCCTCGTGAACGCCGCGTAGGTCGCAGCGCCCCGGGGCATGCCCGCCTCCGAATCGTCCAGAAACCCCAGCGCGGCGGCGGCCAGCATGGTTTCGCACCAGCCGTGGTTCCTCAGCGTCCCCCTGTACATCGTCTCGGCGCCGCCTATGCCGTAGACGTCCATGTAAGGGGTCGAGTCCCTGTTGGGATAGTCCTCGAACCATCCCGCGCCCTCGACCCTGTACAGCCTGTAGTTGGCGAAAAGCTCCTTCCCGGGGATTTCGACCGTCTTGCCGTTCCGGATGAACTTGGCGGGATTCCGGGACGCGAGGAGGACCCCGCGCGGACTCCACGAAAACTTGTATCCGAACGGGTTCGACGAGCCCGTGGGCGAGGGCAGAGCGCCGCACATGGATTCGAAGGAGGCGATTCTCCCCCCGCGCGCCTTGACCTCGTGAATAATCTTCATGGCCGACATGTGATCGATTCCGGGATCGAGGCCCGCCTCGTTCAATATCACGATTCCCGCCTTCCTCGCCGCCCCGTCGAGGCTCCTCATCTCGTCCCTCACGTAAGAGGTCGTGACCATGTCCTTGCTGTGCTTTATGCAAAGCCTCGCAACCGCGGGATGGTAGTTCCACGGCACGAGGCTGACCGCCAGGTCGCAGCCGGATATGAGCTTCTCCAGTTCCCCGGCGTCGTCGACGTTCAGCGCGACCGCCTTCCCCCTCTTGTGCCCTTCTATCATCTCCTCGGCCTTCTCGACCGTGCGCGTGGCGCAGACGAGTCCGAAGCCTGTCTTCTCGAGGATGTAGCGCACCATGGGCCTTGCGACGAGCCCGGCCCCGAGCAGAAGCACTGTCTTGGGCATGTTTTCCTCCGTCAAATGCCTGGGTCGGAGAGGAACTTCTCCATGTATTTGAAAGCGGGCGTTAGTTCACCCTTGTGAACGACTACCGCCCTCTTCACGGGCTCGGGGAGATTGAGCGCTTCGAAATCGGCCCCGAAATCCGCGCGCGCGAGCGCCGGCACGAAATCCCGCAGGGCTTTCGAGAACTCGGATGAGGATTCCCTGGGCAGCTCGCAGGGCAGGTTGTCCACCGCGAGAATCACGACCCCGTCGCCCTCGACGCCGTCGGTCGCGCCGCCGTCGGCGGGATTGAACACGAAGACCGGATTGTCCGGCGTGGTGGTCTTGACCGTCGCTTCGATGGATCCCCCCACGTCGCACGAGATGTCGCCGATTACCTTGAGCCTCGGCTCGCCAGCTTCGAACAGCCGCCTCAGGTCCGAGACGGTCACGAACCTCGGATACCTCGCGTCCCAGTAGACGCAGTTCACAATCGCAGTCAAATCGGGCAGGTGCCCGGCGAATTTCGACCTGTATTTCCCCGGATTCGCGAAATAGTCGCCCAGCTCGAACTTCGCGCCCGGAACCGCGGGCTCGACCAGATCGGACTCCTTGAAGATCGCCTTGAAGACCTTCCTGACAGGGGGCTTGGACCTGCGCGCCAGCGGTCCGATCTCCGGGGGCCCGATTTCCTCGCACTTCAGGAGGTCGAATATCTCCTGCGCGCCCCTCGACACGTTCCCATAGCCGAGGAAGGCGAACACGGCGGGCGAGAGAGCCTTCGGAAGCCCCTTCTTCCTCAGCGCGGCGCCCGCACGGGACACGGCTTCCTTGGCTGCCGCCGCGTCAGGATACTTCCAAGCCTGCTCTATCGCCGCGAACGGGGTTTCGACGCCCATGGCGAGGAGCCGCCTGCCAAGCGCCCAAAGCGTGTCAATCATCCCCGCAAGCCCGGCCCAGTTCCCGAAGAAGATGAGCCTCCTGCCAGCGTCGTCGGTGATCTTCTCGTAGTCGATGAGCGTGCACTTCCTCTTCATGATGGTCCGGAGCATCCCCATGTTGTGCTTCTGGCCCTTGATTGTGTGCGAAAAGAACGCGTAGACCCCGCCGGGCTCGAAGCTGCCCTCAGGCATCTCCTTGATGCCGAGCACAATCCCGGTTCCGCCGAGGCTCTCCGCAATCTCCGCTCCAGCCCCGGCGTACTCGTCCTCGGAAAACGCCCGTACGGGGGATTTCTGCAGCCTGACGGCCACGCCAAGGCCCAAAAGGCCGGCGACGTCGCCCGGGACCAGGGGCGTCCTGCGCTCCCACCGGTTCTTGTCCTCAAGGCGGATGCCGATAGCGTTCTTCATGCTGAATCTCCTCACACCTTGATACCGTACTTGCTTATCTTGTTGTCCAGCGTCGGCCTGGTGATTCCGAGTATTTCGCAGGCCTTCCTCTTGTTGCCCGCCGTGAGCCTCAGGACCCTCTGGATGTGCAGTTTTTCCATCGAATCGAGCGAGAGCTCTCCCTGCTCGACGAGATCAAGGTCGGAGGGCATCAGGTTCACGTCCAGCCCGAGGTCTGAGAATACGATTTCGTCGCCAATTGCGAATGCGACCCCCCTCTTTATCACGCCCCTGAGCTCCCTCACGTTGCCCGGCCAGTCATGCTTGAGGAGAAAGTCCAGCGCCTCCTTCGATATCGACTTCCTGGGGATTCTGAGCTTCCTGCACGATTCCTCGATGAAATAGCTTATGAACTGCGGGATTTCATCGCGCCTCTCGCGCAATGGAGGAATCCTGACGGCCACCTCGTTCAGCCTGTAGAAGAGGTCCTGCCTGAACTCGTTCCTCTTCACGAGATCCTCGAGGTCCCTGTTCGTGGAGGCGATAATCCGCACGTCCGTGTCCAGCGTCGCTTCCCCGCCGACCCTCTCGAACTGCTTGTACTCCACCGCCCTCAGAATCTTCGCCTGGGCCTGCGGGGACATCTCGGAGATCTCGTCCAGGAAGAGCGTGCCCCTGTGAGCGAGCTCGAACCTTCCCTTCCTGGTCTTTTCGGCTCCGGTGAATGACCCCCGCTCGTGGCCGAAAAGCTCGGATTCGAGGAGCGTCTCGTTGAACGCCGAGCAGTTCACCGCGATGAAAGGCCCCTTCACCCTGGGCGAAGCGTTGTGGATTGCCTGCGCTATCAGGTTCTTGCCCGTGCCGTTCTCGCCGAGGAGGAGGACGGTCACGTCGGACGCCGCCGCCTGTTTCGCCTTCCTGACGCATTCCGCCATGAGGCTGTTCTTGCACACTATCGTCGAGAACGTCACCCCGATGGCTCTGTATGTCTCGGAAATGGAAGGGTCGTATTCCGTGGGGGTCATCTTCTCCGTCACTTCCGGCTGCGGCGGATTTCAAGGAGCCGCTCAAGCGAAAGGTTGTACGGCCATGCCCTGGGCTGATACGCCGTCCACACCGATTTGTAGAAATCCTCCGCCTTGTCCACGTCACCGGCCGTCTGGCTCAGAATCCCAAGCCAGTAGGATAGAACCGAATTGGGCCTGTTTTCAAGGAGTTTCGCCGCCTGCGACGCGATTCGGGCCCCTTCGCCTTCGCCTTCGAACATTGCCGCCAGGGGGACGTGAAGGCCCGCGGCCCGGCGTTCGGCCTCGAATCCGGAGCCGGCGGCGGCCGACCTGACGGCATCCAGAGCCCCTCCGATGCCGAGAAGCGGGACGTGATACGCCGGCCTGAGCGGGGCGGGGAGATACCCCTGGTAGTTCTCGGCCTCCAGCAGGTCCTTGAGGACCGGACCTTCCGCGGATTTCCCGTATTTCTCGGCCGCCTCCTTCCAGTAGGACCTTGCCCTCTCAATCCCGGCCGCAGCCTTCCCGGGATCCCCGGAGAAGGCCGATTCCGCGGAGGTGACGCCCATCTCCACCAGCGCTAAGGCCGCCAGCCCGGCGTTCTTCGACGCATCCGCCCTGTCCAGAATGCCCCTGTATATCTTTAGAGCCTCCCCGAAATCGCTGATTTTCCTCAGCGTTCCGCAAATCTCCAGCAGGAGGAGATCGCCAATCGGCCCCCCCTCGCCCGCGTCCCCGTACGCCTCCCAGAGGATGTCCATCGCCTTCTGGTCGTCGTTCGACATCCTCGAATGCCGCGCAAGCTCCGCCGCCGCCATCGCGGCCGGCACCGGGGCGGTGGCGAACCGTCCCATCGCCATCCTGAAGCACGCCTCCGCCCTTTCGTGCTGGTCCAGGCCTCTCCTCGCGAGGCCCTCGAGGAAGCTCGCCATGCATGCGAACGATCCGTCGGACGGCTTGCCCGAGTTCAGCCTCTCGAGGAAGGCCGCCGCCGCCTCCAGATACTTCCTCATGGCTTTCTCGAAGGCCGGCACCTGATCCTTCGAGGCGTTCCGGTCGGCCTCAATCTGCGCGATTTTGCACCATTCGGCCCTCGCCATCTCGAGGAACGCGATTCCCCTCTCCAGGGCGAAAATATCCGCTGCGTTCCTCATGTTCGATTCTGCGGGCCTTGCGAGCTCGACGGTCTTCGATGCAGACTCCGGGTCCTGAGGGTGCATCCTGGCCGCCATGAAAAGCCTCGCCCTGGAGGCGAATTCGCCGGACGGATCGGAGTTCACGACCGCGTAGAAGTCCCTCTCGACCTCCGACTGCGCGCCCCTGCCCTTCTCCTTCCATATGCAGTATCTGCAGACCGCAGCGTAGTACGCAGCCCTGGCAGCGGTCGTCGTGTCCCTGAAGCTCTCGAGCGCAAGCGCGTACCGGTCGAGCGCGTCCTCGTAGTGCCCGAGGAAAAAGTGGTCGTCGCCCATCTCGAGGGGGTCCCCGAAACGAGCCACGCCAATCTTCGAGACCTGTACATCGTCCAGGACGAGGCCGGGAGCCGACGAGTGGAAGCCCCACACCGAGCGCTTTGCCCCGCCGCCGAGGGGGAAGTCGTCCGCGAACGAAAGCACAAGGTCCCCGTTGATTATGAGGCGGATGTCCCTGCCCTGCTTCTCCACCGCCACGGTGTACAGCGGCTGGCCGAAAATGCTTTTCCCCTTCTTCAGCCTCACCCGGTCGCTCGAGGCGGCAATCCTCCCCTCGCGCAGGAGAAGGACATGGGTGTTCCAGTCCGCGCCGAGGACGAAATGGTAGCCGGTCCTCTGGAGCGCGTCGAAAACCGCGTCCGAGGTCCTCTCCGGAATCGCGGCCCCTCCCGTTTCGGCGGGATTCTCCGCGAACAGGAAAATGCCGAACTCGCCCGCCCCTCCGGCTTCCTTGGGGATGTACGCGTCGAATTGTATCTTGGTTCCGCTGCAGAACCCGCTGAACACGTCCCTCGAATTGACGCAGACGGCCCTTCGCACGCCGGGACCGGGGACAAGGGTCATTACCCCGGGCCCCTCGGAGGCGCGCCCCGCCGTTCCCCCCAGTATGCGCCACCCGTCCCTGGCGCCCGACTCCGGGACGGGCTTCTGGAAATCCTCCCTGTAGAGAGGCAGCTCGGCAGACCTCGTGTCAATCATCTCGACCCGGTCCCGGTATTCCATGACGCTGAAGTACGAGAACGCAGTGGCGAGGGCGACGACCGAGAAGATCGTCAGGATGACGTGCCTCACGAGCTGCTTCCGGATAATCGTCGCGCCGCGGGCCAGGCGTCCGCGCGGGGGCCTGCCGTGTATGCTGCGGCCCGCCTGGAACCTCTCTATGTCCCGCCTCAGGGCGTCCGCGCCGGAGTAGCGCTTGTCCGGCTCTCTCGCCATGGCCTTGAGGCAGATGGTCTCCAAATCCGCCGGAACAGACCGGTTCAGCTTCCTTACGGGGACCGGATCCTCCTCGATGACCCTGAGCATGATTTCCATGCCCGAGGATCCCTCGTAGGGAGGGCTTCCCGATAGCATCTCGTACAGCGTCGCGCCCAGGGAATAAACGTCGCTCCTCGAATCAAGCTCGTCCAGAAGCCCCCTCGCCTGCTCGGGCGGCATGTATGGCGGGGTGCCCATGGTCATCCCGGTCATGGTTATCCTGGTCTGGGACTCGATGTCCCTCGCAAGCCCGAAATCCATCACGTGGGCGTTGCCGTCCGGATCCACTATGATGTTGTGCGGCTTGATGTCGCGGTGGATGATTCCGTTGTCGTGCGCGAACTGGATTGCCTTGCAGACCTGGACGAACGCCCTGAGTCCCGCGTCAAGCCCCAGGGTCCCGGATTTAATCAGGTCCTCGAGGTTGCGCCCGCCGATGAACTCCATCGTGAAGAAATGGACGCCTTCGCTCTCGCCCACGTCGAACACCGGAATGATGTTCGGATGCTTGAGGGAAGCGATGGCCCTTGCCTCGCGACGGAATCTGGTTATGTGCTCCTCGGTCGCGGCGTTGCCTCCGAGAAGGACCTTGAGCGCGACAATCCTGTGCAGCTCGAGGTCGAGCGCCCTGTAGACGGACCCCATCCCGCCCTTGGACACGAGCTCCAGGGTCTCGTATCTCCCGAAAAGCACCTTCCGGGAGGTTTCTCCATGCGTCAATGCTCCCGTTTCCTGAGCCATCGTGCCGTTTGTAACAATGACCCGGACCAGCCGGAACCGGATAAGTATTCAGGCCCGGGCCCGTCCGGGTCATATCACGCGCTTCGCGCGTGCCTTCCAGCCGGTCTTTTCAATTCCTGCAGGAGTCTTCTGTTTGAATGCATTATGGCTGCCATAGAGTTAGGGAAATGCGGACGAAACATGAATTATACGTTCGTCCGCGGGGAAAGGCAAGGATGCATGGAACCTGGCAGCGATTAAGAGCCGGTCGCGGGGAGCGGACCGGATCCGGATCTGGAAGATCGCGGACTCCGTGCCGGGAATACCCGCATATTCCACGCGAAGCGCCTGGCCGCGTGCTTCGTGTGGAATATGATGCTATCCTTGATGCATGGCTCCATCCAACGCAAGGCGGAGGATCGCGGACCTTCCCGACCATCCCGGGCTCGGGGCCGAATTGCTGGCCAGAGGATGGGCGCTCAGGGTGGCGTTCGCAGGCGGGAGCATGGAACCGCTCCTGCATCCCGGGGATTTCCTGATTGTCGAGGAGGCTCCGCCCCGGCCGCGGCCCGGATCCGTCCTGCTGTTCAGAAAACGCGGCATCCTCGTGGCGCACAGGTGCATCGGATCGAAGGGAGCCGCGTTTCTCGCCAAGGGCGATGCCGCTGACGCGGTATGCGAAACCGTTTCGCGCGAAGAAATCCTGGGGGAGGTCGTCGGATTCGAAAGGCGCGGGAAGCGGACGTCGCTCCGCTCCGGCCCGTTCCTGCTGTTAGGAATGCTGGCGTCGCTCGCTTCTCCCTGGCTGCCCGCGCTCCTCAATCGCATGCCAAGGCCGGTGCGCAGAGCCGCGCTCCGCGCAGCCGGCGCGATATGGAACAGGCTGGCTTGAGCTCCCGAAAAATGCCCTCGGACGGTCCCCGAGCCCGTCCCCATATGCGTCAACCTGACGCGCATGCGCCCGCCCCGCATCCGATTCCGGACCGCGATGCGGGACCGGCGGCGCCGGCGCGCCGCAACACTTTTGAAGCCAACAAGATGCAATTGCATTGAAATTGCCCGCCCGATTCCTACAATATGCGATCATCGGTCGGCATTGCTAGATTCCTTGGCTCTTTCCCGGATTTCGGCATATGCAGAACAGGGCTCCGGACGAGTTCAGCTTCCAGCAAATCAGGGCTTTCCGGGAGATTGCCCGGACGGGCAGCTTCTCCAAGGCCGCCGAAGCCATGGACCTCTCGCAGCCCACCGTCAGCCAGCACCTCCAGAAGCTCGAGGAAATCCTCGGCTCCATGCTCATAGACAGGTCGAGCAGGAAGGCCAGGCTGACGAACGCCGGAAAGCTGTTCCTCGCATATGCCGACCAGCTCTCCGTGCTCAGGGACAAGGCCGCCCTCGCGGTGACCTCGCTGGCCGGGTCGGTCACTGGCACGCTCAGGATTGGAGGGAGCACCATCCCCGGGAACTACCTCGTTCCGCGCGTTCTCCCGGAGTTCTGCGCGAAGTACCCGGGATTGGGCGTGACCCTCGAAGTCTCCGACTCCGGCGAGGTCGTGAAGCGCCTCAAGGCGGGCGAGATCGACGTCGGGGTCATAGGATCGGAAATCGACGACCCCAGGATGTCCCTGACAAGGTTCGCGTCCGACAGGATTGTCCTCGTTTCAGGGCTCGATCATCGCCTGGCATCGAGGCAGGCGGTCTCTTTGAGGGAGCTGCTCAAGGAATCAATCGTCCACAGGGAGGCGGGATCCGGATCGCGAAGGGAGTTCGAGAAGGCGCTCGGAAAGGCCGGCATCAATCCGTCGGACCTCTCCGTGGCCTGCGTGGTGGGAAGCACCGAAGCCGCCAAACAGGCCGTGATGCACGGCCCCTGCATTTCCTATGTGTCCGAACGGTCGATCTCCGGGAATCCTAGGCTCGACAGGCTGAGGATCCTCGATTTCAAGGGGCTCGACATCCGCAGGTCCTGCTTCGTCGCCGTCCCAAAGGGGCGAGCGGATTCGAGCCCGGCGGCCGTGTTCGCCAGGTTCCTGCAGGAACAGGCATTCTGACTTTTCGGGACTCGAACATGCTCGATCTCAAATACGTGCTCTCCAACCTGGAGGAAATCGGGAAGAACTGCGCGAACCGCAGGGCGCGTTGCGATCTCGCCGCGCTCGGCGCCCTCGCCTCGAAGCGCTCCATGCTCATCGCGAAATCCGACGAGCTCAGGCGCAGGCAGAAGGAGGTCGGGAAATCGGGCGGCCCTGCCATCCCCGAGGAGCGGAAAGCCATGCTCAAGGAGGAGGGAAGGAGGCTCAGGGACGAGCTCGCCTCGGCCGCGGCGGAGCTGGAATCCGTCGAATCCTCGCTTTTCGGAATGCTGCGGACAATCCCCAACCTGACCCATCCCGCCGCTCCGGTCGGAGGCAGCGAGGAGGACAACAGGGTCGTCAGGCAGTCGGGAAACCCGCCTCGCTTCTCCTTCAAGCCCCGCGACCACGTCGAGATCGGAACGATGCTCGACATCATCGACTTCGACTCCGGAACCAGGGTCTCGGGCAAGAACTTCTATTTCCTCAAGAACCAGGGCGTCATCCTGGAGCTGGCGCTCGTCAGGTTCGCCCTCGACGCCCTGTCTTCCGAGGGTTTCGAGCTGTGCTCCACGCCCGACCTCGCGAAGGATGAAATCCTCGACGGAATCGGCTTCAGCCCCCGCGGCCCGGAAACCCAGGTGTTCTCCGTGGAAGGCATGGGCCTTTCGCTCATCGGCACCGCGGAGATAACCCTCGGCGGCATGCTGAGCGACCGGATCCTCCAGAAACTCCCCGTCAAGCTCGGCGGCCTCTCGCACTGCTTCAGGACCGAAGCCGGAGCCTACGGCAAAGCCTCGAAAGGGCTCTACCGCGTCCACCAGTTCACCAAGGTCGAGATGTTCGTCTACGCATCCCCGGAACAGTCCGACTCCATCCTCGAAGACCTGGTGGCCATCGAGGAGCGCATATTCGGATCGCTCGAAATCCCCTACAGGATTGTCGACTGCTGCACCGCCGAGCTGGGAGGCCCCGCGTACAGGAAATACGACATGGAGGCGTGGATGCCCGGCAGGGGCAGCGAGGGCGAGTGGGGCGAAGTCACATCCGCCTCCAACTGCACCAACTACCAGGCCAGGAGGCTCAAGATCCGCTTCAAGGATCCGGGGGACAAGGGCACCCGCTTCGTGCACACCCTGAACGGCACCGCTGTAGCGGTCAGCCGGGCGATTATCGCGGTGCTCGAAAACCACCAGAGGGAAGACGGCTCGGTCTCGATACCCGCCGCCCTGAGGCCGTATACGGGTTTCGATTCAATCCCGCACAGATAGAGCGCCGCGCGTCACAGCCCTCTATACGTCAGAAGTCGCTGATTGGCTGCGCACAGGGGCGAAGAGTCCGGAATCTTCGGGCGGCGGGCGCTTAAGTTTTCTCTGATG